>JAENWC010000526.1 GCA_016650235.1 Terriglobia bacterium
CCCATACGGTGTGGCAAGCGTTGTACCTTCGCCGTCGCCTCTCCCGGTTGGAGTTCGCATGATGGACCCATCGACGACTTTAGCTGAGCAGGCAGTGCTCCCCAAGCTACCGCCGCTCGATTACCGGATTCCCCGCTGGGCGCCGGAGGATCTGGAATCCCGGTCATGCCCGTTTTGTGGGTCACAGAGCCGAGTGGTTTTGCGGCGCCCCGATGACCTGCCTGTTGCTTACTGCAATGTGTGTTCCGTTTGGTACGTGGCTTCAATCCCAGCGCGTGAGAAGTTGGAGCATTTCTATCAGGACTATTATGACGCCTTTCGCCCGGCGCGGCTTGACGCCCGAACCGCCAAGTTCATGATGCGGGCTGCTGGCGTAAACGCCCGCACAGACCTTCGCATAATCCGCTTGGCCGCCATCGTCGGCTCTCTGCGCGCGAAACGTGTGGTGGACGTGGGGTGCGGTCTTGGCGGCTTTCTGCTCTCGATGCAGGCGACGAGTGCCGAGGTTTTCGGAGTTGAGATCTCGAAGGAAGCCCGAGAGTTCGCGAGGCGGTACCTCGGCTTGCTCGTCTATGAGGACCTTTCGCAGTGCCTGGTGCAGACTGGGCCGGTCGATGTGATCGTGCTAAATGATGTGGTGGAGCACCTCGACGCCCCGGCCGAACTCTTGGTTACCGCAGTCAAGGCCCTGCGTCCTGGGGGAGTGCTTGCCATCTGGACGCCAAACGGCGGAGCCGCCGGCACGGACCTCGTGTGTGCTAGGGAGTGGGTAGGCTTTCGCGTAGATCTGGAGCACCTCCAATACCTGTCGACGCGAACCATGCTGCTGCTTGCGGGAGTGCTGGGTCTGACTGTGGAGCATCTCGAGACAACCGGGTTTCCGGGCTTGGCTGGGATCGACCAGAAACCCAGGGCGCCTTCCTGGCTCAGGACGCGCCTTCAGGAAGCGCGTGCTGCTGTTTCCTGGACCCCGTTAGGCTCGGCAGCCAGAGTGCTTCGTCGGACTTTTACCGATATGTCTCGGAGCGATACGCCGGAGAGGACCATGGGCACGTACCACCTTTTTGCGATTCTCAAAACCGCAGCAGGTACAACGAGGACTCTATGAAGCGGCGATGCGCTTGCATGAGGGGCCGCACCTAACGTACTCTGCATCTGCATAAAACGTTCTGCAGGCGGCTTGCGATCACCGCCGGTATTGGCGAGCCGGACTCGGCTTTGACGAAGCGGATATGCCCCTTTTTGCACAGGAGTGGAATCAGGCTATACCGGTACGTCTGTCCCGAACAGTTGAGTAACCGAATCCGATGCGCATTCTAGTAACAGGCGGTGCTGGTTTCATAGGTAGCCATTTGGTTGATCGCCTCGTGAGCGACACCGGAGTGGAGGTCTTCGTCCTCGACAACCTCCACTCCGGCTCAACTGAGAATCTCAGGCAGTCCTGGAACCAGATCCGGTTCGTAGAGGGCGATATTCGGGACAGCGAACTCCTCTGCCGGCTGATGCCAGGTAAGGATGCAGTTATGCATTTCGCAGCCCAATCAAACGTTCTGGGGGCAGACAGAGACCTCGAATACTCCTTCACTACGAACGTAGCTGGAACCTTTAATGTCCTCCGTGCTGCTGAACAGGCCCACGTGGGTCGCGTTGTCTTTGCTTCTTCCCGTGAGGTCTACGGCGAACCGAAGGCCATGCCTGTCTCAGAAACTACTCCACTGGAACCTAAGAACGCCTATGGTGCAAGCAAACTGGCCGGTGAGGTCTACTGCCGTGCATTTGCGGCCCGTGGTCTTCATGCCGTTGTGCTCCGTTTGGCAAATGTCTACGGCTCACGTGATCAAGGTCGAGTGATCCCGGTTTTCATCGATAACGCCATCCAGGGGAAGCCGCTCATTCTCAACGGCGGCGACCAGATTCTCGACTTCATTCACGTCGACACAGTCACAGAAGTCCTATGCAAAGCTTGTTTTGGCGTATACCTGTCGGAACCAGTCAACATAGGCAGCGGCATTGGAATCACAATAAAGGACGTCGCCCAGCTCATTTTAAACCTCGCAGGGTCATTTGGCGCTACAGTATGCAGGCACTCTAACCCGCTCGAAGTTGGCCGTTTCGTCGCAGACACAACCAGACTCTGTTCCCACTTCGGGGTTTCCCCGCCGAAGGAGCGTATGCCCGGTCTTGAGGATCTGATCCTCGCGCGGAAGGGCCTGGTGCGCTGACGAAGTGTGACGGTTGCCATGCCGTCCCGACGGCACGTCGTCCCCTGGCCCCGTCTCTCCGCCGTACCACGCCAATCACGTTTAAGTGTCACCTGCTTTGTTCAGAACTAAGTTAGCCTTCGTAAGCAGCCGCCCGGGCCTATCTGAGACGGGAGGTGAGTGGAACCTGATCCACTCTCGGAATATTGCACTTGTTCGGCTGGGATGCCAGGTGCTGATGCTATGTGGGTTGCCCGAAGGGACTAGAGTAGGAGGGCATTTGGCAGGTGCGGAGTACCCTATTAGGGTAATCACCTGCAACCGCCACCGGTGGCCTGCGGCCCTCGTCTGGGACTGTCTACCGGTGCTTGACGAGTTCCGCCCCGACGTAGTCGTGCTCAGCGGTGCAGAGTGCACTCCTGGGCTCTTGAGAGAAGTGGTGAAGCGGTACCATACGGTGCTTGACATCCACGGATCATTGATTGAACCCTGGGATTATGGAGGGTTCCGAGGACGCCTATTCAGCTTTCCGCGGCAACTGCTAAGGGCCCGCCGCTGGCACAGCAGGGCCGCAGCCGCATTGGTCGTCACAGAAGGCCTCGCGGAGGAATACAAGCGCATCGCGTCGGTCCATGAGACATTTGTAGTTCCCTGCGCGTGCCTTTGTCGGCCTACGTGGGACTGTGTGCTGCAAGCGCGAAGCAAGTGGCGGGATGTGCTTGGTATCGGCTGCAACGAACTTCTGCTAGTGCATTCTGGCGGATTGGGGCTATATCAGCACCCAACGCCTATGCTTGCGCTACTCCGTTCGTTACTGCAGGATGGGGTTCCCGCCCGTCTGCTTCTTGCCACGCGAAAGGTCGATTTGGCTTCAACCTTACTGGCGGGCCAAGCCAAAAGCGTCCGTGACCGGGTAATTGTACAGAATTTTGAAACCGACTCATACCCAGCCGTCCTCGCGGCAGGAGATGTTGGCCTCCTGCTCCGAGATGACAACGCCACTAACAGGGCGGCCTTCCCAAACAAGACGGACGAGTTCTGGTCAGCTGGCGTACCGGTCCTGACAACGGATGGCTTGAAGGCGGTGGCTCGTCTAGTTAAACGCTACCCTGCGTCGGGTCATGTGTTGGACACTTCAACTGGCAACGTCTCTAAGGAAGGCATGAAATGGTTTCTGGAACTTCTGGGAAGTTCTGAGTCTGCTCGGGAAACACGATTTAACGCAATTCTGCGAGTGAGGCAACAGATATCATTCCTTAACACGCTTGAGCCTTTCATGGACTACTTAGATACTCTCTCTTGAAATGCGTGTGATTGAGGTTTCTGACAGAGCTGGCTTCGGAGGCATAGAGCGTGTTGCCGACGACTTGACCACTGGGTTACAGAGCAGAGGTCACTCAGTGTTACGTCTTTCTCTATTGAAGGCCGAGCGCCAAGGTGCTGTACGCTCCATTGGTCTCAGGGGCCTGTCAGGTCTCAGACCAGTACTCATTACGGCGCGGGCGCTAGAAACTCTTTGCAGGGAGCACCAAATTGATGTCGTCCATAGCCACTCCGCCGTGGTCGACCGCAGTATGGCATTGAGATCAGTCACCGGCGTTCGCCATGTCCGCACGGTCCATTCATTTGACGACGGTTATATGGGTTACTCACGGTTGAAATCCTGGCGAGCCGCCTGGGAGGGCCGGGCGGTACTACGAGCATCCTACGTAGTGTACGTCGCACGGCACGTTGCCGACGATTGCATGTCAAATGGTGGCAGAATTGGGCGATTCCGGACGATCATTAGAAATGCAATTCCGGACTGTGGGGTTTCGATCACGAACCAAAGAAAAGACATCGACGTCTTGCAGGTCGGCAATTTCTACGCAGTGAAGAACCAAAAAGAGACAATTGCCGCCCTGGCGCACCTACGGGACCGAGGCTTCAAGGCTAACGTGACATTTGTCGGCGACGGCGTGACACGCAGCGAGGTACAGAGGTACGCAGAGCAGCTCGGGCTCCACGAGTCGGCGTCTTTTATAGGTCACGCCGACGCGAGACCGCTCTACCGACGGGCACATGTGGTTGCGGCGACATCGCGTTATGAAGGTTGTCCCCTAAACCTGCTGGAGGCTCACGTCTCCGGCTGCCTGGTAGTGGCCAGTGACATACCGGGCCACGTGGAGGTAGCGGCACATCTCCCGACCGTGGCGCTCTACACGATGGGCAATTGCCAGGCGCTGGCTTTCGCGCTGGAGTCGCGATTGATGGTTTCAAGAGACCTGAAAGAAAGGCACGCCACGGAGATTCCCCGACAATATTCGTACTCAGCTTTCCTGGAAGCATATGAACGGGTCTTGCTCGGCGATGAAACAGCAACCGTCTGACGCGGACCTTAGGATGGCCGAACATTTTGCACGTCGTGACGCAAGGGCTGTTGAAAAGGCAGGCGGGCCCGCGGCGTACAACGCGGGTGTCGCAGGTCTACTGACCGGCGCCGCTTTGTCGTTTTCGACGCGCCATCTTGGTTCTAGTGACATGCTGTCGATTGGGGATTTGTTTCTTTTCTTCCTTCTGGGCACAGGGATCCTGGCGAGGCATTGGGAAATGGTCGGTGGTCGTGGAATGCGACTGCTAGACGTGCTTCTCCTGTTCTTGGCTTGGGTTTGGCTTGCGAACGCTTATGGCTGGGTCCGGTATGGCGACGGGGCCTTTCTGTCGATGGCAATGCGGACCATAAAGTGGTCCTGCTACGCAAGCATCGGAGTGGTCGCATTCCGAATCCGTCGGCGGCACCGAAGGCTATACTTCTATGGGCTAATTGCGTCAATATCTTGCTACGCGTTGTCGATGATAGCAGAGTATTACATGTACCCCGAAACACGCGGCATTGTGGCCCTGACGGATTCTAGCCAGTACGTATCAGTAGCCGCCTCAACACAAGGCAGGAACGGTACTGCCATACTTTTCGCGCTTAGTATGGCACTAGTCCTGGGTGACCGCGCACGGACTTCGCGACGGCTTGTGGCGTTTAGAGCCGCGGTGTGCATATTGCTAGCGACAGGCATCAGCATTAGTGGTTCAAGAGTTGGGATGGTGTGCGCGGGCTTTGTGTTGTCGGTCCTAATGTACCGACAGTGGCGGAGTCTGGTAGTTGGCGTGAGCCTAGTGCTGTGCTGGTTCTGGTTGCAGCCGGAATTCGAGAGGCCTTTGTCAGGGCTAGACAGGCTGTCCACATCCATGGCCAGGGGTGATGAGTTATGGGGAATCGACTTGGGTTCGCGCACCCGGGCTCCGCTGGAATCACTTGCTGACGTTTCCCGCAGTCCAATTCTGGGCCGAGGTTTCTATGCCAAGTTCTACGCCGATGATGTCACTTTCTCGACAGGTGCTCACAACCAGTATGTGCAGTTCGCCGTAGAAGTCGGTGTGGTAGGGCTTATGTTGTGGTTGGCGGTGGCTCGTGTGGCAGTGGGGGCGTGCTTTGGCGTGCGAATGTCTTGGTTAGGCAGCGGGCCGTTAGTTGCTCTGGTTACCTTATCGTTGGCTGCACTAACCGAAGTGTACGTTCAGTCACCAAACCTGATTGGCTTTGCGAGCGTTGCGACGTGCCTTGCCCTTGTTGAGGGCGGGCCTGGAAGCTGTCTGCGGCAAGCTGTTTGGCCAGTTCACTCTCGGTGGAATCTGTTGGGCCGGCGCGGCCCCAAGAGAAAGCCTGTTAGTCCTTCGCCTCGCGTTTCGAAGGTGTCCGTATGAGTGGGCTGACCAAAGTCGAGGAGCAGCCCGTGAGGGTTTTGGAGGTTGTGGGCGCCCTAAACCGTGGTGGCACAGAATCGTGGCTCGTCAATGTGCTTCGGACCATCGATAGGCGCCGATTCAACTTACACTTCTGTGTCTTTGCTGAGGAACCTAGCGCGTACTCTGAGGAGGTAGAGGCGATCGGGGGGCAGATTGTCCACTGCGGTCTCGGACGTAACCTGCATCGCTTTAGCCAGCGGTTCAGGTCCGTAGTTCGCGAGGGGAGGTACGACGTTGTGCACAGCCATATGCACCATTTCAGTGGGCTGGTGCTCAGGCTCGCAGCGAAGGAGGCCGTCCCTGTCCGCATTGCTCATGCGCACAACACTGCGGACGGGCAGGACGATACGTGCATTCGGCGCGGCTACCGTCACCTCATGCGGGGATGGATTGCCCGCTACGCTACCCATGGCCTGGCTTGCTCACATGCGGCTGCCGTAGCGCTATTCGGTAGGGCATGGGCGCTAGACCCAAGGTTCCGGGTGCTGTACTGTGGCATTGACTTGAAGCGGTTCCAGGCGCCCGTGGAGTGCCGGGAAGTTCGGCACGAACTCGGAATTCCAGTTGACGCGCCTGTCGTCGGGCACGTGGGCCGATTTAGCCCTCAAAAAAATCATGAGGGCTTTGTCAGCATTGCCCGCATCATCAACCACTACCGTCCAGAAGCATGTTTCCTGCTGGTTGGGGACGGCCCACTCTTAGAAACGATCCGAGCTACAGCGAAAGCGCAAGGGCTAGGCCCGAGGTTCTTTTTCTTCGGGTCTCGCTCCGATGTACATCGAATGTATGCTGCCATGGACGTCTTTCTCCTTCCCTCTAGAAACGAGGGCCTTCCCTTAGTTCTGATGGAGGCTCAGGCTGCTGGTCTACCTATCGTCGCGACTGATCTCCCCGGCACTCGCGAGGCGCTCGCCGATACACCGGGGAACTACCTGTTCGCAGCGCCCGCCGTTGAAGAGGCTGCAACCGCCGTCGTCGAGCGACTGCCTGCCCTAGGCTGCAACGGCCACGTCCCAATGTGCTCGACGCTTCGCTTTCTGAACCGCTTCGACATTCGGCAGTGCGTTACTGATTTAGCGAGCCTCTACGCCGCAGCATTGCCTCTAAGGCGTTAATACTCACCTCTTTAAGCCAAATAGCACTCGGGACCCGCTGTGCCCTTAGATGACCGTGGCTGGTAGTGAGTTGCACAATCGGCGAGCTCGCGAATCCGGATGAACCTTTCAATGGGATACGGTTGCGCCCGGAGTGGTCACAGCGATCAAGTGTCGGTTTAAGATCGGCAATTATCGGCAATACCTCCCGCATCAAAGTCGTTTGGCTGCATTTCAGTGGTGCTCAGGTCGAATCAAGGCCCTGGTAAGGATATGCTCCATGTCTGATTTTCCACTTATAAGCATTGCTATGCCCGTGTTCAATTGTGCCGCAACCGTTGGGACGGCGGTACGTTCACTGCTCAGGCAACACTACGCTAACTGGGAGTTAATCGTATTAGATGATGGCTCAACGGACGGCACATTGGACATCGTCAGACGGTTCTCGGACGATCGGATAGTATGCATCGACGGTGGCCGCAGGCGGGGGATGGCAGCACGGCTTAACGAGATTATCAAGTTGAGCAGAGGAGAGTTCTTTGCTCGGATGGACGGCGATGATGTGGCTTACCCGGAGCGGCTAGGGGTGCAGATCGCGTACTTGCAGCAGAATCCGGCGGTGGCTATTGTAGGATCCGCAATGCTCGTGTTTGGCAAGGAAGGCGTGCCAATTGGGAAGCGAGGAACTGCGGCGGACGAGGAGTGCCGACCCAGTCTGATGAGATCTATACCGGTGGGGCATCCAACTTTCTTTGGGCGAACTGCTTGGTTCAGGGATAATCAGTACGATGAGACGGCCCTGGCAGGAAGTGATCAGTGTCTTCTTCTTCGGACGGGTAGACTGTTCAAGATTCACGTCCTGAGTGAAGTGCTTTTGGGCTACCGTGAAGAGAAGTTATCTCTTCGTAAACAGGTAAACTATAGGGCATGCTACTTTAAGGGGGCAAAACGCTTCTATCCCGCGTTTGGGGTTTTGCCCTCGGCTATTCTGTTGATTTCTCAAGTGGGGAAGATCTGTATTGATTGTTTGGCGATAGCGAGTGGGTTGAACTACAAGATACTGAGACACAGAGCCAGACCGCTGAGTAATGACGAAGTCGCACGGTGGTGGACAGTGTGGGGTGGCGTCGACCCCGGGAGGTCTGAGGGGGGGACGGCGCTATGACGCAATGTGGCAGTGGGAGAAGACACTCGGCTGGGAGTGGCCGGTAGAGAGCGGTGCAGAGGGTGGCAGATCTTAGCTGAGTGAGGGCCGGCGTGGTCGGCCTTGCTGTGTTCGAATGTGCGCAACAAACGACAGGTGTATGGGTCAGGAAAGTGGCCCGGGGAAGGTACGGAAGCGGTTGTGTATAGTCATTTCGAGCATTAGGACCGCGGACGCCTTCCTACTTGGGCACATCTCGGCTATGTCGCGCGTCTATGACGTGACCCTGGTAGCGAATTCACATGACAAGGAGCATTTGAGGCGACAGGGGCTGGATGTGGCTGTCATGTATGCGCCTGTTCTACGAAGTGTCTCACCTTTCAAGGATTTGGCGTGTTTGTGCATCCTCATTGGGCTCCTGAGACGGGGCCGCTTCGACGTTGTTCACTCTGTAACACCTAAGGCAGGCTTGCTGGCAAGTGTCTCGGGTGCCATAGCTCGGATTCCAGTGAGGATCCACACTTTTACTGGGCAGGTATGGGTTACCCGCAGCGGCCTTACCAAGTTTGTGCTCAAGACCATGGACAAGTTGCTCGCTCGCACGGCAACTCACGTTCTGGTAGACAGTCCCTCGCAGCGCGATTTTCTCGTGGGCGCAGGGGTTGTGTCTGCCAAGAAGTCCAGGGTCCTGGCCAACGGCTCCATTTGCGGCGTAGATACGTTCCGGTTCCGCCCCAATCCCGAGGCACGACGAAGGATCCGACAGCAGGAGGCCATCCCGGACGACGCCGTTGTCTTCCTCTTCGTGGGGAGGATCAAGGTTGACAAGGGCGTTATGGACTTTGCGCAGGCTTTCGTACGCTTGGGCACTGATTACGGCAAAGTTTGGCTGCTCATTGTGGGCCCCGATGAGGAGGGTCTTCGGCCCCACATTCAGAGGATTTGCTCGTCAGTTGCCGACAGGCTCCGCCTGGTTGGTTGCGTGACCGCGCCGCAGGAATACATGGCCGCGGCAGACGTGCTATGTCTGCCGAGTTACCGTGAAGGCTTTGGCAGCGTGATCATCGAGGCGGCAGCGGTGGGCATTCCGGCTGTGGCTTCGAACATTTACGGAATCACCGACGCGATTGAATCGGGTGTAACCGGTCTTCTGCACGCTGCTGGCGACGTGGCCGACCTTCAATCGAAGTTGAAGCAGATGATGGACGACCAAGAATTCCGCACGATGATGGGAACAAATGCACGGTTGCGAGCGCACCGAGATTTTTCGAAGGAGCTGGTGACATCCGCGCTGCTTGATTTCTACGGCTCCGTGGTAGGGGTAAGTCCGCAAGGTGATGTGTGCAGAGACTCTTTGACTTGATTGTCTCCGGCGGCGCGTTGATTGTTCTCGCTCCGCTGCTAGGTGCGATCGCAGTAGTGGTCCGTTTCACCCTAGGGGCCGCCCCAGTATTCATGCAACCGCGAGTTGGCATGAATGAGCGCATATTCCCGCTTTACAAATTCCGCACCATGACCGACGTCCGCGATCGGACTGGAAAATTGCTGGCCGACGAACAGAGGCTGACGACCTTGGGAAGGTTCCTTCGTAGCACGAGTCTGGATGAGTTGCCGCAACTCTGGAACGTACTCAAGGGGGATATGAGCCTAGTCGGGCCTCGCCCGCTGCTCCCCGAATACTTGCCCAGATACACGGCGTTCCAACGACGCCGTCATGAGGTGAAGCCTGGTATTACGGGGTGGGTGCAGGTGAACGGACGCAACAGCCTCACTTGGGAGCAGAAATTCGAGCTGGACGTGTGGTACGTGGATCACTGGAACGTTTGGCTGGATGCCAAGATTCTCTGGCTGACGGTGTTGCGAGTGCTGCGGCGAGATGGAATCAGCCAGGCGGGCCACGCCACAATGCCGGAGTTTGTTGGATCGCAAGCATCGGAAGCTGGCGCCAAATAGGCCATGGGCAACGGAGACATTTTAATTTCATCTGCAGGTCGAAGGGTTGGCTTGCTCATGTGTGTCCGCGATTCTATCGCGAGGAGCGGCGTCAACAGGGCGGTGACCACCATCGATGTTGGATCCAGTGCACCGGCCACCTTCGTTGCTGAGCGCGGATCGCGGGTTCCCCGCTGCACTGATCCTGAGTTCTTAAACACCGTGCTGCGGCTCTGTGCGAAGCATGGAATTGGTCTTATAATTCCAACTATTGATACTGAGCTTGCCGTTTATGCGGCAGCGTCTGAGAAGTTCGCCAGAATTGGTGTCACGGTGTGCATTTCCGACCTTCCTGCCGTGCAAATCTGCTGCAACAAGCTCGCGACGCACGAATGGCTGGTTGCGAGTGGTTTTCCCACGGTTCGGCAAACGGATCTCCATTCGGCCTTGCTCGACCCTTCCGGCTGGCCCCTCCCGCTCATCGTCAAGCCATATAATGGCAGCGCTTCCATAGGCGTGCGACGCATACAGACACGGCTCGAACTAGAGGCCCTGGCGCAGACGAGCGACGGCTGTATTGTCCAAGAGATTGCTGCGGGCCGGGAATTCACAATCAATGTCTATGTGAATCGGTCGGGCGAATGTATCTGCGCCATTCCGCACTGGCGGATGGAGGTCAGAGCCGGTGAGGTCTCGAAGGGAATCACTGTCAAGGATTGCCGGCTGATTGATCTTGCCCGAGCGGTGGCCGAAGCGTTGCCTGGGGCGTACGGTCCTCTGAACATTCAATGCTTCATGGACGAATCCGGCACAGTCCGGATTATTGAGGTAAACGCCCGTTTCGGCGGTGGATACCCTTTGGCCCACCGCGCTGGCGGCCGGTTTACGGATTGGCTGCTCGCCGAACTAGACGGGAAACGCTTGTCGTATTGCGACGACTGGATAGATGACCTTGCAATGCTTCGTTACGACGAGGCCGTTTTCGTTTCCGGCAGCATGGTTCGAACATGAAGCGCACCGTCTGCGCTGTCTTCGACATCGACGACACGCTGTATCTGGAACGCGATTATGTCCGCAGCGGGTTTGAGGCGGTGGGGCGCTGGGCCGCGAAGTGGATTCAGACCGAGGATTTCGGTGAACGCTGCTGGCGAAGGTTTGCCGCTGGGAGGCGCAAGTCGATATTCGATGAGGTGCTGTGCGAGTCCGGCAGAATGGCCAACCCCGAGCTTGTTTCCGCCCTGGTCGAGGTTTATCGAACCCACACGCCTTCTATCGCACTTGCTCCGGACGCCGCCGAAGCTCTGGAAGTGATTTCCCGCATTGCGTCGATTGCAGTCATCAGCGACGGTCCCTTATCCAGCCAGAGCCGAAAGGCCGAAGCGCTCGGGCTACGTTCATTCGCGGAGCCGATCATGCTCACGGAAGCGCTTGGAGGCGAATTTCGCAAACCGCACCCAAGAGCTTTCCAGCAGATAGAGCACTGCCGGCCCGCAAGCGTCTACGTGTACATCGCGGATAATCCGCTCAAAGATTTCGCGGCTCCGAAACAGCTTGGATGGATCACCGTTCGCGTGAGGCGCCCGGATGGGTTGCACTACATGCTGGAAAACCCTCAGATCACTCCGGATCGAGAAATGGGCGACTGCTCAGGGCTGCCTGAAGTGCTTGCGCAGCTATAGCCACACAATCGAGATGGGCTGCATCCCACTCTTCATTCCCCGCACTCGAGCAACTCAATGCATTGGATGATAAGAGATTTGGCCGAAGCCATGCCCTTAAGGCGCGCCCTGGTTCCGTTCTTCCGCCGGGTGAACCCAGGCGATATAACCATCAGACATCACTGGACTGGCGAACGGATTGTCTTGCATTCTTTTCGGCACAAGGGTTACTGGTTTCACGGCAGAGAGAGAGAGAGAGAGAGCATGACCCTCTGCGCCCGGCTCATCCGCGATGGAGATGTAGTCTTCGATGTTGGCGGGCACATCGGGTACATGGCCTTGTATTTTGCGAGCCTGGTGGGTGCCGGTGGGAGAGTCTTTTCCTTCGAACCCGGATCTTCGAATCTGCCGTACATCCGCGCAAATGTCGAGCGGGCCACGCACAAAAATGTAGTCCTGGTTGAGCTAGCCGTTGGAGCGGAGAACGGATTCACTACCTTCTGGGCCGAAGACCTGACGGGCCAAAATGGGTCAATAATCCCTGGCTATTCCGCCGTTGACGCCAATGCGAAATCTCATGGAGTTCGGGCCCAGACGCGCGAGGTTACGGTTGAGATCGTGACCTTGGATTCATTTGCGGGGAGGGTGGGAGTTGCACCGAGGTTCGCCAAGATTGACGTTGAAGGTGCGGAGTCTCTGGTGTTACGGGGCATGGGGGACATTCTGGCGGGTGCGCGCCCCCGCATCATGATCGAGGTTACCAATGAACCCGAAGGGGTTTTTGAGACACTTGCCGGGGCAGATTATCTCTTGTTCGATGAGAAACGGCGAAGGGTGAGCCACCCCGGTGAGTTCGCGGAAGCTGGACCGAATCTGTTTGCCATCCCTGCCGAGGATAGTGAGGCGCTGCGGAAAATGAGCTGCGATGAGTGAGTGCGCAGCATCCAGTCGCATCCTCCTCTCCGTTCCCCACATGGGTGGCAGCGAGCAGGCCTACGTGCGGCAGGCGTTCGACACCAACTGGCTCTCGACGGTTGGCCCGAACATCGCGGCATTTGAGAGAGCGTTTGCGGAGCGGGTGGGCCTACCGGCGGTTGCCGCGGCCAGTGGAACGGCCGGCTTGCACCTGGCGCTGCGGTTGGCGGGCGTCGGGCGCGGAGATGAGGTCTTTTGTTCCACCTTGACGTTCGTCGCCGCCGCCAATGCCATCGTTTACCAAGGCGGCGTGCCGGTCTTTGTGGATAGCGACCGGGCGACCTGGAACCTTGATCCCGATGTCCTATCCCGCGCCCTGCGAGAGCGGGCGGCGGTGAATCGCCTCCCCAAGGCGCTGGTGGTGGTTCACCTTTATGGCCAAAGCGCCGATATGGATCCAATCCTCCATGCCTGCGCCGAATACGGAGTGGCCGTGATTGAAGATGCCGCCGAAGCGGTCGGCACGCTGTATAAGGGGAAGCCGGCCGGGACGCTCGGCGACGTTGGGGTCTACTCTTTCAACGGAAACAAGATCATCACCACCACCGGCGGTGGAATGCTGGTCTCGAGCAACGCGGGGTGGATCGGGAAAGCGAGCCACTGGTCGCAGCAGGCCCGCGACGCCGGTAACGCGTACGAGCACTCCGAACTTGGTTACAACTACCGCATGAGCAATGTGCTGGCAGGGATCGGAAGGGGGCAACTGGAAGTTCTGGACCTGCGCGTACAGCAGCGCCGGGCCATCGCGTTCCGCTATCGCGATGCCTTTGCGGGCTTCGCCGGCATCAGCCTGATGCCGCAGGCATCGTACGGATTGCACACCAACTGGCTGAGTTGCTTCCTGATCGACGAGCAGAAGTTCGGGTGCTCGCGCGACGAACTCATTCAAGCACTCGACGCCGCGAATATAGAAAGCCGTCCGGTGTGGAAACCGATGCACTTGCAGCCGCTCTACGCCCGGGCGGAGCAATACGGTGGAGAGGTCGCCGAGGACCTCTTCCGGCGCGGCATCTGCCTGCCGAGCTCGAGTTCCCTCAGTCTCGAAGAGCAGATGTACGTGATCAATCAGGTTCGCAGAGCGGCCGGAGCGGGCCCGCTCACGGCCGAGCCGGAGCAAGCCACGGCGGCCTCCGTCTGACAGTTCTTTTAAGGAACACGCGCACAAGTTGTTGAAAACACACTCTCTCGCAAAGACGCAAAGAACGCCA
>JAENWC010000527.1 GCA_016650235.1 Terriglobia bacterium
CATATCCCGCACCGCCGCCGGATCAAACACCACGAGTGACACCGCCGAAAACCCCCGCACAGTCGCCTCCACACCAGGCAGCCCCACAGTACGAGATCCATTCCTCAACTTCACCGGCAACCGGTTCCCATCCCCCTTCGGAGCCGCCCCAGCATCCGCACATAAATCCCATCACCTTTCCCATAAACTCCCCGCTCTGCCGGGCACTCGGACTGACCCCCAACACGGTAGCTCCGCTCTCAGTCCAAGCCCGGTGCACCACCTTCGCCGCTGTAACAGTCGACTGCGAGGAACCCCGTTCGCTCGGCAGCGTCCAGGCTATTGAGATGGCGGTAGCTTGGTTTCACCGATGGCCTTCTTCATGCGCTCCAGCCCGACGTTGTCGAGGAATTGCATCGACGCCTTAGCGACGTCCTCGGCATGCTCGCGAGGCACGACGACGACGCCGTCGCCGTCCGCAACCACCACATCCCCCGGCCGGACCAGCACACCGCCCAGGTTGATGGGACGGTTCACTGACTCAAGTTCGTTCCGGCCGGGCCGGATGCCGCGAGCGAGTCGTTTGTAGTAGGCCGGTACTTTGTGGTGAATGATCTCGTCGCTGTCGGCCAGGCCTCCACTGGTGATAACGCCACGCATCCCGAGTCGCTGCCAACTCCGGATGTTGGTCGAGCCGATGCTGCGCGACTCGCCGTCGCCCTCGGCGTCGATCACCAGGATGCATCCGGGAAACAGCGCCTCCATGAAGGTCTCGGTGGTCACGTTGGAGTACCATCGGCCGATTTCGGCCTGGTCCATTTTGTGGACGCGTTTGTTGGTCGGCACGTAGCGGGCAGTGACAGCGATCCCGACGATGCGATGGCTGAAGCCCTCCGTATCGCGCCAGAGCGTCTTGATTTCCGGATCTACAAGGCCGGCGTCGGTGAGGCCGGCCACGTCCATTCCGTCCGAGACGTCAGAAACGCGGAGGAACTCGTACATCTTGAGGATCCGCTCGTTGTCTTGTTTGGAGTACTCATGGTAGGGAATGAACAACTTCACCCGGTCGGGCACGGTCTGCGGCGCCATCTGCGCAGGAGGTGGCCGCGGGGTGCGAGGCTTAGGCATGGGCGGTTGAATCTGCTGCTGGCCGGCCGCCGTGAGGGCGAGTGCGGCGGCAAGTATTACAGAACAGACGGACGATTGCAGGCGAGTCATTGAGGCCTCCAACTGGCGGGGATTTTCCTACATCCGAATCGGATATACCCTGTTCACGAGTTTCATACTCTATTCACCTCTATTGTGCCCCATCGAGCCAAGTCGCGGGGTTAACGCCATGCCGGGACGGTGTCCTCCCGGCTCGGCCCCAACGTTCGAATCATGCTGAGTTGAGTTATAGCTGCGCTGCACGCTCTCCAGAAGCGCGCCGGTTCCCACTCACGCTCCCACCGGGCCAATCTGCCAGGATCGACGCCGCCAAGCCGCCGAAACAAGAGACGTAGACTGAAGAGATGGACTTGCGATCACCGATTGTCGCGGTGGCGTGCATCATGATCCTGCACGCCTGCGCCAGGCAGCCTGCCAAACCTGTTGAGGATCTCGGCGGCGGACAGGATGTTTCGCAATTCACGCTCACGTCGCTGAAAGGAACTCGCAACGGTGATCGCCTCGACCTGAAGGCAGTCTACAGCGACGGCTCCGGCCACATGACAGTTGAACTACATTTCCGAGTGACCCCGCCAACGCGCCTCGAATCCGGGACCTGGACCGGCCTCGGCAATGAGGGCTCCGTGCGCGAACGCTCGTCGACTTTTCTCGGCGGCCAAAACGGACCGCCCAGCATCGGCGGACGTTTCGACTTGCTTGCACCCGACGGCCAACCGCTGTATCGCGTCACGATTCCGCTGCAACCGTTGACGGACAGGCTTTGACGTCACCCCTACCCGTTGAAGTGAGGGAAATCCTGCTTGCAGCCACCACCATACCGTGACGGGTAGGAAATGTATTTGACGCACCCGGAAGCTATCCTGAACCGTTCAGCCGGCCGAAAGTAGCTTCCGGTTACAATCTGACGCCGCGGCCCCCCGGCGTGTCCGCTCTCCGGCGAACCTGGCCCTAACCTGTGTCAATGAATTTTCCAAAGAATTTTCCTATTGACACGGAGCACACTCATGGATAGCATTCCTGCATACGGCTGCTTCGCGGGACGCCGTTCGAAGTTCAAAGGAAACCATGCATAGAAGAGAGTTCGTTCTGGGCGGCGCAGCGATGATGGCGCCACAGGGCGGGCAGCGGATTCGCATCGCGTTCCTGGGCGCCAGCCATCCGCACGCCAGCGCCAAAGTGTTCATCACGCTTAAGTCGCCCGATTGGGAACTCGTTGGCGTCTACGAACCGGATCCCGCCGTGATGGCCCGATACGCGAAGGCGGGGGTGACCGCGCTGACACGGGCGCAGGTTCTGGAAGACCCCACTATCCCAGTGGTTGCTGTGGAATCGGACATCCCGGAGCACGCCGCGGGGGCGAAGGCGGCCCTGGAGGCGGGCAAGCACATCCACTGGGAGAAGCAGCCGGCCATCAACATGGAAGAATTCCGCGCCGCGCAGGAGGTGGCCGCGCGCAAGAAACTGCTGTACCAGATCGGCTACATGTGGCGGCACAATCCGGGGATCAACGCCGCGCTGGAAGCGGCGCGGGCGGGCTGGCTAGGCGAGATTTTCTTCGTGCGCGGCACGATGAATACCCAGCTCGGCGCTGATATGCGCAAGGCGGAGGCGCGGTTCAAGGGCGGCCAGATGTTCGACTTGGCCGGCCACATGATCGATCCGATCGTTCGGCTGATGGGCCGGCCGGAGCGTGTCACGCCCTACCTGCGCAAGGGCAGCCGCGCGCAAGACAGCCTCATGGATAACACCCTGGCCGTGTTCGAGTGGCGCCGGGCGATGGGCACATTCAGCAGTGCGTCGATGCAACCCCGGTCCAATACGCACCGGACGCTGGAGTTCGTAGGCACGGAGGGGACGGCCGTTGTGCGGCCCATTGAGCCGCCCTCGCTGCACATCGACCTGAACTCGGCCTCGGGGCCCTACAAGGCGGGCGCACAGACGCTCTCGTATTCCTACACCCGCTATGTGGACGATTTTGTGGAGCTGGCGGCTGCGGTACGCGGCGAGCGGAAGTTGCCGATCACGCCTGAGGAAGACCTGCTGGTCCAGGAAACGCTGCTCCGCGCCAGCGGAATGGAAGGGTAATCGGCTATATCCTAACTTCAGGAGGAAGAAGATGCGCGAAGATGCTAGCCCGAGGGCGATTGTTTCACAGTCCGCAAAAGGGCTGGATGAAGTCACATCCATTTCCTCGACCCGTCGAACCTTCGCGGGAGCGCTCACCGCCGCATCCTACCAGCGGGTCATGGGCGCCAATGAGCGCGTGCAAGTAGGGTGCATCGGCTGCGGCATAATCGCCGGGCACCACCTTACGCATCTCAAGCCTTTGCCAGATGTCGACCTCGTCGCAATGTGCGATGCCTACATGCCCAGGGCAGAAAAGTACGTCGCCGATTTCAATCCGAAGGCCAAAGCCTACCAGGATTTTCGCCGGGTGCTCGAGGACAAGGACATCCAGGCCGTGTTCATCTGTACTCCTCCCCACTGGCACGCGCTGATGACAATCATGGCCTGCGCCGCAGGCAAGGACGTCTACGTCGAAAAACCAATGTCGGTGTTCGTCAAGGAAGGGCGCTGGGTGATTGAGGCTGCGCGCCGGTACAAGCGTGTGGTGCAAGTGGGTACCCAGCAGCGCTCGATGCCGCACTATCAAAAGGCCGCCACGGACCTGCTGCGCGGCTACCTAGGCAAGATCTCCAGCATCCGCTCGGGATCGGTGCGCAACATCGTGCCTGGCTGGGGAAGTCCGCCCGACACTCCGCCGCCGCCGGGGCTGGATTGGGATCTGTTCCTCGGTCCGGCACCCCGGCATCCGCATAACGCGAACCGGGGAATGAACAACTTCCGGTTGCAGACGGCGCGCTGGTTCTGGGATACCGATGGGGGACAACAGACCAACATGGGAGCCCACGAGATGGACATCATTCTGTGGGCGCTACAGGCGAAGGGTCCCACGGCCGTGGTGTCGTTCGGCGGACGCCGGGTTCTGGCGGACAACGGCGAAGTGCCCGATACGCAGGACTCGCTGTTCGAATTTCCGGGGGGTACTACGGCCGCGTTCAGCTATCGCGAGGCGAGCGTGGGCGGCCAGCGGATACCGGTTCTTTGGTTTTTTGGAACCAAAGGTGGCATGAATCTCTCGCGCGAGGGCTATGAGATCTACCCGGATAACAAGAATCCGGAGGGCGCGCTGCCCGGATCGGCGCGTCCGGGAAAGCCGGAGCCATGGATTCAGCCGCTCAAGATGGGCCCCGCCTCCACCGTCTATGGCGGAATGGATCTCCACGAACGCAATTTTCTGGATTGCGTCAAGTCACGGAAGCAGCCGAACGCGACCGTGGAGGATGGCCACTATGCGGCGGCCTCCTGCCACCTCGCCAACCTTTCCTTGCGCCTCGGCGGCCGCACACTGCGCTGGGATGCGGAAAAGGAGGACTTCGTGGGCGACCGGGCGGCCTCGGCCATGCTTGTCCGCCCCTACA
>JAENWC010000528.1 GCA_016650235.1 Terriglobia bacterium
CTGATGCGCCTGCAATGTCCGCGCCGGTTCGGCGCCGGTCGGCCACCACTTGAAACGTCCTTTTGACAACCGCTTCGTCGCCAGCCAGAACCCTTGGCCATCGTACTGCAAGATTCTGATGGCCGTTCCCCTCCGCGACCGGAAAATGAACAGGTAACCGGAGAACGGATCGGCGTTCAGCTTCTCCCGGCATAGCTGGGCGATGGCGTCGATTCCCTTGCGGCCGTCAATGGCCTCGACCGCAACCAGAATCCGTATCTGCGGTGCGATCTGGATCACGCCGACTCCCACAGTGCCCGGCTCAGTCCGGCGAGATCGGGCGCCGTGGCGCCTTTCCACTGGATGCGCATCTTGCCGCGCGGCCCTTCCAACTCAATCAGGCACTCCGACAGACCGGGCCCGGAGGGCGCCGGCAACGCCACCAACTCCAGAAACTCCGCCGACATCGGCGCGCGCCTCACAGCGGGGGTGGCCGATTCCGCCATGCGCTTCAGCTTGCCATACTCCAGGCGCAGGATCTTGGCGGTGCGGAAGACCCCATGTTCCCGAGCCACCTTCGCGGCGGACGCCCACAAGGCCTTGGGAATCGGCAAGCGCCCACGGTGCGAACTCCGCCAGCGCTCGAAGCGTCGGTAGATCCTCTGCATGCCAACCGGAACCTCAGGCAGTGTCTTGGTGGTCATCGTCGGTCCTCCGTCCCCTGCCGGGACTACGACCGACATTACCAGCTACGGCCGCGCAGCTTCATGCAGGCTTACCGAAAGCTCACGGTGCTCAGCGCTTTCGGACTGTTCGGAGTCATATCCTACGGCGTTCGTCAGCGCGTCCGCGAACTCGGTATTCGAATGGCGATCGGGGCACGGCCGGCGGACATCGCGCTGATGGTCTTGTGGCACGCGCTCCGATTAGTGGGCACAGGATTCGCCTTGGGCTTGATCCTGGCATTTGGTGCGACCCGCGTCATTGCGGCTGCGCTCTTTGGAGTAAGCGCGCACGATCCCATGACGCTGTTTATAGTCGCGCTTCTTCTGGCCACTGTTGCAGTAGGAGCGGCATACCTGCCCGCCCGGTGGGCCATGAGAGTCGATCCGATGACTTCGATCCGCACCGAATAGATTACCCGCCGAGCGCTGGGGCTCTCAGGAGGAAGGGTCGCAGGGCGACGAAGTAGGAAAGATTCTGCGGGATGGCGTTATCTTCGACGAGCAGTTCCTTAACCTGTAGCGGCCGGGAGATCGAATTGTCGGCGATCAGGTGGGGCCGATCCCACGATCGTGCGCGTGGCTGCCTGAGGAGCCTTTGGGCGACGGCTGTGAAATTCAATGGAAGCCAGACGGAGTGATGATCTTCGATTCCTCTGCCGCTGTCGAGCGCGGATTGGTTTTCTCGATAACCAAGGCTTCAACGTGTTCAGTGGGCCGCGATCCGTACCGGTCGGCGAATACTTTCGTGAATTCCGCCCCGAGAAAGAAGATTTGACCGGAGTAATACACCCACACGATGAGCAACACAATGGAGGCGGCTGCTCCATACGTGGAGGCGAAACTCGCATTGCCCAGATAGAGACCGATCAGAAGCTTGCCCACCGTGAACAGCAACGAGGTCACCGCCGCGCCCAACGCCACATCCCGCCATTCAATGCGGGCGTCCGGCATGATCCTGTAAATAGCTGCAAAAAGACCCGTAGTCACGATAAACGAAAGCAGAGTGTTGGCAATATTCAAGATTCCCTCGGATAGCGGAAAAGCATGCGCCGAGAATGCCCCTAGGGCCGAAATGCAGGCGCTGATCGCCAGCGAGACCAGCAACAGAAAACCGATAGCAAGCACCAGCGCGAAAGAAAACACTCGCTCCCTGATGAGATCAACTAGATTTTGCAGGGCAGTCCGCTGGGCGGGAGGAATTTCCCAAACGGTATTGAGCGCGTCTCGAAGCTCGATCAGCACTCCGGACGCACCGAGGAGCAATGTCAGAACGCCGAGTACGGTGGCCAGAACACCGTGTGCCGTGTTGTGCGCCCCCTCCAGCAGGGCCTTAATCGCCTGTGCTCCCGACGGACCCACTAGAGCCTGTATTTGCCACACAATCTGGGACTGGGCAGCCTCGCGTCCAAACACGAGCCCAGCGATGCCCACCACGATGAGAAGCAGCGGTGTGAGCGAGAGAAGCGTGTAAAAGGCCAGCGCAGCTCCGAGGCGCGGGCCTTTATGCCTGTTCCATTCCGCAAAGCTTTCGCTCATCAGCGCCTTGATGTCGCACCACCGAAAGGCCGTGAGTGGCTTGCGATACCGGCGCGCCCCTCCCGCTGCAGTGGGGACCTCTGTGCCGCCAGCCTCAAGAATTTTCGGGCTCGTTACCGCCATGTTTTATAAAAGACCCTACGCGCACCGGCCATGTTTCCCAAAGTGGGTGCCAGTCCGGTGGGATTGGTTACGCCATTTACTTTGGAAGCGCAGACTGTTCACCGCGGCGGACTATTACTCTCCTCTGACACTTACGATTTGTCCCGGTACGCGTCCTCGCTTAGCCGACGACCTTTCCCACAACTTTACCTATCGCACGGGCAACCGTCACTAGAAGGGGATCGCCTTCCCGGTGACTGGCAATTCCCGCCCGGCGATTCGCTTCTTCGACTGTACAGCCTTCGCTCAGCGCTTCCGCCCAGCGATAAACCTCCGCGCTAGACAGATCGAGTGCACGCGCGACGGCGTCCGTTATGCCCTCACCGCTCTTGGGTGTCACGCCATGAGTTTCGATCACCTCGCCTATGGCCCGCAGAACATTGGCATCGATCATCGCAACGGCCCTCCTTTTCAATATAGTAGTCCGGTGCGACGAAAACTTCTGTGAATCGGTGTACGATTGGCAGACCGGCTGCAAGGAGGAAATGCCGCGCTCGGTCAGGAGCAGAGCGACGCCGGCGCGGAGCTGAAGCCACCGGGCCTGCAGCGTGGCGGCGGCCGATAACGCGGAGCGGCCCACACCCCGACGCACAGCCGTGAAATGAAGTAATGTATCGGCGAGGGCATTGCTACGATGAGTCAACCGGGTGCCGCGTCGCGACGCACCATTCCATGAGCCTCTGCAGAAGAATTGTCCTGTCGGCGGCGCTGCACAAACGCGGACGGCCCCGGCCGGGTTCGCGGTATTTCTCATGAGGATCAAACATCTATCAACTGCCGTAATCGAATCCAACTTCGACTGGACGATCGTCAAGATCGAGGCGGAGAACGGCGTCACCGGCTACGGCGAGGCCTTTTTCGGACCTGGGTTGCCGGCCGTGATCCACCAGTTCACTCCCTTGCTGATCGGCGAAGACGCTACCTCAATCGAGCGATTGATCCGCCGTCTGCGCGGAGTGTGCGTCTACGCGTCCCCGGGGGTCGTCCGGCACGCGCTGAGCGGGATCGAGACC
>JAENWC010000529.1 GCA_016650235.1 Terriglobia bacterium
GTTCATCGCCCTGCTCCTGCCCCCGGACTTGGTGCAGCTCAGCCTGCGGTCCAGTTCCGGCATCGTCGAGCAGCACTTCGAACAAGGCGAAGTGATTTTCCACCAGGGCGACGTCGGCAACAGCGTCTACGTGATCCGCCAAGGCGAATGCGAAGTGGTGAGAGGCTCGGATCAAGGCGAGACGCACCT
Source organism: Terriglobia bacterium (assembly GCA_016650235.1). GTDB lineage: Bacteria > Acidobacteriota > Terriglobia > Bryobacterales > Bryobacteraceae > VFZE01. The sequence goes on from JAENWC010000529.1 coordinate 190, forward strand.
GGCAACGCTCAAGGCTGGAGAATACTTCGGCGAGATGGCTCTACTTTCGGGCGCAGGACGCAATGCCACGGTCCGCGCCAGCACGCCGGTCAACGTGCTATTGATCGCCAAGGCCGACTTCGACCAGTTGAAATCCAACGTGCCCGCCTTCGGCGAAGTGTTCTCCGCGCTCGCCAAAAGCCGCACGCCGTAGCTTCTCAGCGGCTACTTCGCCTGCGGCGACTCGACCTGCCTGGTGAGGTTTCGCGCGCGCGCGCTAATCAATAATAGGCGCGCACAACCCACTCAGCGGCGCAGACCGGTTTCGCAGACCCTTCCACCTCTACCGTCACATTCCAGATAATCTGTATTCCGCCGGTGATCTCCTCGATCGCGCCCACTGCAAACCGTCCGCGGATGCGCGCGCCCGAGGGCACCGCCGCGGGAAAGCGTACGCGATTCAAGCCATAGTTGATGCGCATCTTGAAATCACCGCGCAGATCCACAGCTTCGCGGCTCAGATGGGAAAGCATGGAAAGAGTCAGGAAGCCGTGGGCGATGGTGGAGCCATACGGAGACTCGTTCCGCGCGCGCTCCTTATCGATGTGGATCCATTGCCGGTCTTCCGTGGTTTCGGCGAACTGGTCTATCTGGGTTTGAGGGACCTGGTACCAGCCGCTCACGCCCGCCTCCTGTCCCGACAGCGCGCGCAACTCTTCCAGGGATGCAATGATTCGTGCAGGCATGTGGTTTCTCATTATAATGGCTGCGCGGGATAATCGATTGCATGGCCGCCCCCAAGAGCAAACTCACCTGGCGTCCGCTCACACCGGACACATGGGACGATTTCGAGACTTTGTTCGGCCAACGCGGAGCCTGCGGTCTGGAGCATCACCTGCTTTTTCCTGCGCAAGGATTACCGGAAACAGGGGCTGCCGTTGGCACTGCTGAAAGCAGCATCGGAGTACGTTTCGTTCCAGGGCGGCAACCTGATCGAGGGCTATCCGATAGTGCCCAAGATGAAAATCATGCCGGATGTGTTCGGTTGGACGGGCGTGGTAAACACTTTTGACAGAGCAGGATTCACGGCTTGCCCAACCACTTCCCGGAGCCGGAAGATCGTCAGGCTGGCCGTGCGGCCGCTGAAACGCGACCGTTAAGGCTGGGTTTTTCGGAACGTCCAAACTAAGGGATTCACCTGATGGGATCTCTACCTGATTCACACTACTGTCAAGAGTGAAGAGGTCCATACGTGCGAAAATTTGTTGCTGGTATTTTAAGGAACACGCGCAAGGCGAAGCTGCTTGCCGCGAACCTGAATCCTGTCTTCCTTTGGAATCCAGTGGCGCGGCGAGCGCCCTTTGCGCTTTGCTTTTTTGCGGCTCTAGCCATAGTGTGGGCGGCGCCGCCGCAGCAGAGTACATCGTTACCCACCTACTGGCGGTACGCTTATCCGGAGGCCCACTTCCTTCTCGGAGTGGACTTGGCCAGCATCGGCGCTTCACCGTTTGGCCAAAAAATGAAGCAGGAGTTCCGGAACGCCGGCTTCACGGCGATGACGAGCAAGCAAGGGATGGACTTCATCTGGAGCGCGGATCGCCTGCTGCTTTCCGGCTCCGGCGTGCCCACGATGGGTAAAGGCTCAAACAGCAGCTCTGCCGTGGCGGCCTTGCAGGGCAAGTTTGATCTCCCCGCGGTTCGCAAGGCGATACTGCTGCAAGGAGCGGTGCGCAGCGCCTACAAAGGTGTCGAGATGTGGGCCGGCGGCAAGGGGAATGACCGTATTGCGATGGCACTGGTCAATCCGCAGGTGCTGTTGCTGGGAGAGCGCGAGGGGGTCCGGGCCGCCATCGACAACCATGCCGTCGCCCTCCCATCCGACTCAACTTCGGCGATTTATCTGCGTGCGGTGGAGTTGGCGGCCGCCAACGATCTTTGGTTCGTTTCGGAAGCATCGTTAGATAACATGGCCGTGGACAACCTGGCCGGGAACCAGATGTTCCATGACGTGGAAAGCTTCGAAGGTGGAGTCTCTTTCAAGAGTGGATTGGCGCTGAATCTGCACTTCAACGCCAAGTCCGAGGACGGGGCAATGGCACTGGGCACAGGCATCCAGGGGATGTTAGCGATCTTTACCATGGGCGCGTCGAAAGAAAAGGGCGCGAGTGAGTTGCTCGATAAGTTGAAGGTTGGCATTGCGGGGAACCAGGTACTGGTCGCGCTGAACTTCACACAGCGGGATCTGGACCGCGGGATGCAGCAGATCAAGGCCGGCCTCGAGGACAAGGTCAAGCAGAGCCTCGGGGGAAGCATGACATCCATCAACATCCAGCCCGCCGTCCGCGGTCAGGCGAATTGGACTCTCGCCGAGAAGCAGCTTCCGCGGAATGAACCTGAACCTCCGCCAAATCAGCCGCTAATGGTCAAGATCTTCAACGCCGACGGCGGCACCAGAGAACTGGACATCAACAAGAAACCTTGAGCCGGCCAATCACAATACCGTTCGCTTAAGTTAGCACTGAAAGCCAAGAAATCCCGGGACGCACAGGCCAGCCGTTTTGCCCGGCTTGTCCAGCTTCGAAATGCCGGAATGACAGCCCGGGAGGCCTGTTCCACTGGTAACCTGAAAGAGTAGCGTGCGGATAGGCATCGTCATCTTTGCTCACGGTTCGGCCATCGAATCGGCCAATGAGTCCGTGCGCCTCGCTTCGCAGCAGTTTGCCTCCAGCGGTTGCTTCACTTTGGTCGAGTCCGCGTTCCTGGAGCTTGGGCAGCCGGACTTGTCAGTGGCGGTTTCGAGACTGGTGGACGGGGGCGCACGCCGCGTCATTGTCGTTCCCTATTTCCTCACCCTTGGCAAACACTTGCAGCGGGACCTGCCGCGCCTGGTTTCTGAAGTTGCCGCGCAACACCCGGGGCTGGCGATTGAAGTTACGCCTCCCCTGGATGGGCATCCGGGGCTGGTTTCCATATTGCTGGAGCGGGCCCGTTTGGCCTCCGCACAGGAAACCCAGTGAACGCCGTTTTACTCCATTCGCGCGAGATCGCGCCCCAGGTCAAACACTTCGTGTTCGAGGTTCCTGAACTCGAAAGACTGGATTTCATGCCCGGCCAGTTTGCATCTTTGTCGGCTGATCTCGGCGGGAGAAGAATCACGCGCGCCTACTCCATCGCTTCCCCGCCCTCCGGCAACTGCTTCGAGCTATGCCTGAATCGCGTGGCCGACGGCATCTTCTCTCCTTATCTGTTTCGCCTCCAACCAGGCGACTCGGTGGAGATGCAGCCACCGCTCGGTTTTTTCACGCTGCGCAATCCGGACCATGACATGCTCATGGTGGCCACTGGAACCGGTGTGGCTCCCTACCGGGCCATGCTGATGGATTACCTGGGGCGCGGCGGCAAATCGCAGACCACTTTGCTGTTCGGCGCACGGTATGAGCCGGGGCTTTTGTATCGCGTCGAGTTAGAGGCGTTTGAAAGGCGGCACGCCACTTTCCACTTCTGGCCCACCCTCAGCCGGCCCGATTCCGCCTGGACAGGCCGCATAGGCCACGTGCAGGCACACCTGGACAGCGCACTGGATGGCCGTACCAACCTGGATGTGTATGTCTGTGGGCTTAAGGCGATGGTCGACGATATACGCGCCCGGCTCAAGTCGCGCGGTCTGGACCGCAAACAGATCATCTACGAAAAATACGACTAAAATCAATATGATGAATCTGCGTTTTGGGCGTATTTTGCTGCTGGCCATCGGAGTCATCATGGTTTTCGCCGCGGTTGCGGCGATTCTGTTTCGCATCATTCCAGGTCCGCACAAACAGGCGGACTACCTGGTCATCGGAACCCTGTCCACATTTGCCAGTCTGGCTGTGCTCTTTGTAGTGCTGGTCACCACCACATTCAAGGACCCGACCGCTTTCAATAAGGGCAAGAAACAATGAAACCGCTCCCTTTGATCGCGGCTCAATGGCCGGCCGGCGTCTGCATCACCCAATCTTCCGGCCGTTGGCCTTCTTCCAGCAGCGCTCCTTTATCCAGATACCGTACGCGCTTGGCCGCGCGCGCCGCGTGCGGGTCGTGCGTCACCATCACGATCGTCTTCTGAAACTCCTGGTTCAAGCGGCCCAGCA
>JAENWC010000530.1 GCA_016650235.1 Terriglobia bacterium
CCCGATTCTGCTCGGCCAGGAGATGGACCCCGTCCTGCGCCGCAAAGCGGAAAACGACGCCGCCGCCGCGCTGCGAAGCCTTGTCCAGAAACGCGGGCGGAACAGTGAACTCGCCGAAAAAGCCGTCCTGGAAGCCAAGGCATTTACTGAAAAAGAAGCGCTCGATCAGAATCTCATCGAGATCATCGCACCCGATGAAGCCACGCTTCTGCAGAAGCTGAATGGCCGTGAGGTCACCAGACTGGATGGCCGCATTCAGAAGATCCAACTTACCTCTCGCGCGATCACGCAATATCGCCTCACTACGAAGGAACGTGTTGTGTCCTCGCTGAGCGATCCCAATCTCGCCTTTGTCCTGCTGATTATCGGCGCCCTCGGCATCTACGTCGAATTCTCCGCGCCCGGTCTGATTGTACCCGGCGTCGCCGGCGGCATTCTCGTTCTGCTCAGTCTTTCCGCACTCGCCATCCTGCCCATCCATTGGGGCGGCGCGGGTTTGCTCATCCTGGCCTTCGTGCTGTTCATCCTCGAGGCCAAGATCGCCTCGCACGGTATTCTTGGCGCGGGCGGGGCTGTGGCCATGATGCTGGGCGCGGTGCTGCTGGTGGACGCACCACCCGAGATGCGCATACGGTGGCCGGTTGCTCTGGCCGTGACGTTACCGTTCTCCATCATCACCGTATTTCTCGTAACCCTGGTTCTGCGCGCCAAAGCGGGCAAGGTGATCACGGGCGCATCCAGCATGGTGGGCCGCACCGGTTTGGCCAGCACCGCCCTGTCTCCGGATGGCACCGTGTTCTTTGACGGGTCCTATTGGGAGGCCAGCGCCACGGCTTTAGTCGAATCCGGCGCGCGCGTGAAGGTGGTGGCCGTGAACGGTCTCAAGCTGCAAGTGGAACCATGCAAGAACTAAATCAAGGAGGAGTGAGCCATGTCAGGTATTGGGTCTGAAATCGGCTTCATCAATCTGCCGCTTATTGCCGTGTTCATCCTCGGCCTGTATTTTCTGTCTTCAATCAAGATCCTCGCCGAGTACGAACGCGGGGTCATCTTCCGTCTGGGCCGTGTCCTGCCGGCCCCCAAGGGTCCTGGGCTGATCTTCGTCTTTTCCCCGATCGACCGCATGACGCGCATCTCGCTGCGCATCGAAGCCATGGAGGTTCCCCCGCAGGACGTGGTCACGCGCGATAACGTCACCGTGAAGGTGAATGCCGTCATCTACTTTCGCGTGGTGGAGCCCACCAAAGCCGTGCTCGAGGTGACCAATTTCCTATACGCTACCTCGCAGTTGTCCCAAACCACACTGCGCAGCGTGCTCGGCGAGGTGGAGCTTGATGAGCTACTCAGCAAGCGTGAAAAGCTCAACATGCGCCTGCAGGAAGTCCTCGACAAACACACCGGCCCCTGGGGTGTAAAGGTCACCATGGTCGAAGTCAAGCAAGTGGATCTGCCTGAGATGATGATCCGTGCCATTGCCAAGCAGGCCGAGGCCGAACGGGAGCGCCGCGCCAAAGTAATTCATGCCATGGGCGAAATGGAGGCCTCCGAACAGTTGAGTAAGGCGGCCATGATCCTGCAACAACAGCCGGCCGCAATTCAGTTGCGTTACCTCCAAACCCTGGTCGAAATCGGAACTGAAAAAAACACGACAGTTGTTTTCCCCCTGCCCGTCGATATATTCTCGTCATTTGGTACCATCTTGGAGCGCATAGCCAAGACAGGGTCGGCGGAGTTGAAGTAAAAACGCTTTTCACAGGGAATTCATGGCAGCCAACGAAGAAGGTGAGTTCGAATTAGTACTCGGCAACAAGCAGCTCCTCAGCGTGTTTTTCATCGTTGTGGTGCTGCTTGGCGTGTTCTTCACGATGGGTTACATCGTTGGAAGAAGCACGACGCCGGCCTCCATGCAAGCGGCGTCTTCAGATCCTCAGCCGATGGTGGTGGATCCGCCCGCGGCCAGCCGTAGACCCTCGCCTGTGGGTGAGCCCCCCAGTGCAGCGCCCGCTGCCCATCCGATGGAAACGGCGCCCGCAAAGCCGGAATCTGTTAAGCCCGAGCCGCCCAAACCGGTTGCCGCGCTTGCCAAGCCCGTTGGAGCCTTGCCCAGCGGTACTTACTTGCAGGTGGCGGCCACCAAGCAGGCGGAAGCCGAACTGCTGGCAGACGTGCTCCGCAAGCAGGGATTCCCCGCCGCCACGGAGCCTGTCCCGGAGTCTGTCCTGATCCGTGTGATAGTGGGCCCGCTCAAGGATTCGGCCGCCATCACCTCAACGCGCACCGGTCTGGAAGGCGCTGGATTCAAGTCGATCATCAAACGGAAATAGCGGACTTGCACCCCACTCTGGTACAGATTGAAAATGCCGCTGCCCCCGCAGGCTTGGCGCGGCGCGGCCGCCTGCCGGAATGGCTCCGTAAACCGGAGGCGCATCCGGAGGCTGTCACAAGTCTCAAACGCGAGTTGCGGTCGCTGGAACTGCACACGGTGTGCGAATCGGCGCGCTGTCCCAACCTGAACGAGTGCTTCGGCCGCGGGCAGGCCACGTTCATGATCCTGGGCAACCTGTGCACACGCGGCTGCGGCTTCTGCTCGGTTCCCAAGGGCTCTCCGGGGAAAGGAGAATTCACTCTCGATCCCATGGAGCCGGCCCACGTCGCCCACATGGCCAAGACCATGCGGCTGCGCTACATCGTCATCACCAGCGTCAACCGCGATGATCTGGCCGATGGCGGCTCCACACACTTTGCCGAGACGGTACGGCAAGTTCGGCGCACGTTGCCGGAAGCGCGCGTAGAAGTACTGACTCCCGATTTTGAAGGCAACCTCGACGCCGTGGCGCGCGTGCTCGATGCCGGTCCGCACGTCTTTAATCACAACATGGAAACGGTGGCCCGGCTGTATGCCAAGGTGCGGCCGCAGGCCGGCTATCGACAGTCCCTCGAAGTGCTGCGCTTTGCCAGGCAGCACCGCCCGGATGTGCTCACCAAGTCAGGTCTCATGGTGGGATTAGGAGAACGTCCGGAAGAGGTGCGCCAGTTGCTGCGGGACCTTCGCGAGCAAGGGCGCGCGGACGTGGCCACCATAGGGCAATACCTGCAACCCTCGCGCCGTAATCTTCCGGTGTCCGCCTACGTGCGGCCGGTGCAGTTTGACGCCTATCGCGACTATGGCATGTCCATCGGATTTGAAGCGGTTTTCAGCGGCCCCTTCGTACGTAGTTCTTATATGGCGGATCGCGTGAGCGAGGAAGCCTCGCGCGGCAAGTGCTGAACTCCGCGCTCGCTCTGGCCAGCGCGCTGCTGCTGGTTCTCCTGTTCCCCCGTTTCGACCTCGCCTTCCTTGCGCCGGTCGCCTTATCTCCGTTACTGATCGCTGCCGCGCGTGAAGCAAGCCCGCTGCGCCGCTTCCTGATGGGCGAGGCAGCCGGCTTCGTCTACTGGTTCGGAGTCTGCTACTGGATACAGTTCGTGCTGGCGGTGCATGGAGGCATGGGCGAGGCGGGCGGCTGGGGCGTGTTCCTGCTGTTCTGTTTAGCCAAGGCGCTGCACATGGCTGTGTTCACGGCTTTGGTGGGGCCGCTGATGCGGCGCTGGTACGCCGTGCCTACCGCAGCCGCGTTATGGACTGGACTCGAACGCACGCATGGCCCGCTCGGTTTCGCCTGGCTCACGCTGGGAAATGCGGGCATCGAGATGGGCGTACCCATGCGGCTGGCGCCTTTCACCGGGGTCTATGGCTTGTCGTTCGTATTTGCGATGTTGGGGGCGGCGCTGGCCGTGGTGGTCTTGCGGCGGCGGAGGGTCTGGTTGCTCTGGCTGGGTATTTTGCCGCCGCTCTATCTGCTGCCACGGTTGCCGGAGCCAGCCCGCGCTACGCATTCGGCCGTAGCTCTGCAACCGAACCTTCCGCAAAGCACCTCCTGGACCACAACGAGCGCTCGCGGCATGCAGGAGAGTCTGGTGACGCTCTCGCTGCAATCGGCGCTCAACCCTCATCTTCCAAAGCCAAGCCTCATTGTGTGGCCGGAGGCGCCGGGGCCTCTCTACTACTACACCGATCCGCACTTCCGCGGCCTCGCCGAGCAACTGGCGCGCGCCGCGCGGCTGCCGCTGCTGCTGGGCACCGTGGCCTACTCGGAGAACAATGCCCCGCTGAACTCGGCGCTGCTTTTGTCGGCGGAGGGCAAGCCCGTATCCCGGTACGACAAGATCACCTTGGTCCCGTTCGGCGAATACGTGCCGCCTCCGTTCGGATTCGTCAACCGGATCACGCAGGAAGCGGGCGATTTTGAGCCCGGATCGAAAGTGGTGGTTTCTATGATCGACGGCCACAAGGCGGGGACGTTCATCTGTTATGAGTCGGCCTTCCCGCACCTGGTGCGGCGGTTTGCCAATGAGGGCGCGGAGATGCTGATCAACATTACCAACGACGGCTATTTCGGGCGCAGCGCGGCGCGCGCGCAGCATCTGTTGCTGGCGCGCATGCGCGCGGCGGAGAACCGGCGCTGGGTGCTGCGTCCCACCAATGACGGGATCACCGTATCCATCGATCCGGCCGGCCGCCTTATCGAGCGCACCGAGCCCTACCAGCGTTCCGTAAACCGGTTGAGCTTTTCCTGGCATGCGGCGCGAACGCATTACACGATGTGGGGAGACTGGTTTGCGTGGAGTTGCCTGCTGATCGGATTGGCCGCATGGGGCGCGGCGCTTCGGCCAAGGTATCATGGTTCGGAGTAGGAGGATTCGGTTTGCTGCTGAATGACAAAGTTGCAATTGTGACGGGCGCGGCGCTGGGAATCGGCGCCTCCATTGCAGAGGTGTTTGCGGCGCAAGGCGCCATTGTGTATTTGTTGGATGTGGATGGTGCGGGGGCCGAGGCCAAGGCATCGGCCATTGGCGCAAGCGGAGGCAAGGCGCATGCGTTTACCTCCGATGTGAGCAAGGTGGAGACACTGTCTCCGGCCATTGCGGACGCCATCGGGCGCTACGGACGTATCGACATCGTCGTTAACAATGCCGGCATTTACCCGCGGCGCGCTTTTCTCGATATGACCGAGGCCGAGTGGGACCAGATGCAGGACATCAATCTCAAGAGCCTGTACCACATTTCGCAATTGGTGCTGCCGCACATGATCGAGCGCCGCTCGGGCAAGATGGTGAACATCAGCTCGGTAACTTTTTTCAAGGGAATGGCAAATCTGGTGCATTACGTAGCCGCCAAGGGCGGTATGATCGGTTTCTCGCGCGCGTTGGCCCGTGAGATGGGGCCGCACAACATACACATCAACTGCGTGACGCCGGGCGCCATCAAGACCGAAGGAGAAACGGTGCACGCCGACCCGGCGGCGATTGCAGACATCGTGTCGCGGCAATGTCTCAACCGCCGCATTATGCCGGACGAGATCGCGAATGTGTGCCTGTTTCTAGCCAGCCATTTGAGTGACGGGATGACGGGACAGACGCTGAACGTAGACGGCGGACTGGTGCTGTACTGACATGGCGGACCGGTGGAGAAAATCACGTGAGATGCTGGCGCAGGCC
>JAENWC010000531.1 GCA_016650235.1 Terriglobia bacterium
CTGTACACTGGCGGCATGGACTGGTATCCCAACCGCGACGCCGTGAAGTACTTCGTCGACCAAGTGTTTCCAACACTGCGGCAGCAGGCGCCCGGGGCCCGCTTTGTGGTCGCGGGGCGCAATCCGTCCGACGAGTTTCGCCGCGAGTTCGCCGGCATGGCGGACGTGGTCTTCACCGGCACCGTACCGGATATGCGCGCCGAGATTGCCAAAGCCCAAGTGTGCGTCGTACCGCTGCGCATCGGCAGCGGTACGCGGCTTAAAATTCTGGAGGCCGCCGCCATTTCGAAGCCCATCGTTTCCACCTCGCTCGGCGCCGAGGGTCTGGAGTTCAGGAACGGCTCAGAGATCCTCATCGCCGATGACGCGCAGTCCTTCGCGCATGCGACCGCGGCGCTGCTGCGGGACCCGGCTCGACGTGCGCAATTTGGTGCCGCTGCGCGCCGGCGCGTCCAGGAGCGCTACAGCCTCGCCGCCCTGGCCGCTGCCTTACGTACCGCATTCGGCCAAGTGCCGGCGCTATCAACCGGCCCCTCGTACCCTGCGGAATTCGTTAACGTGCGCAAGTGCGGGACGATAACCCGATGATGTTCCTTTACTATTGGCTGATCGCAATCATGCCCCTGGAGTTGCATGACATCTGGGGCCGACAGTTGTTCGGGAACTTTACCATCACCAAACTAGTTGGCGCGCTGGCTTTTTTGAGCGCACTGGGATGCGCCGCATGGAAGGGGCGGTGGCCGAAGATTATTGCCGCCGATACCGCGCCGTTTCTGGTGTTCATAGCCATCGTGCTGGGCAACTACTTCTTCCATATGTCGGACCTGGAGCACCCGCAGACAGTCGATTCCCACGTGCTCTCAATCATTGCCCTCTTCTTCACGGTGCTGATTCTGGTGAGCACTCCCGCGCGACTGCACTGGTCCCTGCTGGTAGCCATCGGGGCCATTGCGTTCGTCTCGATGCACACCATCCGGCAATGGCAGCTCTATCACGGCCTGCGCGGCTTCCGGCCGGGAGGCATGCTGGCCGATTCCAACTACTACGCCATGGCGGCGGGGCTTTTCATTCCGCTGGCCTTTCTTCTCGTGGTGAACTCGCGGCGGCCCAGGTGGGAGCGCCTGTTTTGCATGGGCTGCCTGGTACTGGCGCTGCTCGGAACCACTTTCGCGGCTTCGCGCGGCGGCTTCCTCGGCTTGTGTGCAGCCTTCTTGTTCGTGATCTGGAACTCCAGGCGGCGTGCGCGCAACCTGGTGATCTGCAGCCTGCTGCTGATTCCGCTTTCATTACTTCCCATGTCGCCTCTGCGCCGGCTCCAGAATCCATCGGACCTCGACGACGGCGCCAAAGAGGTCCGTCTCATCGCCTGGAAAGCCGCGTGGAAGATGATTCAGGACCACCCCATCACCGGCGTGGGACTCAATAGCTTCAAGCCCCTGATGCCGCAATACGCGCCCGAAAAGAACATAGCTATCCTGGCACATAACACTTACATCGAACTTACCGCCGAACTTGGTTTCCCGGGCGGGCTTGCGTTCCTTGCTGTTGTGGTTACGTCTTTCTACCGGCTGGATAAGGTACGCCGACGCGCAATTCGCCATGGTTGCAGCCAACTCGCAATTACGGCCTTGGGCATCGAGGCCGGCATGATCTCATTTGCCGTGAGCGCCATGTTCCTGACCGCGTGGTGGGATAAGCATGTTTGGCTGCTCATCTTCTCCGGCATCTGCCTCGAGCGGCTGAGCCGGCCGTGGCTGGCGCAGTTTGTGAAACGCACCCGCGGACTCTCCAAGGCCCGGGCCACGGCTACCGGGCAGACCACCCTGGTACAGGCTTGATGCAACTCACGCCCGCCATCGCCCAACGCCCGGTACCTGCGGCTCACACCAGAGCCATCCCGGCGGTTGCCGTAATCGCGCTCGCAGTGGCCACATACTGTGTGCTCGCTTTCTTCCGCCTGGGCTCGTTCGACCTAGCCACCGACGAAGGCCGCTTCGGCCTTTCCGGGGCCAACATCCTGCTCGATTACCATCAACTGGCCACCGTCTCCGAAGGGCCGCTTGGAAAGGCGGGCACGAAGCCGTATTTCTATCCCCTCACACTGGCGATGTCGATTGCGTTCCTGGGCCATACCGAGGTGGCCGTACGGTCCGTAAACGGAATCGTTCTACTGGTGGCTGCGTTCCTGCTCTACGGCGCAGCGAGGCTGCTGCTGCGCGACCACACGGCAGCGCTCCTCGCGTTCGTGTTTTTCCTGCTCAACCCGGGTACCATCACGTATGCACGTGCGGCCCTGCCCGAACCTCTCACGGTGTGCTGCGGGTGCGCGGCGCTGTGGGCCACAGCGCGATGGAACGAGCGTAGGCAACTGGCGTGGGCCGCGTTTTCGGGCGTGATGCTGGGGCTCGGCTTCGTCACCAAGATCTGGCTGGTGCTGCCGTTTGTGCTGGCGTGCGGCACCGTGTATCTGGTCGCATTCTGGCGCAAAAAAGACGGCCTCACGATTCTCTCCGCGGCGGTCTGGCTAGCGTCGCTCGCTACCGTCTCGGCTTCGCATATTCTGCTGGTAGTGCTGCTGACGCCCACGGACCTCGCGCACTGGGTGAACCTGTACTCGGGCATCAGTCTCAACAGCCGTTTCGCGGGCGCGGGGTACGACCCCGACATGTGGTACCGCCCATGGTGGTTCTACCCCGCGGCGGCCTTCAAGGCCACGTTCTTCGGCCTGCCGCTGCTGCTCCTCGGCTGCGTGGCGGTAGCGAGGCGCCGCGACGCGGGGCTCGCACTGCTCATCATCGCTCTTGTTACGCCGCTGGCGCTGTTTTCCATCATGCGCGTCAAGCAGGCCAGCTACATCTTCCCTGTTCTCCCCGGGCTGATGATGCTGATCGCGCTTGGTTGCCTGCGCCTGTTCCAATGCCCCGGCCGGGGCGAGATAGCGCTGGCGTTTCTGACGTCCGCGGCGGCGGCGCTCTTCTTCTTCACCCGAGGTGTCTTCGGCACCCGCGAACTGGCCGCCATGGCGGGCATCTACTTCGTGTTCCTGGCCGCGGCATTCATGCCTGCGCGGCGGCTACGCCTCGTGCGGGGCACCGTGCTGGCAGCGGCCTTAGGCGCCATGCTCCTGGCCGATGTGGTGGCCGTGAAGGGCACGCTGCAGCACCGCACGGGCTTCCGCGAGATCGCCTCCTTCTTCCGCTCACAGCTCGAGCACGACGACGCCCGCGAGGTCTCCTTCATCGCCCCCGAGTTCCCGTCCATGGAGTTCTACACCTTCCGCCGCGGTGAATACTGGCAGACCTTCTACTTTCACAAGAGCGATGACGCATTTCTCAGCGATCTGAAAAGCGGTGCGCAAATATTTTATGTAGTGGACCGTTCGGGCGCCCTGTACGGCGGAAAAATCTCGCCCGAAAGGCTGGCGGCCCTCGCGATGCATGCGAAGGATGTAACGCCCGAAATCGAGAAGTACGCCGGGCGTCCGCTTCCCGTGCAGGTCTTCGTGCCTGCGGCGCGAGCATCCGTGCCGGCACTCGTCAAGGAGACCCGCGAATGAGTAATGCGGTGACGACGAAAACCCCCGGCGCTACGGAGCCGACGAGCGCCTACGAGCGCTCGGTCAACGCCTACCGCGCCGATCCCGCCATGCGGGCCTTCCTCGAGAAGAACTACCTGGATGAGGATCTTGGTGACGCCGTGGCCTGCTACTCCGCCAGCCAGGAGTTCCAGCGCATCCGGGCCCTTCTCCAGCGTTACCTTCATGCCGGAAGTCCTATTGCGGACCTCGGCTCCGGCCGCGGCCTCACCTCGCTCGCCATCGCGCAATCCGGTCTGCCGGTGGTCAGCGTCGAATCCGACGGCAGCAACGTATCGGGCACGGGCGCTCTGAGTGCATACCTCAAGGCTCATCGGACCTCGCTGGCGCCCATCCGCGGGGATATCCTGAACCTGCCCTTTCCCGACAACTCATTCCACGCGGTGTTCTGCCGCAGCGTACTGCATCACCTGCCCGATCTTGATCGCGGCCTCGGTGAAATCTGGCGGGTGCTGAAACCGGGCGGCATCTTTTTGGCCGTCAACGAGCACATCCTGTCCGTATTCTCCGACGGCAGCCGCTTTATGGCGGCGCATCCCGCTGTGGCGTACGGAGTCGATGAGCGTGCTTACCCTACCTGGAAATACTGGTGGAAGTTTCGCAAGGCTGGCTTTCGCCGGGTGCGGGTCTCTGGCGGTCCGGTGCTTGAGTACGACGATTTCCTGGATGCGACAAAGTCCAACACGCTCAGGTCGCCGCTGGTCGAACTGCCGCTGGCGGGCCGCGCATTCGCGAAGATGTTCTATATGATGCACCTCGTAACCCGAACGCATCTCTTCGTCGATGAAACCAAGCTGCCGGCCATCAGCATCACGGGAGTCAAGCCGTAGACGACCCTCATGAATGCCAATACCCCATCGGCAAAGGGCCAGGCGGCGCCAAAGCCGGACCGCTCCGTCGTTCAGCGCACGGCCCATGGCATTCTTTATTCGGCGGGCGGCCAGATTCTGCTTGCGCTCGTAAGCTGGTTCGGGGGAATCTTTCTTTCCCGGTTGCTGTCGGTCGAAGATTTCGGTATCTATGCGATCTGCAGTTTTGTGGTCCTCAGGCTCAGCGCTCTCTCTGACCTGGGTCTCAACACCAAGCTGATTTACGATACGAACGACCCGTCAACGTCGCAGCAGAGGTCGGTCTTCTCGCTGCATCTGCTGGTGAGTGTCGCGTTCTACGGCATCTTCTACGCTATTACACCGGTGCTTTCGGTGGTGCTCGGAATCGGTCGCGATGCCAACGCGTTCTGCCGGTTGCTGGGTCTCATCATTCTCTTTCAGCCGCTTCAAACCCTACCGGTTGCGCTGCTGAGCCGGTGCCTGCGCTATGACCTGCTCACCAGCACGGAGGTAGCCGGCGGCATCGCATACCAGATCGCCGCCGTCATTCTGGCGTCTCGGGGTTTCTCGTTCTGGAGTTTCGGGTATGCGGCGTTGCTCTCCACCGTCGTGCGCACCATGATGTTGTTCGCGTACTCGCCCTGGCGGCCCGGCGTCGCCTGGGACAGCGCCTATCTGAGCCGCTGCGTGCGCTTCGGTGGCGCATTCCAGCTCTCCGGACTCACCGCTGCCTTTCGCGATAACCTGGTGACCCTCATCGGTGGACCGTTTTTCGGTCCATCCGCTGTCGGACTTCTAAACTGGTCCCTGCGGCTTGCCTGGGTCTGCACCCAGACCTATACAGCCGTGTGCACGCGCGTTGCTTTTCCGTCGCTGAGTCGCATGCGCTCAGACCCCGCACTATTCGGCGCGGCGCTCACCAAGATGCTCCGGTACGTGAACCTGGCGACTTTGCTCACGCTCAGCATAGTCGCGGCACTGCTGCCGGAACTGATCTACCTGGTCTTTACCGATAAGTGGCTTCCCGCCGTTCCTTTGTTTTATTGCTTTGCAATGCGCATGGTGGCGAGTAATTACACTACGCTCCTCGATTTCGGTCTAAAGGCGCAGGGCTACCCCGAGCGGTCGCTCAAAATCCTCACTCTGTGGACCATCTGGGAGTTTGCGTTCGCCCTGGCCGGTCTGAAACTCGGGTATCAGTGGATCGCCGTCTCTTCCGCGGTGGCCATCTGGGGCGCCTTCGTGTGGCTGTATCGCGAGCTCAATTTCCTCACTCCTGTGCGGATATGGAGCGCCAGCCGTTCCTCGGTGATCGCGGCCGCGGTCACGTTTGTGGCGCTGCACTTCGGAAAGGCCGAGCGCGTAAATTCGCTCGCGCAGTTCGCCGTCGCCGGCATCCTCGGAGGGATCATCTACATCGGCACGGTTCTGGCCGTGGATGGCCGTGAGGTTTGGGGCGAGATCAGAAATGATCTCTCTGTGCTCCTCAGCCGGCCGAACACGCGCGCGACCGAAGCCCGGATGGAAGCTGTGAGACCGCCGGAGGACAGATGCGAATTCTATTCGTTACGCGGCTGATTCCGTATCCGCTCGATAGCGGACGCAATCAGCGCTCGTTCCACATCCTCCAAAGCCTGGCCGCCGCCGGCGAAGTCACGATGGTCTGCTACATCTCCAACGAGGACCAGCGCGCCCACGTCACGCACCTGCGCAAGTATTGCTCCGAGGTGCATTGCATCGCGCCCAGCAAATGGGGGCACAGCCGGCTCGCCAACCCGTCGCGCCCCGCGCTGTGGGCGCACTCGCTCAAGGACTGCTTGCACCCCACCCGCCCCATGCTGCTCGGCTGGTATGAGTCGCCGTCGGGCAAACGGCTCGTGGCGGAGTTGTGCGCGCGCGGCTATGACCTGGTGTGGGCAGAGCGGCTTCCCGGCATGCATTTGCTGCCGCCCCGCCTTTCCACTCGCGTCATCGTAGACACGGACGACCTGGAGCACCGCAAACTCCTGCATGACCTGCGCCAGGGCGACTGGCGCCTCTCGAAGCCGCTCTACTGGCTGGAGTACGCCAAACTTCGTCGCCTCGAGCGTAACCTTCTCCACAAGACGCCTTACGAGTTCACCGTCTGCTCTTTGCTCGATCAGCGCGTCCTGGGCGATTCACGTCGAGTCTCGGTCGTGCCCAATGGCATCGAGATGCCCGAGGAGCCGTGCGACATACCGGGCGCGCCGCGCGACCCAGTGTTCATGTTTCTGGGCGCCATGGACTACCGAGCCAATATCGACGGAGCGCAGTTCTTCGCGGCCCATGTATTTCCCCTGCTCCGCCGCGAAGCGCCCAACGCGCGTCTGCTAATCGTGGGCCGCGATCCCGTGCCGTCCATCCGGAATCTCCACAATGGTGACAGCATCGTGGTCACCGGAACGGTGCCCGTGATTAAACCTTACCTCGATCAGGCGATCGCGTTGGTGGCGCCCATCCGCTTTGGTGGCGGCACCCGCATCAAAATTCTCGAAGCTATGGCTTATCGCAAACCTGTTGTCTCGACCACGATCGGCGCTGAGGGCCTGGAAGTCCAGGCCGGAGTGCATCTTCTCATCGCCGACGACCCCGCCGGCCTCGCTGCCGCGTGTCTCAAGCTCTGGCGCGAGCCCGCCTTCTCCGCGCAGATCGCGCGCGACGCATACGATTTAGTAAGCCGCACCTATACATGGGAGGCGATCGGCAGGAAAATCGAAGATCTCGTATGCCGCGATCAATACCGGAACAGCGCAGACAACATCGTGCATGCTTCCCGCCACACCTGATCATCTTGCTCTACACGCACAGTTACGGCAAATGAGACTATCCGCTATCATCGCCACAAAGAACAGGGCCGCTACGTTAAGCGGCACGCTGGAAACAATTTTGCGTCAAACCGTTCCAGTTGATGATCTCGTGATCGTCGATCAGAGCGCGGATGCAAGCACCCGTGACCTGATCGCGCGGTTTGCGCGCGATCTGCGGACCGCCGACGCTGCCTTGCCTGAGGTGATTTACCTGTACGATCCTACGCTTTCTGGCGCTGGAGCCGCGCGGAATGCGGGTATCGAGCGCGCCGGCGGCGATCTTCTCATCTTCCTCGATGATGACGTGTTGCTCGAAGAGAATTTCTTCGAACAGCTCGCGGCCGCCTATGAAGGCAATCCTGAGTTGGGTGGCGTGCAGGGCATCATCACCAACTATTCCCGCCCGCCGCTGCGCGGCCGGCTCCTCGAAGAATTTTTCTTTATCGGGCCTTTTCGCGATGAACGCATGCCTATATACTGGAACGCAGAACATTTGCGGCACCAGTCGCCGATACCAGTCCGGAAATTCACATCTTGTCTCATGAGCGTAAAGCGTTCGGCGCTCGGGCCAGACAGGTTTGATGCTGACTACAACGGCCGGGGCGAGGATATAGATCTGAGTTGGCGCGTGTCGGAGCGGTATCCGCTCGTGATCGCTCCTGCGGCACGCGCGCGTCACTTACGTACGCCGCTGGCCCGTTCACCGGAAAGCTGGCTAACTGCCAGTCTGCTGGGGTATTGTTACCTGTATCACCGCATCTGGAACACATCGGTAGCGAATCGGTTGTGCTTTGCGTGGCTAAAATGCGGTTTCGCTTTAGTAGCGCTGGTTTCCTCAATTAGAAAGCGGTCTATAGCGCCGTGGTCCGCGTTTATGGCCGCTATTCGTAACGCTCACAACGCCCGATATGTATAGCCGAAAATGCGTGGTCATTACACTTGATTGTCCATTAGGCTCGTCGGCTGGATCGCTGGCACCGTCAACAGACCACCAAGGCGTCACACGTTCAAAGCACCTCGCAAGGGCAAAGCGGAAAACAAAACCGTCACCGCCGCGGTCAAGCCGTGCGATGGCGGTTTTCTTGACTTGTCGGAACGACGGCGGACTTACTGGCCGGCCGCCAGCGCTTGCCAGATCGCCAGGTTCGCATTCCGCACGGAGTCGATAAAGTTACCGAAGTCCCTCTCTTCGCCGCCGGTCGGATAGCCCCACGAATCTGTCCCCGCGGCGGATATCGCTTGCCGCCCATCATAGGCGTTGTCGCGTGCGGTGACAAGGCCCCAGTTGATTTTGCTGCCGTTATCGTTCCAGTTATCCGACCATTCCCAGAAGGTGAAGCCAATGACCGGCTTCGCTCCAGTCGCCGTGACCGCGTTGCTCCAAAGAGCCGTAGCTGCCGTATTATAATACGCGCCCCGCTGCTCCTGTGTGGTGGCAGGACTTCCTGCAAGATTGGCATACCTCCAGAGTGCAGAATCCGGATTTGCCGGCGTACCAACGAAGCCGTGCATGATGGGACGATCGCCGGCGTACAGCGCCGTCTTGTCCAGTAGGGCTTGGTTGTCAGCGCCCGCCTGAATGACATCGCAGTACTCGCCCGCTGCCTGAAGCACTTGCCGCCGTGTGAGTCCGCCGTGGTTGTTCAACATCGGGCAAAACATCAGTTGGTTCGGGCTGTATTGTTTAAAGCGGGTGCGGTGAAGGCTGAAATATTTTCTGGACCACTGCAAGAGAAATGTGTCCAGATCGGCGGTGACACCCGAAGTGGCATTGTAGAGCATGGCGGCGGTATCGCCGAGCCACGGACTGGATCCGTCTTCATCCATCAGGCCGGTCCCGCCAGTGGTAGCCTTCGGCCATCCGCCGGCCGAACCAAAGGTGGTGTAATTGCTGCCCCATGCGGCGTTGAGGGCGGCGATGGTGGCGTATTTTCCAGTGTATGTGGCTCCATCCAGAAACTTACGCAGTTCCAGCTTCGAGTAGACTGTCGTGTTAGAGTATGTCACGCCCCATCTTGAACTATTCGCTTTCGTGGGCGAAACGGCCAGCGCAATCCATCCGACATGCGGATGATAACCGCCATCGGGAGGGTTCGGGGCCTCAGGTCCCGGACCGTTTAGGCCGAACACGTCGTCCGACTCATCGACTACGAACCCTAGCGACCAGGGCGAGGTGAATGTTTTGCTCCAATAGGCGTCCGCCAGCGTACCGGCATGGCGGCCGTTGACGTAAGCATCATAGTTGGGGTCGTAGACGTCCGGCAGCCCTCTCCCTACATAACCGGTGTAGGCACTGCCGCTGAGGCAGTCCATAAGGCTCTTGGTCGGAGCTGGACCAAAATTGCCGTTGTTCGTGAAACTGTAATAGGACATCGCAGTAGAGGGAATCACCGGTAGTTTGGTCGCCGGAGTACGAGAGCCGCCGCTGCCCCACGGCCAGACGTAAGTGCTGGACGAATCGCCGACCGCATTAAAACCCCAGGATTTAATGCGCGCCAGGGTGGTGTCAGCCCACCCATATTGCCAAGCCTGCGGATCACCAGCAAACTTATTTTGGATGACGCTCTGATAACTGTAACCGCCGTCGGTGATCACAGAGTTGTAGTCGATGTGCGATACGGCCCGGAAAAAGAAAGCGTGGCCATCAGGCGTGCAGAGATACCAGCGAGTTCCCATTTTTTGGGTATAGAACTGCCCCTGCGGGCCATTGGTACAAGACAGATTCATCAGGCCGCCATATTGATCCAGATCAAGGATTTCTAACGTGAACGTTTTCGACACGGGGTTACCACCGGCATCGGTTGCCGTAACTGTTGGGGTGTACAGCCCACCCTGCGTGGGCGTTCCACTAATCAAGCCGGTGGCCGTACCTATGCTCACCTCCGGAGGTAACTGCCCAGAGGACACACTCCATATGTAAGGAGGAGTTCCGCCGCTTGCCGACATGGCCACCGAGTATATTGCGCCACTCGTACCATTGGGCAGGTCCGCGGTTGTGATCATCAGTGACTCGCCCCCACTATCAACGACAGTCACCATATAGGACTGCGACACCCTGTTTCCAGCCGAATCTGCTGCCTGCAGCGCGACGCTGTACGATCCGGCTGTAGTGGGAGTGCCAGAAATAACTCCCAAAGAGATCAGACTGAGCCCCGAGGGCAATTGCCCGGACGATATCGACCACGTGTATGGAGGCGTGCCTCCGATGGCTCCCAGCGTAGAACCATAAGCAGCGCCTACAGTGCCGTTGGGAAGACTCGTGGTAGTAATCCCGAGCGGTCCCGAGCAGCCGGAACAGAGAAGAATCACAAGACTGAATATCTTTGAAGCCTGCTGTCCATTGGCGTCCGCTACGCGCATTGTTATATTATACGTCCCCGCTGCCGATGGCGTTCCGGAAAGCGATCCAGAAGCATTGGATAGGGTCACGCCTGCCGGCAACTGGCCGGCTGCAATCGACCACGTGTAAGGCGTCGCGCCTCCCGACGCCGCCAGAGTGAAATTGTAAGCCGTCTCTGTCGTGCCGTCGGGCAGCGCAGTCGTTGTGATCGAAGGCGCCGCCACCACTGTAACTGTGGAACTGCCTGATGCCGTAGTGTCAGACACACTCGTGGCGTTGACAGTGACCGTGGCAGGATTAGGCGGAGCCGCTGGAGCCGTATAGAGACCGCTCGACGAGATCGTCCCGACGGTCGAGTTTCCGCCCGTTACTCCATTCACCAACCAGGTGACGCCCGTGTTGGTCGTATTCGAGACACTTGCGGTGAACTGCTGGATCCCGGAAGTCTGAACCGAAACGCTAGCCGGCGAGACCGAAACCGATACGGTCGACACTACCGTGGCCGTGGCGGTGGCTGTCTGGGTCGAATCTGCCGTGCTCGTGGCGGCGACCGTCACGGTCGGCGGCGTGGGCGGCTTGGCCGGCGCCGTATATAGCCCGCTCGAGGAAATCGTTCCGACCATCTTATTGCCGCCGGCAACTCCATTTACCTTCCACGCCGCGTTGCCGTTTGCGGTGAACTGCTGTGATCCCGAGGCCGGAACCGATGCGCTGGCCGGCGATATCGAAAGGGACGTGACCACCGTGACCGCGGCGGACGCAGACTTGGCGGTATCGGCGATACTCGTGGCGGAAACCGTTACGCTAGCAGGTGAAGGCACAATGGACGGCGCCGTGTACAACCCGCTCGTTGATACCGTTCCTACCGTAGAATTTCCCCCGGCGATTCCGTTTACCGACCAGTTCACCCCAGTATTTGTTGCTCCGCTGACGCTGGCGGTGAATTGCTGTGTGGCAGAGGTCTGAACCGATGCGCTGGTAGGCGAGACAGACACGGACACGGACGCCACTACGGTTACGGACGCCGAGGCAGACTTGGTCGAATCGGCGACACTGGTGGCGGAGACCGATACGGTAGCCGGTGAGGGCACGATAGACGGCGCCGAGTACAACCCGATCGTTGACACCGTTCCTACCGTAGAATTTCCCCCGGCGATTCCGTTTACCGACCAAGTCACGCCAGTATTTGTTGCATTGCTGACGCTGGCAGTGAATTGCTTTGTGGCAGAGGTCTGAACCGAAGCGCTGGTGGGCGAGACGGTGACCGACACCGTCACGGCCGACGTTACGGTTACGGACGCAGTGGCGGTCTTCGCCGGATCGGCTACACTCGTGGCGGCGATCGTCACGGAAGCCGGCG
Source organism: Terriglobia bacterium (assembly GCA_016650235.1). Lineage (GTDB taxonomy): Bacteria > Acidobacteriota > Terriglobia > Bryobacterales > Bryobacteraceae > VFZE01. Next base: position 11,954 of record JAENWC010000531.1, read on the forward strand.
AGGGCAATCCGGCCGGCGCGGTGTACAACCCGCTCGTTGATACCATTCCTACCGTAGAATTCCCCCCGGCGAATCCGTTTACCGACCAGGTCACGCCAGTATTTGTTGCATTGCTGACGCTGGCAGTGAATTGCTTTGTAGCAGAGGTCTGAACCGAAGCGCTGGTAGGCGAGACGGAGACGGAGACGGGCGCTACCACGGTTACAGACGCCGAGGCGGTCTTCGTCGGATCGGCGACACTGGTGGCGGCAATCGTTACGGTAGCCGGCGAGGACGGCGCCGTGTACAACCCGCTCGCGGCTACCGTCCCTACCGTGGAATTTCCGCCGGCGATTCCGTTGACCGACCAGGTCACGCTAATATTGGTTGCATTGCTGACGCTGGCCGTGAATTGCTTTGTGGCAGAGGTCTGAACCGAAGCGCCGGTGGGCGAGACAGACACTGACACGCCCGACACTACGGTTGCGGACGCCGAGGCAGACTTCGTCGGATCGGCGACACTGGTCACGGCAATCGTGACCGTAGCTGGCGAAGGTAAGCTGGACGGCGCAGTGTACAGCCCGCTTGCTGAGATCCTGCCACTTGTGGAACTGCCGCCAGCTACTCCGTTCACCGCCCAAGTCACGCTAGTGTTGGAATTCGTGCTCGTAACCGCGGCTGTGAACTGCTTTGTCCCCGCCACGAGAACTGAGCCGCTCGTGGGTGAAACACCAATGGACACAACCGGAGTCACCGTTACCTGCGCATGATCGGATTTCGTCGGATCGGCGACGCTCACAGCGGTGACCGTCACCGTTGATGGCGACGGTACAGAGGCCGGCGCCGTATACAGTGCGGTAGTTAGGCCGGTAGACGAAACTGTCCCCACCGAGGAGTTCCCCCCCGTTACTCCATTCACCGCCCACACGACGCTGTCGTTGTTAGTCCCTAGGATCCTTGATGTGAACGCCTGGGCGCCACCAGTCGGTATGGACGAAGTCGAGGGGGTCAGCCGAACCATAACCGCCGCTCGCGCGATAGGCATCGCGAGAAGGACCGCCAGAACAGGCATTGCCCGGAAACGCGCCAATGCCGGGGGCCGCTGAGTCCGATTCGCAAGGGTGCGACTGAATGCCTCGATTTTCCTCGGCACTGAGCGAGCTTTAAGTGTCATAAATATTGCTACCTTTCACTCCCCATCGGCAAGTAGAGTCCCAGGACGGTATAGGACAACGTTCGTAGAGGCACGCGAGAGAACACCCTAGACACTGCCCGCAGAGTTCGCCGGAATTTCCGAAAAGAGGAGGCCGGTCAGGATTGCCGAAGCAGGTCGTAATGCCCGCCACGTGCATATCCGCCGCCATCACGGTCCGATCGTAGAGCTTTCTTCCCGTCTTGCCCGGGGCATCAGATTGGACCTGAATGTGTAGTGGAGCTACTTTGAATTTTTTCTCAATGGAAGAGCGCCCATTCAAAGTAGCCCACTACCCGAATGTCCGGATCGTCTGTCCTCACAATCTTCCTGTCCAGCGCGTCTTGCCGATCTTGCGACCGGCCGAAGCAGGGGCTCGGTTCTCTCCCGCCCTTGCTAATGTCCTCCGAGGCGACTCCGCTCTTGCCTGGACCGCCCATGGAAGACCTCCCCTCGGGTTATGGATCCGCCTTGCCGAACGGCCCTGTGTGCAGGGTCGCATAGCCAAGGCCCATCTGGCGGGCCGTCTCCCGTAAACTCAGCCCTTGGCCAGTAGCTCTGGCCCGGTCGAGATCCACAGGCTTCCGAGGCCGGCCACCCGGTCGTCTACCGGCTGATTCCATAGCCGCAGTGCAGGCGACAAGGCGGACGCAAAGATTTTTTTGCATGGATTGAATCTCCTGATTCGGTTCGTTTATTGTGGAAGGGCAAGAACTGCGAAGAAACTGCCGACCCAAAAATACTAATAAGAGGTCAGCACGTCGCGCCGCGGAGAGGGAACCGCGGCGCGACTTCTTCTCTGAAAGGCTGGGAGGAAATCGGCCATCCACCACCCACTTCCCGTTCAGCACTATTGGTGGATCTTATCCTTGATTGTCACGGGCAACAACACTAACTGAGCAAAAGCAACACAGGGCAAAGACAATGGCTTTTCGGAATCGGATTGCACGTGAGCATGCCAGTTCCGGCTCAGTAGAAAGGCACTTGCAGGAACCGGACCGTGTAAATTTTTCCGGCGGGCACACTGCACTTTTTTCATGTTTGCTGCTTTCATGGTCCGTGTTTCCAGTCTTTCGTTTTGTTTTGTCAGATGCGAAGCAATCCAGGGGCCAACCCGATGCACCCGCCGCTTGGATTTGTTTTGGTTCAGCGTGAATCGGAGGAGAGGCGTTCTCCGTTAGTGAGCATTCCGCCCTGCGGGCGGGGATTTTCAAGGCATGGGGGTCTTTCGATCCGATGTGGTTTTGGGAGAGCGCGAAAGACTGGCTCCCGCGCTCACGATCATCGTCTCGATGAGCCCACCAGGCTATCCCTCGGCATGGTCCGCGGTAGGGACGACCATCGCTGATCGCCCCCCGCGCAGATCCGTACGAGCGAAATTACCGAATACTGCTCCTCCCTTGGATTCGAGCGTCGAAGCGAACGTCAGGATATGGATGAAGAGTACGCGGACGAGGAATCCATCGGTTGAAGATCGGCCTCAGTTGTTCCCAGTCGGGTTTCCGCCGCTGACCGCGGCGGCGTAGGATATGCCACCAATAACGGCAGAGCCGTTCTCGAAATCGCGAAAGCATCGATAGATTGCCCGGCACCGTTTCAGCCACGCTCCGGCCTGCGCAACCGGCTCGTGCATCTTCCGGCGCAACTCCGCTTAATGGCCAGGAGTCTTGCCCTCATCCGCTTCGTCGCCGTACGCCGCCAGACTACAAAGTGGCCTTTTGAGTTCCGCCCACAATAGTGTGTGAACCCGAGAAACGTGAATGTTTCCGGCTTCCCTTTTCCATGCTTCTGCCGATCGGACGCCGCATAGCTCCAGAACTCGATGAGCCGCGTCTTCTCTGGATGAACCTCCAACCCAAACTTCGCCAAACGCCCCACGAAATCTCGCGGAAACCGTTCTGCATCCGCTTGATGTTGGAAACCGGCGACGAGATCGTCAGCGTAGCGGACCACAATCATGTCCCGCTTCACACGCAGGAGGTCTGGGGTTCGAGTCCCCGCGCGCCCACCATCTAGTCCTTTTCATTCGCTGCCCGCAACCGCCAGACTTCGAGCAAAGCCACGGTTGAGACAAGAATCACCGGGCCCAGTACGATTCCCGCAAGTCCAAATACAATCAACCCGCCAAAGACCGAAAAAAGAACTCCTAAAGTATGGAATCGCAACTCACCGGCGACCAGCATGGGGTAGAGGAAATTGTCCATGAGGCTCACCACCAGCCCCCCCCAGACCGTCAGTACGATTGCCTTCACCCAGCTTCCTTGCATCAGCAGAATGATGGCAGCCGGTCCCCAGATGAGAGATGCGCCAACCACTGGAACGATTGCGAGTAGCGCCATTGCAATCCCGCACAGAATCGGCGCGGGCAGGCCAAGAATCCAGAACATGACCCCGCCCAGTATCCCCTGAACCAGTTTCACCACCAGGTTGCCATACAGCGTGGCGCTGATGGTCTCGGATACGCGCCCGAATAGCTCGTCCGTTTCGCTCCTCGAAAGTGGTATGAGCAGGCCCAGAAGCTGTAGCAGCCTGCCGCGGTCCCGGAGAAAATAGAACAGCGTCACCAACATGATGGCCATCTGCGTCACGAACCGAATGGAGCCGCCAACCACGCTGGATGCCCGGCCCGCCAGCGTACCCGCGGCGCGCTTCAGTTCCTCATTCAGATCAAACCGCGATTCGAGCCAATGCACAGCCTGCGCCAGAAACGGATAGCGGTCGGCCGCTTCCCGCAGCCCGGTGGAATTCAGATTCTTGCCGATCCGCTCAAGACCACCGCTTGCTTCCTCAAAAAGGGACTGGGCGAAGAACGCTCCAGGCACCAGGAGAAGCACCACGAGGGCAAGCACCGCAAGCAGGGCCGCCAGATTGGGCCGTAGCCTGCGTTCGAGCCGGGATTGCAGTGGATGTGCCACTACGGCCAACGCCAGAGCCCATGTGATGGCGGCAAGGAATGGCTTGGCTAAGAGCCAGCATAAGTACAGTGCAAAGCCCGTCAACAGCAGCAGCGTCGCATCGCGGACCTGCTTTCCCGAGTAGGATCGATTCTCCATGCTGGACTGATCATCGCAATTCGGGCGCGCTCAGGCAATAAGGTAGAATGGAGATGTTCCAAGCACGAGCGTCATTTCATGCGAACAATATCCCTATCTCTACTTCTGATTCCTTTTGTGTGCGCCCAGGTTCAAATACGGCCGGGAGAGGTGCAATTGGCCGGACCCGCCGCCCAGCCGGCGCTGCGTCCCGGCCATGTCCTGGCCACCGCCAACGGCAAGCCCGTGACGGTCTCCGCTCTGCGGGAAATGATGGCGGGAGCGCCGGAGGTAGCCAGGCAAAGCGCCACACAACGCCCCAAGGATTTCCTCGAGTGGACGCTCCTCATTGAGAAGCTGGGCAATCTTGCCATTCAGGACGGGCTCGACCAGAAGAGTCCCTACAAGGGCCGGCTGGACTGGTCCCGCAAGCAGATTCTCATGGTAGCCACCATGGAAAAGAAAAGGCAGGAAGCCGCTTTGCAGCCGGCCGAAGTAGAGGAATATTACAAGTCCCATCCAGCGCAGTTTGGCACCGCGAAGGTGAAGCTGATCTACCTCTCCTCCGATGCCGCAACCGACCTCAGGATCCAGCAGAAAGCGGCCTCCCTGGTGAAACAGGCCCGTGCCGGAGCGGACTTCGGCAAACTGGCCAAGCTCCATTCCGAGGATCCTGCGTCGGCGGAAAAGAATGGCGATTTCGGTGAAATCGGCGCCAGCAGCAAGTTTCCGGACGCGATCAAGACGGCTATTTTCTCGAGCAAAGCCGGCGCCGTGTTGGATGCGGTCAAACAGGACGGCGGCTACTACATTTTCCAGACGGTTTCTTTCAATCTGAAGCCGCTGGACCAGGTGCGCGAGCAGCTTCTGGAACAAGTGGAGCGGGAACGCGTGGACAAATGGATGCAGGAGTTGCGCGACCGGCTCACGGTAAAGATTGTGGAAGAGAAGTTCTTCCAGGATCTGCAGGCCAAGCATGGCCCCACTCCCGAGCGTGCGGACCCGCTCGCCGACAGTAAGGAGGTGAAACCGGAGACGGTTCTGGCTGTGTTGAACGGGAAGGACATGACCGCGGAACAATACACGGAACTGGTCAAGGCGCTGGCTCCGGCGGTGCGGGCCAACGCAGTCCGCTACCCGGCGCAGTTCTTCCAGCAATACCTGATTCTCGAGGAGGCTTCCAAGGTGGCCGCCAAGGAAGGCTGGGACAAAATACAGCCCTACGCCGGCCGGCTACAGTATGACCGCAACCAGATTCTCATGCAGGCCAAAGTGGATGATTATCTGAATCAGGTTTCAGTGAGCCTCGAGGATCAGAGAAAGGCTTATGACGATCACCTGGATCGATTCCGCATCGCGCGCGCCAAGGTCTGCTACATCCCCTATAGCCTGACGCCGCCCCCGCAAACCGATCCCAATATGCCGAAAATCCTCACCGAGGCCGAGGCGCTCGCGCGGGCCAGCGATATTGTCCGGCGCGTCCGGAGCGGCGCCGAGTTCGATAACATGATCGCGATTTTCAGCGAAGACAAGGAAACCAAGGCCAACGGTGGCCAGATGCCGCCCGTCCGCGCCGATGACGCCACTGTGCCCGAGAGCATCCGCAAGATTCTCTTTGCCGCCAAACCGGGCGAGATTTTAGAGCCTGTGAAACTTGCCAACGGCTACTATGTTTTCCGTCTGGATACCATCGTTCAGCAGACCTGGGAAGAGATCAAGGACTCGGTCTACGAGGAGATACGGCAGGCCCGTTTCCAGGCATGGTTTGATGGCCACCGCAAATCGTTCGACATTCAAATCCCGGACGAAGCCGCCTTCAGCCGTGCGCTTGCCCAGTAACGGGCGGCCCAGTAGCCCCGTTTGGCCGCCGCCATTGGCCAGGGCGGCGCTCCGGCTCCCCGCGCTCTCCGGCGCGCCGGTGCATGTCCGGTTCCTGCCGCAGCTCACCGCGCGGGGCAATCGGATGGAATCCGCTACCGGAAGAGGCAACCCGGTACATGCCGGGTCATTCTTGCGCAAGCGCGAGCTAGTGCTGGCTCACGAACTCCTGGCGCACCCGCGGGAACTGGCCCGTATCTTTATCCACGAAGTATTTCACTTTGTCTGGATCCGCGCGGGAAACACGCGGCGGGCCGGTTTTGAAGGGTTGCTGATTGGAGAGATGGAGCATCAGGCGCGAGGCGAGCTGGGCTGGTCGGCCGAACTACGCAAGCAGAATCTGGAAGTTGAGGACCGGCGGGAGCGGACGCGCCGTTGGCGGGAGTATCTGTGCGAGAGTTTCTGCGACACCGCGGCCTGGTTTCTTTCCCGGCACCGTGAACACGAAGAGTTCACGCTGGCGCCGCGGTTCCGCCGCCGCCGGGCCGAATGGTTCCAGGAGTACCTGCGTTCCGGAATGCTACCTTATTAGGTCGGCGACGCAGGCGGCGCAATCAAATCAAAATGAAAAGCGCAGTCCCAATTGGATCTGACGGGAAGATGTGACTGTGTTGCGCACCAGTCCGAGCGAGGAAAAGGCAGCTTCTCCGTCCCGGGCTCCAGCGAAGGCCAGCAGGGACGGCACCCCGAAGTTGGCACGATTGAAAAGGTTGAATGCCTCCAGCCGGAACTCGATGTTGCCGGAATCACCCAGCCGCGACCACTTGGTATTCTTCATCAGCGACAGGTCAAACGAGCGCAGGTTCGGACCGATCAAGGCGCCGCGTCCCATGTTCCCCAGCGTCCCGATCGGTTGCAGAACAAAGGCGGCTGGATTGAAGTAGTGATCCGGCCCGCCAGTGACGGCGCTTTGGTGCGTGAAGCCGGGCGCCATGCTCGGACGGTCCGGGCCGAGCCCCGGCCCCAGCGAGGGGCTCCACAAGGAGCGGGAACGGTTCGCCTGCACAAACAAGGTCAACGGACTGCCGCTGCGCATATTCCCGATGCCGGACAACTGCCATCCGTGCAGCGCCTTCCGCTGCCATCCCGTCAGATGGCCTGCTAACGGCAGTTCCCAGGTAAAGTTCACCACCCAGTTGTGCTTGGCATGATAGTCCGCCAACCCCTTGTTGTAGCTGAAACCGGGAAACTCGGGCATTGCCGATGTGGTCCCGTTGGTGGCGTCGGAGAAGAACATGGAGGCCTGCGTGGTATCGATATTGCGGGCGAAAGTATAGGAGGACTGTACCTGCACACCGCGCGAGAATCGTCTGCGCAGCTCGAAAATCATGGCGTTATACCAGGAGTTGCCGTCGCTCTTCTTGATCTCGATCGTACTGAAGTTGGGATTGGGACGCGGTAAGCCGGGGGGAAAGAACAGGGTTCCATCAGACTGCGTCTGCGGCGTGGGAATATTGGCGTCGGCGCTGCGCAGCAGGTGTATGCCGCGCGAGCCCGCATAGCCAAGCGTGGCCACCACATCATAAGGAAGCTGCCGCTGCACACTCAGGTTCCAGATGTGGACGTTGGGATTCTTCAGATTCCACTCCACCGGACGGATGGAGTTACCCACACCGCGTTCAAACGGCGGCACCGGAAACTGCGTCCCGGCCGCGATGATCAGTCTCGGCGTAGCCGGCGGATTGGTCACCGTCACAATCAGATTCTGCTGATTGTTGGTATTGAAGAACATGCCGTAACCGCCGCGCACGGAAACGCGGCTGCGCCCGGTTGGGTCCCAGGCAAAACCAATGCGAGGCGAGAGGTTCTTCTTGGTCGGGTTCAAGTACAACTGACCCAC
>JAENWC010000532.1 GCA_016650235.1 Terriglobia bacterium
CTTGTCCGAACCTGGTCGCCGCCGTTGAGCGCTGCGAAAAAGTGCCGGACGCTCTGCCCCCCAGCGCGTGGGCGCACCTGTTCGCCCAACGCCTCCAAAATTTCGGCTGGCTCACCGGTCCTTTAGGGAATAGGCGCAAGACGGATCTGCTCGCCGCGAACCTAGGTCCCGTGTCGCCCTGGGATTCGGTGGCGCAGCGAGCACACTTTGCGCTTCTACTCGACAACGACGAGGCGCAAGCCGTGGACGCCTGGCGCGACGCGCTGACCCACATGTCCAGCCTGGACCTGGTCTCATCCGAACTCACCGCCTTCGATGCGCTCTCTCTGCTCCGCCGCATCGTCGGGGACACCCCCTTCACCGGCGAGGATCTCGGCCAACCTGTCCACCTCATGAGCATCTCAGAGGCGGCCGGATCCGACTTCGATCACCTCTGGATCATGGGCCTGCACGAGGATGCCTGGCCTGCCCCACCTTCGCCCACACCATTCCTTCCGATCACTCTGCAGGCGGCTCATAAGGTTCCCGGCTGTACGCCCCGTTCGCAATTGGATCAAGCCGCCGGCCTCACGCGCCGGCTCCTGGCTTCCGCCGGCCACATCGTAGTCAGCTACCCGATGATGCTCGCGGAACGCCCGTTGGGGCCCAGTCCTCTCTTAGGGAACGCGCGCAAAACGGAGCCTGCTCCGCAGCCCTTTGCGCTCGTTGCCCCCTTAAGCGCTGGCGCCAGCGCCGGCGCAGGGTATACCCATTGGTACTTGCAGCCCGCGGAACTGGAATCCCTTCTCGATATCCGCGCACCGCTGTTACCCGAAGGCTCCATCGCCCCTGGCGGCGCACGCACCCTCGAAATGCAAGCCGCCTGCCCCTTCCGTGCTTTTGCCGAAATGCGGCTCGGCGCGCGGCCGCTGGAAAGCCCGGACCTCGGCCTCGATCCGCGCCAGCGCGGCAAGTTGATCCACAAGGCGATGGAACTGTTCTGGCACAGGCTCCGCTCGCAAGATAATTTGCGCCAACTCGCGCCCGCCCAACTCGATTCCCTGGTGGAGGACAGTGTCAAAGAAAGCTTACGCTTCACGCGCCTGCCCGGCGGCCTGTTCCACGACAAGCTGAAAGACTTGGAGATCTCGCGTCTGTCCGCGATGGTTCACGAGTGGCTTGCCCTGGAGCGGGAGCGTGCCCCCTTCACCGTGGTTGCTTCCGAACAAAAACGCGATATCGCCTTGGCCGGCCTGCACCTCTCCACTCGCGTGGACCGCGTGGACCAATTGCCGGACGGTTCTCACGTGCTCATCGACTACAAGACCAACGCGCCATCCCCGGACGCGTGGGATGGCCGCCGGCCGGACCAGCCGCAGCTCCCGCTCTACGCCCTGACCTTCCAGGAACGCGGTGGCCAGGAACGCGCTGGCCAGGAACACGCTGGCACAACGGAGCTTCGCCTGCGCGAAAGTTTGCAAGTTCCTTCGACGCACGGTGGGCCGGCGGGCCCTGCGCCAGCTTTCGATGCCCCGCTCGCCGCCGTGGCCTTTGCACAAATGCGCACCGGCGATATGAGGTTTCGCGGCCGCGCTTCACAAGACGGACTGCTCCCCGGCGTGGACGCAGTGGACTCTTTCGAACAACTGCCCCGCGACTGGCGCACGGTGCTTGAAAAGCTGGCCACCAACTACCGCGATGGTCACGCCGAAGTGGACCCTAAGTTCGAAAGCACCTGCGATTTCTGCCACCTGCATTCGCTCTGCCGCATTCACGAGTGATTCAACATGACGCCTGCCCCACATACATTGCCCGCCGACCACCAACAGCGCCAGCAAGCGCTTGATCCGGCGCGCAGCTTTATCGTGCAGGCCCCGGCGGGCTCCGGCAAGACCGAGCTCCTGATTCAGCGCTATCTGGTTCTGCTCGCCCGCGCGGGGGACCCCGAATCCGTTCTCGCCATCACCTTCACCATAAAGGCCGCCGCGGAAATGCGCGCCCGCGTGCTACAAGCTCTCCGCCAAGCTGCTTCCGCACCCGAGCCGGCCGCGCCCAACGACGCCCTTACCTGGCGTCTGGCCCGCGCCGTGGTGGAGCAGGACCGCCGTCTCGGCTGGTCCATCGAGAGCAATCACACGCGCCTCCGCATTCAAACTATTGACGCGCTCTGTGTCTCCATCACGCGCCGCATGCCCTGGCTGGCGCGCTTTGGCGCCATGCCCGCTATTGTCGAGGACGCCGCCAGGTATTACGAGGAAGCGGCTCGCGACACCTTGCTCCTGCTGGAAGGAAACGATCGTTACGCCGATGCCGTTGCTCTGGTGGTTTCTCACCTCGACAACAATCTCGCCAGCGCAGGCCGCCTCCTCAAGGAGATGCTCGCGCGCCGCGATCAATGGCTGCGCCACATCGGATCAGGGTCGGACCGCGAGCATTGGCGCGAGGCGATGGAAGAGAGCCTCGCCCAGGTGACCATTCACTGTTTGACGCGCCTGCGCGAAACGGTTCCACCTCACCTCACCTCCGATCTGGCCGCCTATGCCCGCTTTGCCGCGGCTAATCTCGATAAGAACGATGCGCTCCAGGCCTGCCGGGAGCTCAATGGTTTGCCCGGCGCATCCCCCGATGATCTCCCGGCCTGGCGCGGCCTGGCGCAGCTCCTGCTCACCGGCAAGGAATGGCGGAAAAACGTCAACGTCAGGAACGGCTTTCCCACATCCCACAAGCGCGAAAAAGATGGCTTCCTCGCCCTCCTCCGCGGCCTCCACGGCAATCTTCCTCTTCTTCAGGCACTGAGAGAGCTTGACTACACTCCGCCTCCACACTTTGAAGACGGCCAATGGGAATTGATGGAGGCGCTCCTCGATCTGCTGCCGGCCGCGGCGGCACAGTTGAAAACCGTCTTTCAACGCCGCGGCGTGGTCGACTTTGTTGAGTTGCTCGAAGCCACGCTCCGCGCCATGGGCTCGCAGGATGCTCCCACGGATCTCGCCTTTGCCCTCGGCCATCGCTTCGAACATCTGCTCGTCGACGAAATGCAGGACACCTCGGTGCTCCAGGTCCGCCTGATCGAGATGTTGACGGCGAGTTGGGAACCCGGTGACGGCCGCACCCTGTTTCTGGTGGGCGACCCCATGCAGTCCATCTACCGCTTTCGCGAAGCCGACGTCGGACGGTTCCTCATGATCCGCCAAACCGGACTGCCCTCGGTGCGGCCGGAGCCTTTGACCCTCACTGCCAATTTCCGTTCCCGGCCGGAAGTGGTGGACTGGGTGAATCAAGCGTTTCAGCAAATCTTTCCCGCCTTCGAAGACGCCGCTCTCGGAGCGGTTGCCTACAGCCCCTGCGCCGCTTTTCGCCCGGAGTCCGGCGCGGCCGCGATTCAGGTGCACGCCATTGCGCAAAAAGATGGCGCGCAGGACGATGCCGCGTTGGAGGCGATTTTGGTGGCGGATCTTGTGGAGCAGGCCCGCATCCCGCATCCCGCGGGCACCACCGCCATCCTCGTCCGCGCCCGCCCGCACCTGCCTCCCATCGTGGCTGAACTGAAACGCCGAGGCTTGAAGTTTCGCGCTCTCGACATTGATCCACTCACCTCGCGCCCAATCGTCGGCGACCTGCTTGCGCTCACACGCGCCCTGCTTCATCCGGCCGACCGCATCGCCTGGCTCGCGGTTTTGCGCGCCCCGTGGTGCGGGCTCACCATAGCGGAGCTGCATGCGCTCACCCCACCCGACCCCAAAGCCCTCCTCTGGCCGAACCTTTGCGGGCTGCTCCCGGCCACCCCGGCGCTGGAACGTTTTTGTGAAGCGATGGCCCACGCCCTCCACCGGGTCCGGCGCGCCAGCTTGCGCGAATGCGTCGAACAGGCCTGGATCGCGTTGGGAGGTCCCGCTTGCCTGGATGGCGAAGCCGCTTTCCAGGAAGCCCAGCGGTTCTTTGAACTCCTCGATCAACTGGAGGAGGGCGGTGAGATCGCCGATACGGCACGCCTGGAAAAGGCGCTCGAGGAACTCCACGCTTCGCCCGACCCGCTGGCCCCGGAAACCCTCCAGATCATGACCATCCACAAGGCCAAGGGACTGGAGTTTGACACGGTCATCGTGCCGGGAATGTCGCGCGATCCCGGCAAGGACCCCGACCGGCTTCTCCGCTGGGCCGAAGTGCCCTTCGAGGACGGATCCGCCATGTTGTTCGCCCCTGTTCAATCCGCCGGTGAGGATAAGGATCCCGTCTATCGCTACCTGGGACACCTGGACCGCAACAAGACAGCGCAGGAAACCGTGCGCCTGTTGTATGTAGCCGCTACCCGCGCACGCGAGTCTTTGCATCTCATCGGGCACGGCGGCGCTCGTGCCGGGACTCTGATGCACGCGCTCTGGCCCGTGGTCGGGGATCAATTCCAAGGCCTGGGGCGACCGGCGCGCGGGGAAATACAACAAGAGGCGCGCCCCCCTCGCCTGGTGCATCGCCTCCCCTCCTCCTGGCAAGCGCCCCAACCGCCTCCCGCAGTCCGCTGGCAGTCCGTTGAGGCCGCACGCAGCGCGCCGTCAGAGGAAGTCACCTTCGCCTGGGCCGGTGAAACGCTCAGGCACGTTGGCACCGTAGTACACGCTTATCTCGAGCGCATGGCCAAAGATGGGCTGGACAACTGGAGCCGCCACGAAGTGGACCTCCGCGCCGGAGCCATCCGCACAGCGCTGTTCTCCTTAGGCGTGCCCGCCTCGGAACTTGTGGGGGGCCTGATCCGGGTGACCCGCGCGCTCCAGGCCGCCCTGGAAGACCCTCGCGGACGTTGGATTCTCCAGCGGCGCAATGACGACGCCTGCGAACTTGCCCTCACTGCCGCGGCAGGCGATCTCATCAGACAGGCACGGATCGATCGCACTTTCACGGAAGACGGCGTCCGCTGGATCATCGACTACAAATCCAGCTCCCACGAAGGCGGCGATCCCGATGCGTTTCTTGATAACGAAGTGGTCCGTTACCGCGCGCAACTGTCAGGCTATGCCGGCTACTTCCCCGGCGAACGAGTCCGCCTCGGTTTGTACTTTCCGCTGCTGGGCGCATGGCGCGAAGTGGAGGAGTCTCAGAGCGCGTAGCGATCGCCTTCACTGCCCTTGCCGCTGCGCCGCGGATCTCCTCCCGTCAATGCGAGAATCTGCTGCAAGCGCGTCTGTAGCGAGTCCACCAACTGCTTGCGCTCCCCCGCCGGTACGTTCATCGACAGCCGTCCCCGCTCGTGTGAAACGCGAATGTCGCGGACAAGGTTGTTCATCTGGCCGGGGTCCTTCTGGATGTCGTAGAGCTCGGAGATATCCCAGATGCCCTGGTATTGCATGAAACTGTGCTGCTCGGTTCGCAGCCCGGTGATGGTGGGAGTGTAGGGGTAGTCCTGCTCCCACTCATACTCGTAGACGAAATCCTTGCGCCAGTTCCTCGCCTTGCCCGAGGCCAGCCCGAGCAGGCTCCTCCCGTGCATCGCGTCTGGTACGGGAACGCCCGCCGCCTCCAGCATGGTTGGGCCAATGTCGAGGTTCAGCGCCATCCCGTCCACCTTCCCGCCCGCGGCAAACAGATCCGGGCAATGCGCAATCATCGGCACGCGGATGGACGGCTCATGCATCGCACGTTTGTCCACCAATCCGTGCTCGCCCCACAAATATCCGTTGTCGCCCATATAGACGATCAGCGTGTCGTTGAGCAGGCGCTTTTCCTCCAGCGCATGCATCACCTCCCCGATGCTGTCGTCCACCGATGCCAGACTCTGGCAGTAGCCGCGATAAGCGTCATCAAAAGTTGCGGTGTGCCCGAATAATCCGTCCACCCCGTGCCGCGAATAGCGGCGCCGTTCCACCCATTGCGGCAGGTGTTCGTAGTACTCCTTCTTATAGAGCATTGAGGCCGGCTTGGGTACGGGCTTTCCCTCGAAAAGACTCTCGTGACGCTTGGCGGGATGGAACGGATAATGCACCGCCTTGTGCGAAAGGTACAGCAGGAACGGAGAGCTCGCATTGTCGCGAATGAATCGCGTCGATTCGCCCGTCAGAATCTCCGTCATGTTACCGGCAACCTTGCGGCGCGACCCGTTCATGTTCATCTGCGGATCTTCGTACTCGCCCTGTCCGCGAAAACTGACCCAGTGATGAAATCCAGGCCGGACCTCGTCGCTGTCCCCGCCCATGTGCCATTTGCCGATGAAACCGGTTCGATACCCGTGGCTTTGGAGCAGCGCGGGGAAGGTGGCGAGTTGCGGGTGCAACGGTGAAAAATTGTCCATTACCCCGTGCGCATGCATGTATTGCCCCGTCAAAATGGAGGCGCGGCTCGGAGAACACAGCGAGGAAGTGACAAAAGCGTTTTTGAAATGGACCCCGCCGGAGAGCAACCGATCCATGTTCGGCGTATGGCCCTTGAGCCACGGATGCCCCAGCGCGCCAATGAAATCGTACCGGTGATCATCGGTGAGGATAAACACCAGATTGCGTTTGCGCGATTGCGCCAGCAAAGCAGGAGCGGCGGCCGAGGCCGCCGCCTGCAGTAAGTTCCGCCGTGAAATGGCTCGCGTCATGGTTGACGCATTGTAACAAAGCCGGACAGGTGGGAAGGTGCGACTACTTCTTCTCGACCCGGCGCTCGATCTTACGCTCGAACGTGGCATCGCCCGTCCCGTGCATCATCATCATCCCCGGAGCGCCGTCCTTCACCGTGTAGCCCGCCGGAACCTGGAACAATGTCCTGTCCGGCTCGGCGCGGTTGATCCCCGACAGCCGGAACATCGTTTCCCCGTGCTGCGGGTCCGTGGTCCGCATCATGACCATCGTCTGCAGTTCACTCGAATACCAGCGCTCGGTTACCACCTGCAGCGGCCGGTCATTGCCGATCTCCCCGATTGGAATGGTATGCGTGACGCGCGTGCCTTCGCCCACAACACCGTCGAAGGTCTGTGTGCCGAGCTTCTCCTCATTGGCCTCCATGGCACGGTGGATCATCACGTCCCCGCCGTGGCCGCCTGCGTACGTCATTACTTTCTTCCCATCGCCTTCCCCTGCCAGCACGACGTGACGCTCCATTATTTTGTCCCCGCCGGGGCTCGCCGTACGCTCCTTCCACTCCATAGCCTTTCCCTCCCCGGGGATCTTCAGCCGCGTTGCCGTTTTGTCGGTGTCATTGATCATGAGCGCCTCCTTTGCAACAGGGTCGTGGATGGCCACAATCCGGGGCGCCTTCCCATCCGCGATCATAGGGGCCATCATGCCAAGCGAATTTTCCGTGCGCACCCGCCCTTCGGAATCCCGCGCGATCCTGGACGAACTCTTCCTATGAATCCGCGTCCCGTCGGCCAGCGTCTGTGTGAACTCGTTCACCTGCTCAGCCGAGTAGGGCGCCCCCTTCACGGCCTTGCCCGCTATCATCGGGCCGGCGGAGATGAACTGCATCGTGGCTGCCTGCGGCGCCACCCCGCCAGGCCCCATCATCCGGACGTGCACTTCTTTCCTTTCCTGTTCCTGGGCCTGTGCGCCAAGGGCGCCTGCCAAAGCGATAGTTGTGATTGCAATCGTGAGTTTCATAGATTCCTTTCGTTCAGTTATCGGACAAATCGAATCGCGCGGGCCATGCCGTCACGGCCCAGTAAAACGTCGGCGCGCACGGTGGATTCCGGCCCGTCCTGGCCCCCAGGGAGACCGTACCGGGTGAGGGTCGTTCGCGGCAGGCGCACACGCACCAGTTGCGACACGTCATCTTCAAAAACCGGCCCGTTGCGCAGCGGGAAGAAATCGGTAACAATCTCGCTGCGGCTGTTCCGCGGAGCCCCTGCGGCAACCTTTTTGGGCTCTGGCTCAGCAACAACGATTCCGAGCGCGGGCGCAACCGGAGTAGGCGTCGCGGTTTTGACAACCTGCGCCGCCGGTTGGTTTACGGCTGGCTCAGGAGCCTTGAGAACCACCGCCACCACAACGACAGCGGCAGCGGATGCTATTGCCCACACCGGCCACATGTTTCTCCACTGATGCCGGCTCCGCTGATGCCGGTTTCGATACGCTTCCAGTAAGGCCGCTTCCACCCGGCCGGGCGCCTGCTGTTGCCGCATAGCCGCTCCGAGCTCCCGCAGCACCTGATCGAGTTGTTCTTCACCCTTCCCGCTGGACATCGCTTTCCCCCTTTCCTGAGTAACAGCCCGCAAAACGGAGCCCAGGCTCCGGCCGGGCTATTTCTTCCGTTCACTGAGGGCCGCGACCGGCCCATTGCGGGCGAGCCGGCCCGCCAGCCGCTCCGCCAACATTTGCCGCGCCCGGTGCAGCCGCGAGCGAACCGTCCCCACCGGACAGTTCAGCA
>JAENWC010000533.1 GCA_016650235.1 Terriglobia bacterium
CGCCGCCCGATTTCCGAGGTTACCCCGCCCGCCACCCGTCTCCCCACAGCCCTCAGGTCCACCAGCAGATCGTCGGCATGCTGGTAGCGCTCCGCAGGCTCCTTCGCCAAACACTTTGCCGTGAGCCGGTCCAGCTCCAACGGCACCCCCGTCCGCAGCGCCGTCAGCGGCTCGGGCTCCGTGTGCAAGACCGCGTGCACCGTCGCCGCTTCCCCCTCCCCACGGAACGGCCGCCGCCCTGTCACCATCTCGTACAACAACACCCCCAGACTCCACAGGTCGCTGCGCGCGTCCGCCGTCTCGCCCCGCGCCTGCTCCGGGCTCATGTAGGCCGGCGTCCCCATCACCATCCCCGTCTCGGTCAGCCGGCTTGAGTCGCTCAGCCGCGCAAGCCCGAAGTCCATCAGCTTGACCACCCCCTCGGTGGTCACCATCAGGTTGGCTGGCTTGATGTCACGGTGGGTTACCCCGCGCGCGTGCGCCGCCCGCAATCCCTGCGCCGCCTGCGTGGCGATCTCGAGGGCTTCTTCCAGCGGCAGCGGCCGCTCATCAATCTTCTCCTTCAGCGTCTGGCCTTCCAGGAACTCCATCGCCAGAAACGGCGGCTCCTGGTTCACCTCGTGGATCATGCAGATGTTGGGATGCGACAGCCCGGCGGCTGTCTGGGCTTCCTGCAGAAAGCGCCGCCGGGCCTGGTCGTCGCCGGCCAGGTGTAGGGACAGGAACTTGAGCGCGACGGTGCGCCGGAGGCTGGTGTCCTCGGCCTTGTAGACCACTCCCATGCCGCCCTCGCCGAGCTTGTCGAGGATGCGGTAGTGGGAGATGGTTTGGCCGGTCATTCGGGTTGCCGCCCCTTCCATTCCGCCATCCAGATGCCGACCGTCCGCTCGCCCATGTTAAAGACAAGCCGGTCGCGTGCAAGCGAAAAAGTCGAGTCCAGCATATGAGTCAGTGACCGCGATGGGCTGTGCTTGTGGTAGATTGCCACCGGGACTCCGGACGCGTGCTTTGTCTTCTCGTCCAGGCGCTGGGCCCCAGTAAGGTCAAGGGTAACATTTGCGCCGCCGGCCGCGCATGCCTGCTTTTGCGTTGAAGGTTGCTAGATGCCTGGGCGGGTGATACCAGTGTAACCTCTACGCGCCGGTCAAGCGGCGAGGTAGAAGAACTCCTCTACGGCTCGCGTGGCCAGGACATGCCTCAGAACAGCAGCTTCATGCCGAACTGCAGAATGCGCGGGTCCAGCGCCGAGGTGATCCGCCCAAACTGCGCCGAAGACTGGTTCGAGGTCGGGCCGTTGAAATTCACGTTATTGAAGATGTTGAAAAACTCTGCCCGGAATTGCAGCGATACCCGTTCCGTCAGGCGATTCGATTTCAACACTCCGATGTCTGTGTTGAAGTATCGCGGCGCGCGCAGGTTGTTCTTGCCCGAGTTGCCGAAAGTGCCGATCGCGTTGGGCACGAACTTGGAGGTGTCAAAGTAGCGGGCGACGATCTCGCCGTGCGGGCGGCCGGAGCCGAGATTGGCCTCGCCGCCAAGGAAGTCGGCGCGGTCGCGGTTGACGCCGGTGAAGGAGTTGTCACGGCCGCTGGTGATAGTGAACGGAAACCCACTCTGCCAAGTGATGATCGAGTTCACCATCCAACCGTTGACCAGGACCCCGAGCGTGCGTGGGACTTTCATCCGCGGGATATCCCAGACGTTGGAAAACCGGAAGTTGTGTGGCACGTCCTCGCTGGAAAGGCCGTAGCTGAAGCGGCGATCATAGGGGTTGTTCCAGCCGTAATCGTCGAATTTCTTCGACCAGGTGTAGTTGGCCAGCACCGACAAGCCGCGTCCGAAGCGCTTTTCCGCATTCAATTGGAGCGAGTGGTAGTTGGTGTTGTTGCTCGACTCGTACAAACCGATGTTACTGAAATCCTTATGCTGACGCCGCGCCTGCGTCGTGCCGACCGTGAGCGGGATCCCAGGGACGGCGCGGGCCGGATTAGTTTCGCGGCTGGCCTCCGCCGCGCCAAAGAAATAGGTCCCCTTGTTGCCGATATAGGCCGCGCGGAACACCCAGTCAGTGCCTATCTGCCGCTCCAGCGTCAGATTCCAGGTAGTCAGCAACGGCGTGCGAAAGTCCTTGGCGAAGGTGGCGCGGATCTCGGTGGGCACAACAAAGGTCGCCTCCGGACCGGGCACGCGCGGCCCATACTGCTCCGGGAACGGATTCCGCACGCCCGCGCTGCCGAAGGGATCCTCGAAAGCCACGTCGTTGAAGGAGAACCCGGGCGCGAATGGCGCGATGTTGGTGAACGGGTTAAAGGCGCTCGCCTGGATCGGCGTGTAGAAATAGCCGGCGCCGCCGCGGAGGCTCGTCTTGCCGTCCTGGCTCAGCCGGTAGGCAAAGCCGAGACGTGGCGCGATGTTGCCGGTGTTCGGCTCCGACCCGCCGGTGGGGCAGGTCTGGTCATGATTCTCGCCGCCGTAGATCATGCCCGCCGGAGCGTTGGGATAGCGCGCCGACTTGACGCCCGGCTGGAAACAGACCACTCGGCCCGAACGATCGTAGTAGGGCCAGTAGGGATCCCAGCGCACTCCCAGATTCAGCGTCAGCCTCTTGCTTGCCCGCCAGTTGTCTTGCGCGAAGAAGCCCCACCGGGTTCCCTTCAGATCCTTGAACTCGCCGCCGCCCTGCACAAACCCGGACGCGCGCCCCATCATGAAATCGGCCAAGCCGTCGCCGGAGAGTTGGCCGTTGAAGGTGAAATTGCCGTCCATGCGGAACGTGTTGGTGATGTGGTTGGAGACCCGCACTGCTTCCCCGCCAAAGTGGAGCTCGTGCGCGCCGCGGATGAGGGTCACACTTTCGCGGATGGTGAAATCGCCGCGGTCGAAATCACCGAGGTGATTGGTGCTGAGGCCGAAGGCGCCCGTAACGTTCACAATCAGCTCCGGCGGCGCTTTGAGCGCCGAGGACTTCGCCGAGGAGATCTTCACGCCGGCGTCCGGGAAGCTGAAAGGGGCGCTCGAAGACGATCCGCCGCGCTGCCGGTTGAGTCCAAACGTGGAGTTGATCATCAGCGTCGGAGTCAGCGTGTAGTTGTGGTTGATCGAAACGTTTTGCACGCGCACGGCGTTGCCGGTGTTGGTCGCCTGCAGGAGGTTTCCGGTGGGGATCACCGGCGGCCGGTCGTAGTCGGTGAAGAAGTAGCGCCCGCTGAGCTGGTGTCTGGTCATGTTGTAGTCGACCTTGCCCATGAACTGGTTCTCGGACTCGATCGATGGCGTGCCCGGGAAATTCAACTCACGGTCACCGCGGTTGGGCAGCGGAATCGTCTTGAGGAAGAAGTTCGACACCGGGTTGAGACGGGAGGCTGGAATGCGGTTGCCCGGGATGGGCTGCTTACTGACAGGGTCGATCAACTGCCGCGCGATCCCGGAAAAATCCCCTGCCCGCTCGGCGGCGGTGGGGACGAAGGCCGTGCGCCCAGAGGCCGCGCTGCGGATGGGCGTGCTCTGATAGGTACCGAAAAAAAACAGCTTGTCCTTCTTGATCGGGCCTCCAACGCTGGCGCCATATTGGTTCCGCTTGAGCGTGTCCTGGCTCGGGGCGAAGAAGTTGCGGGCGTTCAACTTGCCATTGCGGAGAAACTCGAACAGGCTCCCGTGAATCTCGTTGGTGCCGGACTTGGTCACGATGTTGACGATGCCGCCGGCGGCGTTGCCATACTCGGCGGAGAAGTTACTGGACTGCAGGTTGAACTCCTGCACGGAGTCCGGGTTGGGGAAGGGGACGTTGACGTTGAGGTAGGTGTCGTTGTGACCGGCCCCGTCGAGTTGATAGTTGACCTGCGCCATGCCAGCGCCGTTGACGCCCGCGGTCTGCTCGCCGGGGTAGACGCCGCCATGCCCGCAGATGCGGCAACCGTTGCGTCCCAGGTCCACCGTGCCCGCCGATAGGAATACGAGCCTCTGCGCCAGACGCCCGTTCAGAGGCAGTTCCACTACGCGCTTCTGATCGACAAGCTGGCCGACAGTCCCGGTGCGCGTGTCGACCAGATCGATATTCCCCTCCACCGTCACCCGCTCGGTCAGTTGGCCCACTTGCAGGGTGACGATGTGATGCGCCGCCTGGGCAACGGTCAAAGTGATGCCGGTTTGCACGTACGTGGAGAAGCCGGCGCGCTCCACCCGCAGCTCGTAGTTGCCGATGGGAAGCCGCGAGAACAGAAACGCCCCGCTAGCGTCGGTGGTCACCGATTGCGCGAAGCCGGTGTCTACGTGGCGGACGTTCACTTTGGCTTCCGGCAGCGAGGCGCCGGTCGAGTCCGCGACAGTGCCGCCCAAGCTGGCGGTAGTGGACTGCGCAACCGCGGACGGAAGGGAAAGGGTAAGAGAGAGCAAGAGTACGGAGCCGAATCTCATGAGTTAGCCTCCTTGGCTAGCTTAGCCGGGATTTCCATTTTTGTCTTCCCGGCCAACCCGCAGTTTACCGCCAGAGGCACAGGAAAGTAAATGGTTGTCTACTTCGGCTCGCCTTGCATGATCCAGGCGGTGTTGAAATGGGCGTGCTTGATGGACTTGCGGGCGGCGTCCGCCGGGAGGTGATTCAATGTTCCCGGAATCCTCATCCCCCTCATGGCCCGGTTTTGGCCGTCGCCTGCAGCGCCTTCGTTAGACGTGCTTTGACAACATCACTCGGCCCGAGCAAAGCGAACTCGTGTCTCCGTGACGACAACAAATTGATGCGAAAGCCTGTCAGGATAACTTGCCAGCAATCGGCGGAGCACTTCAATCTTCCTGATGGCTTGTTCATCTTCAAGACGGAGAAAGACGACGCCACGCTTCGTATATTGAAAAGACATCGTGTTGCTGCTCCCGCAACCACTGAGCGACAACTGGGCCGGTGCATTCATCTATCACAAAGCGCATCCCCTAAGGCTTCTCAGCCATCAAGGGCATGAACGCCGTGTTTTCCAGAGATTTAGTTGCAAACAGCAAACAAGCATGGAGGTCCTCGGACGTGAGCCCTTGGTATTCCTCTAAGATTTCAGCGGCCGTAGAGCCATGCGCCAAGAGACCGAGGATGTAGTCAACCGTCAGCCGCGTTCCCTTGATCACCGGCTTTCCCGCCATGACGTTGCGGCTGACCGTAATCCGTTCCAAGAGTTGTTCATCCGTCATGGCCACCACCTCCTGTTTCGATCATACAGCCAACATCAGCGGCCGGGTTAACGCATCGGCGTCCCTCTGGCGGCCTAACGTCAGGCCGCAAGACAGTAGCATGCCTGGAACCCGGATATACTGGCACGATAATGCGACCCGAAGGCAACTGGAGAGGGTGCGCGCGCGGCATCCAACCCATGCGCATGAAGTACTTGTCGCCGGAGCGCTCCCACAACCGCTTGAGATAGGTTTCCTGAGCGCTGCCGGGCGCGACTGCTTTCAGGCGCGGCTCAATCGCTTTGCGCGCCACCTCGGTGAGGTTTCTCGGGATGAACAGCATGTCCTCGGAAACATCATTTCCCATACCTCCACGTAACATAACAGTTGCCCAATCCTACCGAATTACAAACGTAGGATCTATGCAGAGGGCGGGCTAACGCATCGTTAGGATGCATCCGGTTGTCCGAGGTGCCCAACAACTGACTTGATGCGTTCGGGAACACCGAACGCATCCTTGACCTCCGGGTTTTCGTCGATCGTGCGAACCAAGCGCGCAACTTGGTCTCGATTCAACTTGGGCACTTGCTCGAGCAGGCTCATCGTCTTCTTCGCCATCTCCCAGCTCGATGATCGCGCCAAACGCTCGATCAAGGCATCTGCCATACGGTCATAGGCTCGATCGTGCTTCACCAGTACATCGAAAATCCGTCGTGCAATGTCACTGGCTGGCGCGCCCTTTTCGATCGCGATCGCTTGGTACTTCCCGAGAAAGCCGTGAGGGTCTGCTCCGGCACGAAGGGGCACAACTAGCTTTCCCCGGCCAACGGCAATTCCAACCTCTTGATCACACCACACGCTTGCCACAAATTCTGGCGTGATGATGGCCGTGAGGGCATCCATAGTTCTCAGAGCACTCTCAATCTCCGCCTGCCATTCCTTCGCCGGTTCGATGTCGTCGTGCGCAACGAATCCAGCGATTTGGTACGCCGCCAGCGCGGCCTTAACGGAATGAGCCGCCTTTTTTGTGGCCGATACATGCGTGATAAAAAGCCGAAAGTGGCCTGGCGCCCAGAAGCTCGGTCCCGCCACCGACTGCTCTCCAGCTATATCCTCATTTGAAGGCACATCGTCAGCCAGTTCTGGGCTAATTACGACTTCGGTGATTGAGACACCAGACTCCGTGCGGGTTAGCTCCGAAATGCGCCTCTGAATCGACTTCTCGATTGCGGTTCGCCCCTCATCGAGTTCAACGTAGACGGGAATAGGAACCTCGAGTGTTAAGGTGTAGAACGTAGTTCCGTTATTCCAATTGTCATAGCCCGTCTCGATCAACGTCGCAGACGATTGGGCAAGCACAGACGCCTCTTGAACGGCACCACGAAGGCTTGCGATCCGCTGGGCCGTCCTGACCAGCTGCACGGCCCTGTCACGAAACTCTGGCATAGGTCCCTTGTCCGCCTAACGCCTCGGCGCTAAGCCGCCGAGCGCCTCTTCACTCATCAACGCGCTCGGTCGGCTCCAGCGCCTTGTTAGGCTGCACACTTTCGTCAACGTTGCCAGCGCCCGGGAGTGCTGGTGGAGATTGGAGATCTCGCCACAGCTCCATCGCGTTGGCAGAACGGTACATGACATGGCGACGGAGGGCTTTTTCAAGGGCGACATTGAGCGGCGGATCCAATTCAAGTGCCAATTCTCTAGGGCGGCCGTTCAGTATCTCGTCTTGTGTGAAATTCAGGATCTCGGACCTCGCCAACTGTAGGAACAACAGGCCTGCGTGATACAGGTCAATTCGGCTGTCAAGTGGACCAAATTCCGCAGGCTTGATCGCCTCTGGGGGACGAATTGCATTGTTGAGTGTATTGGCTGCGTCAATCTCGCTAAACAGCTTGCTCACACCTAAATCGCCTACCTTGAACTGAATGGGGCCGGGTACAGTAGGCTGCATCTCGTCGCGCGAAAAAGCAGCGAATACGTTGCCAAGGTGAATGTCTTGATGCGCGTACTGGTTGATATGGAGATAGTTGATGGCCTGCAACACGCATCGAGCCACCGGCGCAACCCAAAGACGGCCGTGGAACCATTCGGTTCCAAAAAATTGCTGAAGTGGGCAGTAGCAGCGCTCGGTGACGATGTAAAACGTGTCCCTGTACTCAAACGCGTCATAGACGTAAGTGATGTGGGGGTGACGGAGAAGCAAGAGCTTACGAAGTTCGGCCTCAGCAGCAGCCCGAACGGATTCGTAGCTTCCCGTCGCCTTCAAAACCTTGGCAGCGAGGTCGTTGTTCCATCCATCGGAACACCCGAACACGACTCCGAAGTGACCCTCGCCCAGCCGGTCTCCCATCACGTAAGAGATGCCGGTAGCGACGCTCGTGATCACTTCCCCCGGCGTTGGTAGGATAACGCTCCTTTCAATCTCGGTTGGGGGAGTCATCTGCTCTTCTGTCATTTTGTTGTCATCTAGCTTTCTCGTCCAGCCTAACGATCCGGGTACCACCCGCCGCCCGGTTTTTGGGCTGGCCGGGTGCATGCCCTCGTTAGACCGCAATCTTTTCTTCTCGAACCCCTACTTTGCGTGCCTCCACTGTTTATCTAGATTAGTCAAGAGCGCCTTGGCGGCCTGCATGGGCCCTGTGTCGTCGTCGGCCTTCTTCCTCAGAGCGGGACCGAACCGTAATTCGAGCGCCTTCACCAATTGGGCCTTCTGTGCTGCCGTCATGTTCAGCGCAATGTGGTTCGCAGGATCCTGTGGATCGGGAGCGACACTGGACATAAAGGCAAGGGTCGTTGCGTCCACCAACACCCGTGAGGCTTGCTGATAGGACACCTTGGCATCGCTGATCTGCCGGCGGATCCCGGCTAGGTCGTCGGGTGACTTGGCAGCATCCACCTTTTCGTAAAGAGCCAGTTGAATCGCCAGCGACTTCCGCATCAGACCATAGGCATCGATGCTTCCCGACGTCGAGGCGCGCACGTTTTCATCTTGAACCGACGTGAAACGCTGGATGTTGCTCGCCGCAATGTCCAGTTCGATACTGGCGTTCTGGTTGGCGGTCATTCGCTCGACAAGGCTCGGGTCGTTCGCCTTCTGGTTCATAGCCTTGATGGCCATGTGCGATCGCGCGAGGCTCTCGATAATGGCGTCGAGGAACTGGCGGGGCGTGACCTGGACCGCCTGTGCAGGAGGCTGCGCCTCGACTGACGACGTCAAGAAGCATGCCACCACAAGTGTCGACATTGCCTTCATGACAAGCCCTCCCGAATGAAGCCTAGCGACGCTTCACCCTCCACGGTGCTGCTGCTGTAGTGCCCGGTTCGCAGAACCTCCACTACCGGTCGTGCAGCCTCGGCACGGCCGATCAGAGAAAAACCCAAAGGCAGACTGACGAAATGCACCCGAGTTGTTCATTACGCCGGACCTCCCAGTAATGCGCACCCCGGCGGCAGAAACATCCCGATTAAATCACGGCCCAACCGGCAAGTCAATGGGGCAAGCGTCACAGCGTCACAGCGTAGACAGCAAGCGTAGACAGCAAGCGTAGACAGCAAGCGTAGACAGCAAGCGTAGACAGCAAGCGTAGACAGCAAGCGTAGACAGCAAGCGTAGACAGCA
>JAENWC010000534.1 GCA_016650235.1 Terriglobia bacterium
GGCCGCGTCATCTCTCCGCGAGCGCGATAGGCATCCACCAACTGCTTGATCTCATCCGCCGTCCATCGTTGTTGCTGTCTCATGCCGCTATCTCAGCAGCATTCGTCTCCTCGATCAACAGGGTTTGCTCTTACGCTTACGTTTACTTCAAGGCACATTTGAGGTTGTTGCACATGGAGACTCACTGGACTGGGGCGATTTTGCCATTGGTGTCGATCCGGAATGTTTGAGTCTCAAAGAACATCTGGGTTTCTTCTACGCTGACGATACCTCTTTCGAGGGTCTCGAAGGCCTACCTCTATTCTCAGGCGGATTCCCTGTTATGTCAGGCACAGAACTGGATGGAAGCAAGGCTGTTTTCGACCCTCGATGCAAACTCCTAGGAAGAAGGGGTAGTCATGAATGGCTGAGCAATTGTTTTAACGCACCGGGCTCATCGGGATCTCCTGTGGGAATGAAGAGCCTCGAAAACCCCGACTCAGGCGATTTGTTTGCATCTGGAATTGTTGATGCGGGCATCTCTGTGGGCAATTCAGATACGTCTACGTCTAAGGATTTGGTGTTCGGGGCGGTGAGCTCTGTGATTCCGTTCAGTTACTTGTTTAGGAAGTATCCAATCCTTAAACAGATTCTTAAAACGAAAAGGTCGCCTCGTTGAGACCGGACCTCGGCGCAGGGGGGGACGGGAATACCGCTCCCGGCGAGCGCTACCCCACGGTTGGCCCGAGTCTGAGGGTTCCAAGCGCTCCTGGAGCGATTGTGGGCGGGGTGTCCGCCAGTTCGCCGCAGCTCCGGCCCTGTAACATAATCCCGCCCAACACCTACCGTTTTCCGCATTGAAAACACGGCAGATGTAGTACTCAGAATCAGCGTCCCAAATCAACTGTTTTGGTACGAACCACGGCATAGTCTGTGACAGCCGTATGAGAGTTGCCATCTATGCACGAGTATCCACCGCCGACGGTCGCATCAACTCCCGGATTGTGGCACTCGGAAACTGACCCCAAACGGCGATCACGTCAATACGTCGTCACGTTTGGATGACAATCGTCAAGTCGGACCCCGGAACCGGCGAAGCGACCCCGAGGATATCGAACGCCAAGTCATCGCCTTCGTTCAGAATGGGCGTCGGCCAGATGGCCGGACGGATGCTCTGCTCTCACCGAGCAGGTGGTCCCAGGTCACAATCGCGTCGAAGGTCTGGTTGTCCGGATCGACGGCGAGTACATGCACGTACTCCTCATTCGCGCCACCGATGTCGATGTGTACGAACCGCCCAACCTCCAGACCAAGACGGTTCGCGCCGTAAGATGCCGTCGAGATAGTCTGAGGCGTAGGACTGCCGGTGACCGCTTGGAACAGGATGATGCCGTAGTCGGCGTACTGGCCTCTACACAGCCATTATCCGATGATCCCCGGCATCTACACCGTGTGGTGGCTCTTGAAGAACCGGAGTGCTCAGGGCGAACAATTCGTTCCAGCGGACCGCCTGCGGCAGCCGCCGAACTCAAAACGTTAAGCGCATGGCCCCACATTCCCGGCGGACCTTCGGTCCCAGATGTACAGCAAGCAGTATTCCGAAAGTAAGCGAGAGCATCAGGTCCGTCTAAAAACGCAAGCGCAGGGCCAATTGAAAGCTCCTCGAATCGTTTACCGCCGTAATCTGACGAAGGTGGGCGATGGGTTTGTTGGGTATTCTCCCGAACCGAAGTTAGCGTTCCGCAACGGGCCTACGGCCGCGTTGTGTAATTTGTTTTTTCTGCCTGCTTCGTGCAGAATCTGAATGTAGAGGTACTTAGAAAGGCGCGAATATGAGATTGAAAGCCTGTTTTCTGCTCGTTCCCTTCGCTGTGGCCGCCCAGACGATCGTCGTGTCGCCGGAGGGCCCCATCCGCACGCTGACGCAAGCTCGCGACGCTGCTCGATCTCGGCGCATCGCGGGGCAGAGCGGAAGCATCACAATCCAACTCCGGGATGGCGTCTATTTCCTTCCGGAGACGCTGGTGCTTACGCCGGACGACTCGAACACAGTCTGGGAGGCCGCTCCCGGCGCGCGTCCGGTCATCAGTGGCGGCCGCGTCCTCTCAGGTTGGAAGAAAGGTTCCGGCCCCGTCTGGACCGCTCCCGCCGGCGATTCCTACTTTCGCCAGCTATTCATCAGCGGGCGGAGGGCTCAGCGCGCTCGCACGCCCAATTTCGGCTACTTTCGGATCGACGGAGCCAGCCCGACGGACAAGCCGATTCGACTCCGCTACCGGGGCGCCGACATTCGGAAAGGGTGGGCGGAGTCCGGTGACGTGGAGGTGATCGGTCTGCTTGCCTGGGCCGACTTCCGCATGCCCATCGTCAGTGTGGACGAGGCCGCGCGCGTGGCAACCCTGACGCTCGATCCGCGCCCTTCAAACAAGGAGAGCGACGCCCGCTACTTCATCGAGAACGCGCCCGACGGCTTGGATGCGCCCGGCGAGTGGTATCTCAACCGGAATGCCAACACGGTCTCCTACCGGCCAGTGGCCGGGGAAAACCTGGAAGCGGAACAAGTGATTGCTCCCGCGCTCGTGCAACTTGTCCGCCTGGAGGGCAAGCCTGAGAAGGGGCTGTTCGTTCGTAACGTCACCTTCCGCGGGCTGAAGTTCGCGCACGCCGATTGGACGATGAGCGACAAGGGCTACGCCGACACCCAAGCAGCCCTGCCCGCCCCTGCGGCCATCGAGGGAATCGGCGCGATCGACTGCACGATTGAGAAGTGCACCGTAGCCCATTCCGGCGGGTATGCCATCTTCTTCGGCCGCGGATCCAAACGCAACCACGTGCTGGCGTGCGAGTTGTTCGATTTGGGTGGGGGCGGCGTGAAACTGGGCGAGGCGCGACAGTTTCCAGACGACAACGAGCAGAACTATGAGAACGTCGTAGCCGACAACCACATCCACGACCTGGGATTGGTCTACTCGCCGGCGGTGGGCGTGTGGGTGCTGCAAAGCGGACGCAGCCAGATCGTCCACAACCACATTCACGACTTGTTTTACACTGCCATTTCCGTGGGATGGACCTGGGGCTACGGGCCGAACCAGTCAAAAGGCAACATCATCGAATACAACCATATTCATGACATTGGCAAAGAGATGCTGAGTGACATGGGCGGCATCTACACGCTCGGGGTGCAGCCGGGAACACGAATTCGAAATAACCTGATCCACGGCATCGCCTCGTTTACTTATGGCGGCTGGGGTATCTACCCGGACGAAGGTTCCTCGGAGATGCTGATCGAGAACAACATCGTGTACAACTGCAAGAGCGCGGGTTTCCACCAGCACTACGGGCGCGAGAACATTGTGCGCAACAACATCTGGGCGTTCAACCGCGAGAATCAGTTGATGCGAACGCGCATGGAGCAACACGTCTCGTTCATTTTCGAGCGCAATATCGTCTATTTCGGCCAAGGGCGTTTACTGGGGAGCAACTGGAGCGACGACAAGGTCACGATGAAGAGCAACATCTACTTCGATACGCGTGGAAATGAGATCCGTTTCGCGGGCAAGTCACTCGACGAGTGGAAGACGGGAGAGCGCGATGCGGGCTCCGTCATCGCGGATCCCTTATTCATGAACGCAAGCAACTTCGATTTTCGTCTGCGTCCTGACTCGCCGGCGCTGAGAATGGGTTTTCAGCAGATTGATATGACCCGCGTCGGTCCGCGCGTGCCCGCAGGACAGTAAACCTTCGAGGGTTTATTGTTCGCCGCGCGATAAAATGGACGGCTTCGTTCTCTGCCAACAGCAACCAGTCGTATCGGGCCTTCGCTGATATCGAGGACCACGTAGTTCAAGGCAAAGAACGTGGTGAATGCGCCAATCCTGACCTGAGGATCGATGCGGAATCCGCGGCCGAGAACGTTCAATCGACTCGCGATGTTTTCCCGTGCGGAATTGAAGGAAGCCCTCGATGTAGAGGAGATCCACGGAGGGGGAGGCTCGCTTGGGAGCCGGGCCAGGCGCGCAAATCCATCGCCGTAGTTTTTCAACTCGCGATAGGTCTGGGCCAGCAGCCAAGAAGATTCGCGGAAAGGGGTGCCGGTGAGGACGCACTTCCAAAGTTCACCTTGGGCCGCGGCATGGACCTTGCGCAGAAATCAAGGCGCGTCCTTCTTCGCAAGGTCCTCCCGTTTGGGCCGCAAGCGAGGTGCAAATCAGCCCCGCAATGAGCACGGCCATCACCGCGCCTTGCCGAAAGTAAGACAGGAGCCGCAGTTGTTTTGTCCAGCCAACAAAAAGTGATCATTTGATGGTCGTTGGCAAACATGCTTCCATGGTGCGTCAGTTTCTGCCCCCACCTTCTCCCCGCCCCCTTGAGGTATCACATGGATGACCGCAACACACCATAAGGACTGTTATGACAACCACTTCCAGCGATGCAGCGATCATCAACCTCTGGCTGGATCGCCAGGCCAGCCCTCACACCCGTAGCTGTTACCAACGCGATTCTACGCGGCTTCTGGCGCATGTTACCCAAGTCATTGAAACAGATAGGCTTGGGCGACCTACAGAGCTTCGCCCAATCCCTGGATGACCTGGCACCGATCTCTCGGGCGCGAACATTGGCAGCAATTCGGAGTCTATTTGGTTTTTGTCACCGGATGCGATTCATCGGAGCCAACCCCGCCGCGGAAGTGACGATCCCCAAGTATGAGAATCACTTAGCGGAAAGGATCATCTGCGAGGAAGACGTCCGCCGAATGCTCCTGGCAACACTGACCCCCCGTGACAAAACCCTCCTGCATCTGCTCTACGCGGCCGGCCTGCGTGTCTCGGAAGCATGCGGTCTGCGGTGGCGTAGCCTGTGCCAGCGCGGGGATGCCGGCCAGATCGCAGTTTTTGGGCAGTTCATCCTTTACTGTCAAGCGTTCTCCCGAGACGAGTATGCACCCGGCCTCGCGCGGCTGACCTAACTGAAATTGGTAAGCCACTATGGATGAGAAGACGAACATTTCTCGAAACGTCGGTTGCGGGAGGGATGACTGTCGGGGGCGCCGAGGCGCTTGGCAGGGGCAGTCAAGACGCAGGCCGGCGACGGCCCGCGTTCGGCTTTGCCGCCCGGAGTCACTCCGTCGGCTTATGTGGGAAGTTTTATGGGCTGGATATGCGCTGCAATGGAATTCCAGTTCAGGCGCCGGGTAGGGACCGGCCTAAAATCAGGAATATGACCCCTAGGAGAAAGCAGTGGCTCATCGTCAGCACCTTAGTTATCGCAGTCGCTGCCGGCGGGCTCTTTATCGCCGCCTCCATCCTGGCGAAGCGGGTCGAGCCGTATATCCGGGAACGAAGATCGCGCCAAAAAGCACCAGAAGCCCAAAAACATAACGCCAATCTGTAAACGGCGGGAACCACGGCTCTGCGTTCATGACACATAGAGATAGCATGAACCGACGCCCGTACATGTGCCGGCCAGCCGCTGCCGTTCCGCGTGCTGGAGCAATCCAGCTAGCTGAACGGGATGGCCCACGCAGAGATCCTCGATTCGGGGGCCTCCAAGTTCCGGATAGCTCGTAGCGCGACTGGAAATGCGCGAATGGCTGGAAGAACTTGTACTCCCACGGCTTGAACGAAGCCGCTCGCGGCGGACGCTACTCAGGCCGGTCTCCGGTGATCGCGAAATTGGTCACAAATGGAAAGCAAGCAAGTTCATGGGTGGCCGAGTTATTATTACAACGTCGTCGTTTGGATTGATCGGTTGCTTTCGGGTATCCATGAAGCTGAACATAATGCCCGCCGATCGTTGCAGCAACTTGACCGGCTTGCCTGAAGATTGAATACTAAGGTTCACTATGGAGCCGCCATCATTACAGATCCGCGGGATTGTCCCAATTATTCCGACACCTTTCAACAGCGAGGAGCATATTGCCTGGGACGAACTGCGGAACTTGATCGATTTCGCATATGCCGTCGATGTCAGCGCCGTCTGCTTACCGGCCTATGCGAGCGAATTCTACAAACTCTCGGAAGACGAACGGACGCGCCTGGTCGCTGAAGCCGTCTTCCACGCACGGGGACGGGTTCCCGTCATTGGACAGGTGAACTATCCGGCGGCAGGGCAGGCCGCGAAATCGGCTGCCCACCTACAGACATGCGGGGCGTCCGCGATCTGCGTTGCCGTGCCCCGGTTGTTTCCTCTTTCCGAACGGGATCTCCTCCGCTACTTCGACCGGATCCTCAAAGCCATCGACGTGACGCTCATCGTGCAGGATTTCAATCCCGGTGGCCCGAGCGTGAGTCCTCGCTTCATTCGCGATCTTCACAGAGAGCATCCGCACTTCCGCTACGTAAAGCTCGAAGAGCCGTTGATGGCGTCCAAAGTGGAAGCGATTCTCGAAGAGACCAATGCAGGGGTGGGAGTGCTGGAGGGATGGGGCGGCATGTACATGATGGAACTGGCGCCGGCGGGGATCTGCGGCGTGATGCCGAGTCTAGGACTGGCGGACGTTTTGGGCCTGACCTTCCGACTCCTGATGGAAGGCAAGCGGGAAGAAGCATGCGACATCTTTCAGGTGGTACTGCCGCAAATCGCGTTTAGCCTGCAAAACATGGAGTTCTACCATCATGCGGAAAAGCGTCTCTTGCAGGCCCGCGGGATACTGGCCAGCGGGAAGGTGCGCGAGCCAAGTATGGACGTGCCCGACAGGGAGAGGGAACATATCGACTTCCTGAATAGCCGCGTTCTGGCGCTGCTGGACCGATTGAAGTTTCGCTGGAATCCCGCCATCGCGACAGGGATATCTCTATAGAATGCACGCACCGTATAGGATGCACGCACCATTCCGTGAGCTCTTTGTTGGTGGTTGGTACAGGCGGCACCGGACCTAAAAAACTATTGCCGTGATCGTTGCGTATTCCGACGACCCCGTTTCTCCCCGCCAGATCCACCAAGCTGGCACGTTCGCGTCAGCTTCGCGTCTGCAGTTCGCTTACCTCTGCGGCGGTCCCAAACCCAGAGTGCTACGTAAGACTGAAATGTGGTGAAGTGAGATTGGTCTCCTTGACCAAGGACTCCTTCGCGCTCTTGTCTTGTCCAGCCAATAAAAAGTGATCATTTGATGGTCGTTGGCAAACATCCCTGCGTTGGCTCCCATATTGGTGGATGCTGAAGCCCTTCTACTCCCGGATGACTAGGTGATTCGTCCTGGCCGGCTACCAGCACGCTGCCGTCAAGCAGCAGACTTCGGCAGAACGGCGTCTCGCCCATTTCTTTTTCCCTCTACATGCGGAGGCTGGCGCGGTTAAGGTCGAACGGCAAAGTTCCTAAAAGCATTGCCCTCGCGGAACGCCGACCCTGGACGTCAACTACGTCCCTCGGAGTAGTGAATTCGAGATTGCCAAGATTTTTGTAGACTCCGGTCCGGCTGGTAACCGTCCGTCCCCGCAAATTCCCTCCACAATTCAGTTGCTTTTGCGGCCAACCGGAGTGATGAATCGTCATGCGCAAAGGAAGCGCAGAAAAAGGATAAACCAGATGACCATGAAAAGCATAGAAGCCAACACAGCCGCCACCGTTGCGGAACAGGGCGCCCAGGGCGCGCCGGAGAAGGCCTCCTCGAAGAAGGGTGCCAGCAAGAAGAAGGGCGCGTCCAAGGCCAAGACAGCCGCCAAGGGTGCCAAAACCAAGGCCGCGAAGAAAGCTGCCAAGCCCGCCCCAGCGAAGAAGACCAGCGCGCCGCGCGCCGAGAGCAAGGGCGCGAAGATCATGGAGATGATCGGACGGGCCAAGGGCGCAACCCTCGCCGAGATCATGAAGGCGACCGACTGGCAGGCCCACAGCGTCAGGGGGTTCATCTCCACCGCTGCCAAGAAGCACAACGTCAAGATCGAGTCCTCGAAGAACGAGGCTGGCGACCGCGTTTACCAAATCGCCAAGTAACAAGCACGCCTCGTTCCAAACTCGCCGCCCGGAAACGGGCGGCTTTTTTTCGGCTTCTCGCGATTATTCCCTTGCTTCCACGGCCAACCGGAGTGATGAATGGTCATGCAAAGAGAAACAACGATGACAACGACCATCAAGCAAGCCAAAGCCACCGAGACCACCAAGATCGCACTGACGCCTGAATTGAGCGCCGCACTTAGGCAGGCATACTTTTGCTGCCGCGAGATCGGCAGCCGCAACGAGAGCGATTACGAGATCGAGAGCATGCAAGCCGCCGAGCAGATCCGCACAGCCCTGCGCGCCGTAGGCGCTGACCCGGAAGCTGCCGATGCGTACCGAGCCCGCCCCTAGTACCGGCACTACCCTTCGCCACCGCCGCGCCGCCCGGAAACGGGCGCTTTTTCTCTCCGATGAGCGATTATCCACTTGCTTTTTCGACCAATCGAAGTGATGAATGGAGGTGCCATGACGAACGCCACTGCCGCCCAAGAAAGAGACCTCGCGATTTTCAGGAACGGACGAAGCCTTGCACTCGATGAGCTTGGCAGAGAGCAGGCGATCCTGAACGCCGAAAACGAAACCGAGATGGACGATGAAAATGCCGCCGACCTAAATGCGGAGAGTTTTCGCAACAAGGGAGAAAGGAACTTCTTCAAGAATCAGCACAGCCGCCACATGCGTAACATCGCGGAGGGGAATCGATTCTACTAACCACCCCTCACTTCGCCCCTCCAAAGCCGTCCGGAAACGGGGCGGCTTTTTTCGTTGCCCGATGCGATTATTCCCTTGCCTTTCGGGGCCATCGGAGTGATGAATGGTCGTGCAAGGAGATTAACCAGATGGCACGAACCGAGAAGCAAACCAAGAGTTACAACGGATTTGCGATACCGCTGCAGCCCGACACCGAGCTTGGCCTGGCGATTCTGATCGCGGAGGACGAGGAAGGCCACCACGAGCCGGTCGCAGTCGCCAGCACGATCAACGAGGCGAGGGAGCTCGCCGAAAGCGACCTCCGTAGCCGGATGCGCCGCCTTGAGCGCGGAGACGATCCGGGAATCTGCCCGCACACGTACAAGGTGTGGGCCCGCGGAATCGACGGCGACTACCGCATCGCCTACGAGATCATGGACACGCTCCTCACTTCGTAAGCCCCCTCGATTCCAC
>JAENWC010000535.1 GCA_016650235.1 Terriglobia bacterium
GGGCGCCAGGGTAGGGCGTCCCACGGCATAGATCGGCCGTCTCGGGTGGGCACGAGACGAGCCAACATCCGGAAGAAGGTCGCCGCAGGAATTGCGGTGGATGCGTCCATGCTCACCGCGCTTCTGCGCCCCAGGATGACTTTCTCCGCGGTGAACGCGCCGGACCGAACTGGCGCCCCGAAGAGCTCTTCCTCCGAAGGGAACCTGGAGAACTCTTCGTCGGCCGCAATCCTCGGATTCGTGGTGGCAACAGCCACCTGGTCGATCACTGGCCAATCGACGCCGTGCTCGGGACTCAGCACGTTAGCCGTGCCGTACCATCGAGAAGTGGACACCTGGGATACCAACTCTTTCGACAGGCAGAGGCCCCGGTCGCTGGCCCATTTCTCCCGGACCACAAGCGCCACGAGTTCGGGATGCTCTCGCTCCGCGCCCGCGTAGTCGCCCTCGCGGTCGAGTCCGAGAAGTTGGGCCACGGCGGCGTCGCCCACACGATCGAGGAGGCGGAGTTTCCACCCGAGTGCAGCCGCCGCGAATCGCATCGTCCCCAGCGCATGACCGACATCGTGTTGGCAGTACCGGAACGCACGTTCGCCATACTTCCAGGCCTCCCGCCAAAGAATGGACGAGAGCCCCACGAGAAATGAGCCCTCCGGAAACGCTGCCGTCAGGGCTGCCCAGACCGAGGGATCGAGATCCGCTCGAAGCTCGAGACCGTGCGCCTTTGATGCATAGTGGTAGACGCCGGGACGGTCGTGGATGCCGTCCAACGACGGCAAGAGCGCGTATCCCTCCGTCGGGTGGAGGTTCCCGCTCGACGGATTGGCACGAAGAGACCACGTGGTTTCCTGCAACCGTTTCCACGCTGTCAGCGAGAGTGCGTAGCGGAAGAAGAGCGAGATGGAGTCGACCGAAACCGGAACCGGCACCATGTTGTCCGCGACGTAGAGCTGCCAGTACGGAAGCGCTCGCCCCGCGTCGGGGAAAGGAAGGCGAACCAGCGGCGCTCCGTCGTAACGGCGGAACGGATCTGGCTGCTTAGCCCAATCCATGTAGCCAAGCGCTGCTGCATAGCGGTGGTAGTGGTGCTTCGTTCTCTCGTGGTAAGCTACCACGACTTGCTCGGCAGAAAGGTCGCGGTCCCTGTCCGCCTTCAGCGTGAAATCAGGAGGAGTATTTGCTTGCATGTCCATCGTTGCCTTCCCGTTACATGTGGGCAAATGCCTCGTACAGGTGAAGGTCGACATCGAACGCCGGGCCGCGCAGCGCGCCGAGCGAGTCGTCCACGTAGTTCGGTCGCCGCATGCCGCTGAGCACGCAGGTGACGCCTTTCGTGTTCGTTAGAATGGCGAGCGCCTTACGCGAGAGCGACTCAGCTCGGAACGCAGGCGGGAGGAATGGATCGACGTGGGCATGAACCTCGGGACTCCGGACCCCCGGCATGTCCGCCAGGCGGATGAGCTGTTCCCTGTAGAAGGCGTTGAGCGGCCGGTTGACCAGGACTGCAAGGTCGTGTTCTTGCGCGAACTCCAGAGCCGTTCGGTTGCCCGTCACACAGTTGCGCGTCAGCATCGCGCCGCTCTCGAAAAGGTTCGCGGGGAGCTGCGCAACGGCGAAGTGATGTTCGAGCGCCACCTCGCGGGCGATCATCCACATGCGCTCTAACGAAGTTGCTTCCGGGTCCCTCCCCGGGACGACGAAAGTATTCGAAGAGACGCCATAGAACCCGATCCGGCCCCTTCGAACCTCACCTTCGAGATAAGAAAAGGCGCGCCGAATCCGGTCGTAGAACTCGTCGCGTAGCGCTTCGAGCGAACCACTCTTGTGCCGTTTGGCCGCCTCTGTGAAGAAGTATTCGGGATTGTGAAGGAGATAGACATCCACTTTCTCGAGTTGGAGCCGCCTCAGCGACCGCTCCAACTGGTCGGCGAGAAACTGTGGGTGGATGCAGTGCCAGCATCCGTCGGTGTACTTCACCATCTCCGGGAAGGCAGCTCCGCCCTGCTCGCGCGCCCGCGCCATCGTAAGCGCCTGCCCCTGCACGTAGCCGACTTTGGAGACGACAATGAGCTCTTCGCGTCGATGGCGGGCGAGCACGTTTCCGATGCAGGTCTCACTCGAGCCGTCGGCATAGTTGGTGGAAGTGTCGATGAGATTGACGCCACCAAGGAGCGCCTTTTCCAGGGCCGCGGTGTGCTGGGGGGTCTGAGCGTCGATCCGGTAGCTGCCGAAGCCGAGTGACGAGGTGACCAGAGCGGTGCGTCCCAGCGCACGGTATGCGCTGTCCGGATTCCCCTCATCGATGGCGCGCTGCGCGAACCGGCGCGTTCCCTCTGCCGATGCGGAACAACCAGACATCAATTGAGCGATCCTCGTAGTTGTCCCAGCGCGGAAAGACAGGCCGGCTCGCCGGGGTGGATCTTGAGCGCCGCCTCGAACTCCTGGATCGCGCAACGCACCATCCACTTTTGCGCGTAGATGCGCCCCAGGTTCATATAGGGGAAGTGGCGCGGCTCATAGCGCGGAGCTGTCTTGGCTTTCTCCAGCCAATCAATGGCCTCGTCGAGCTTTCCCCTTTTGACGAGGTAGGACCCGATGTCGTTGTACGGGTTGCCGAAGGTCGGGTCGACAGCGATCGCCTTCTTACACTCCTCGATTGCCTCGTCGTCGCGATCCTGAAAGCTGTAGGCCCAACCGCGGAACGTGTATGCCTCGGCGGTGGGGTAAAGCCCGAGCGATTTTGTGTAGAGCTCGATTGCCCGCTCAAGGTCGCCACGGAGGTGGTGCTTCTGCCCCTGCATCCACAACCCTAGCGCCTGGCGCTTGAGAACGCTGTCATCCATGGCTCTCTCCGTCACGTGCAGCCGCGTCAAGGGTCAGTACCCTTGATGGCGGGAGCTGCGCAAGAGCGCTGGTTGAAAGGACCGCGGTCGCGGCCATAAGAACTGCGGACTTTGTGATTGTCATGTGTTGAGGATGCGACAAGTCCAGATATACGCAGCGCCCTAGTGCAGCGCCTGGTAATCCAGGGTCATAGGCACTAACTCCTTCCAGTATTTCGCTACATCTAAATCTCGACTTCGATATCCCCGCCCTCGATGCGGATGTTGTAACTGGAGACCCCTTTGGGCGCAGGCAGGCGCGACACCTGGCCAGTGGTCACATCAAACACGGCCCCATGCCAGGGACAGGTGACTTCTTTACCGCTGAGCTCCCCTTCGGAAAGCGGGCCACCACGATGGGTGCAAGTGTCGTCGATGGCGCAAAAAGCCCCGTCGACATTAAAAAGAGCTATCTTCTTGCCATCAACCTCAACCATCTTGCCCTGCCGGCACATGTCCACCCAGGGTCACGACGCCCTTGTCACGATCCTGTTTTACCGAAACATCTTTGAAGCCGGCCTGGTCCAGAGATGATCGGATGCTGTCACCACCACCAAGGACAAGCACGGTTTGAGCGTTTTCATATTTCTCCTTTGATACCGACATCGGTCAATCTCCCTTGAGAGCATGACAAGGACCGAACTCTCCAGACGGAATATTCCAACGCGGCTAACCGCCAAATGCCCAAATAGCCTGGGAGGCCCTTCGGCGGATAACGATATATCGTCACCTGACCACGCATGGTCATGGCGGGAAGACTGCTTCAACCGCGTTCTGGAAATCTATCCGGTTACCTTGCCTGTGGCCGCAGGGCCGCAGGGCCGAGTCCACCTGCAAGATGATCTCTTCCAGCACGCTTCAGGCTGGCACAACTACACTTACGCTGCAAATCCGGGCTCTTTGCTCTGCCCGATTCATAAGGCTGTTCTTTTCAATCGTGCGTGAGTGAGAGGATGGTCTCCCCCGACTTGCAGATTGGGTCTCCACATGCACGGATGCAACGTGTCGATCTTGTTCCAGATCCGCAAAGCAAGAGGTAATCCCGTTCGCACTGACCGCACGGCCGTAAGCCAGCGCAACCATAGTCTGGCGCATCAGTCAGGCGGTGGAACCGTCACTCTTAAACTCTAAGGAGAATCAGATGAACCATTTAGGTATCGCAGTTGTCGCGGGCATGCTTGGAGCAATGTCCGCCTCAGCCGCCCACCAGACTTGGACAGGGAAGATCAGCGACAGCATGTGCGGTGCAACGCACAAGACGATGGCCGAACACGGGACCGCGAAAATGTCCGGCCGCGAGTGCACGATGGCGTGCGTCAAAGGAGGAGGCAAGTACGTGTTCGTGCGCGGCGGCAAGGTGTACAGCATTGAAAATCAAGACTTCGCCGCCTTACAGGCGCACGCCGGGCATACGGTGCGGATGACGGGTGAAATGACGGGCGACACCATTAAGGTATCGAACATTGCCATGCCAGCCGCGAAAGCGAAGAAGAAAGCCTACTAACCGGGGCCTCAGAACACCAGTTGTAATTAACATTTCACGAAAGGATAAGATCATGACAGGAAAAAAGACAGCCGTGTTTGGTATTTACCAAACCAGAAAGCAAGCAGAACGGAGCGTCGATGACCTGCTGGCGGCGGGCTTCTCCAATGACGATATCTCGGTTTTGCTCCCGGACATTCAGGGCTCCAGAGACTTTGCACACGAGAAGAGTACAAAAGCGCCAGAAGGTACGGCTGCCGGAGTCACTACCGGCGGGGCGATTGGTGGAACTCTTGGCTTACTGGCCGGGATCGGCGCACTTGCAATTCCCGGAGTCGGTCCCTTTATTGCGGCCGGTCCGATCATGGGCGCTCTAGCCGGTCTCGGAGTGGGCGGCGCGGTCGGCGGCCTGATTGGCGCACTCGTTGGGATGGGCATCCCCGAGTACGAAGCGAAGCGATACGAAGGGCGAATCAAAGAGGGCGGAATTCTACTTTCCGTTCACTGCGACACTTCGGACGAAATCACTCGCGCGAAAGATCTGTTAAAGCACACTGGCGCCCAGGAAATGTCTTCGACTGGCGAAGCCAGCGCGGACTACCCAGCGACCAGCAAGGTCGCGTCCACCAGTAAGCAGTAGAAGTTAAGCAGAAGTGTTTCGGGGTAGGTAGGAAGCCGGCGGTTGGCCCGGTATGCAACCACTTCCTAACGGTCGTGGCTCGGAAACAGAGCGTTGATTCCACAGCAGTTACTGAGCCGCGACCGTCAGGGAGCGGTCCGGTGACGAACTTCGGCTGGAGGTTTTCGACTGCGGCGCATTTCACCCAACGGGTGACAAGACCTGCGCTTCCAACTCTTTGCAAGCTGTGGGCGTATTGAGGATTTAGTGCGGCCAACTGCCGTTTTTAGGATCAAAGAGGCCGGTCAATGCGAGGGCCTCTTGGACGGGGGTGGCGCGGCCGCGGGGCTTCTTCCCAAGCCGGCGTGGATACGTAAAGGTCGCCCCTGTCGGAAGGGATCATCCCGGTAACCTTCGCTATAACACCCGCGCTATAACACCCGCAGAAAAGCCACCAGGTCGGCTTTCTCCGATTGTGCCAACTGAAGTTCCAGCACCAAATTGAAGAACTCCACCGTGTCTTCCAGAGTAAGTAAACGTCCATCATGCAGGTACGGCGGCGAATCCTTAACCCCGCGGAGCGGAAACGTCTTAATCGGCCCATCCCCGGATGCCATCATCCCATTGACCAGATGCGGCTTGAAAAATCGCTCCGTCTGGAGATTGTGCATGAGGTTATCGGTGTAATACGGGGCTTGATGGCATTCCGCGCACCGCGCCTTGCCAAAGAACAACTGCTGGCCGCGAAGTTCCGCCGCATTCGCCCTTTTGGGATTGAGTTTCCCATCCACGCCGAGCTTAGGAGCCGGGGGAAAGTCCAACAGTTCTTGAAACTCGGCCATGGCGTGCACTTGGCTCCCGCGGTCGAGAATGTTCACGCCCTTCTTCTGCGCGATCACGGGTCCCCGTCGAAATACGCGGCTTCGCAGTACGTCGAAGGCAAATCACTTCTGGACATGGTTTGGGAGGACCTTGTCGCTGAGCGGATCGCGGTAGAGTCCTATAACGAGATCATCCGCTATCTTGGCAATGACGATCCCACCACGCGTATCGCGATGGAGCAGATCCTGGCCAAGGAGGAAGAGCACGCCGACGATATGAAAAAACTACTCGAAACGCTCAGCAAGGACGAGCGGCGTGCCGAGCATTCCTGAAGAAGCGTTGTCACTGCGCCCGACGCCCCCCGTTCCATCTTTCATGCTATGCTGTTTTGGACCTGCCGCTCACGGGAGGAGCATTTCATGCGCAAGACCACGTTTGTTCCGACCGCGCTGTCCCTATTCGCCTCGCTGGCATTGGCACAGACTGAACTCGCCACGCTGACCGGATCCGTCACCGATCAAAGCGGCGCAATGCTGCGAAGCGTGACCGTCACCGTTTTCAATCAGGCCACCAACCTGCCGGCCTCCACGCAAGTCGGGTGAAACCGGCCGTTACACCCTGCACAGCCTCCGGCCTGGCAACTACCGGTTGGAAGCAACGCTTGCGGGCTTCAAGAAGCAGGTGCAGTCCGGCATTACGCTTCAGGTAAATCAAACGGCCCGCCTTGACCTGATCCTTTCCGTAGGCGATGTGGCCGAACAGGTCACCGTGGCCGCGGAGGTCTTCCTTGCTCGAAACCTCCGGGGCAAGGCGAAAAGGATTCCGGGGTGAACGCGAAAACGATTCCGGGCTGAACGCGAAAGCGATTCCGGGCTGAAGGCGAACAGTCATTCCGGCGGGAAGGCGAACGGTTTTCGCCTGAGCCCGGAATGGTGTTCGCGATGCCCGGAAAGTTATTGGCCGGCACGGCGGCGCTGGACATTATCCCGGCACAATGAAACCTTCCAAAAGGAGGAACA
>JAENWC010000536.1 GCA_016650235.1 Terriglobia bacterium
CTTACGAAGTCACAATCTGGGTAGCGGTTGCAGCCATAGAAGGTTTTGCCGCGCTTGGAACGGCGCTCAATGATTTGGCCTTCATTGCAATTGGGACAGGCCAAGCCGATGGTTTTCTGTTTGACGTACTTGCAGGCGGGGTAGTTGCTGCAGGCGACGAACTCGCCGAAGCGGCCGTACTTCTGGACCATTTTGCTGGAGCAGGTGGGGCAATCCTCATCCAGCAGCACATCGGCTTTTTTCTGCTCCGTGCTGCCGAGGGGGCGTGTGGTTTTGCAGTCCGGATAGCCGGTGCAGGCGTAGAACTGACCGAAGCGGCCCTTCTTGAGGACCATGATGCGGCCGCAATTCTCGCAATACTCCTCGGCGTCCTGCTCGGCGAGCTCGCCGGTGGATCCTTCGATCATCTCCGGACTCGGCTCGCGCGTGTTGGTGCACTCGGGGTAGCCCGAGCAGGCGATGAAGGTGCCGTGCTTGCCCCAGCGGAGCACCATCGGCTTGCCGCACTTGTCGCAGATGAGATCGGTGGGCTTCTCCATCCGCTTGATGTCGGCCATCTCGGTTCCGGCGCGTTCGAGGTCTACCTTGAACTTGTCGTAGAACTCGGCCATGGCGACACGCCAGTCAATCTTGCCGGCTTCAATGTCGTCGAGTTCACCTTCCATGCGGGCGGTGTACTTGATGTCGAAGATGTCGTCGAAGTTCTGGACGAGCAGGTCAGTAACCACGACGCCGAGTTCGGTGGGCTGGAACCGGCCGCCTTGCCGGGTGACGTAGCCGCGATCCTGTATGGTGGAAAGAATGGAGGCGTAGGTGGACGGACGCCCGATGCCGTCGGCTTCCAGTTCCTTCACCAGCGTAGCTTCTGAGAAGCGCGGCGGCGGTTCCGTGAAGTGCTGTTCGGGCTCGATGGA
Source organism: Terriglobia bacterium (assembly GCA_016650235.1). GTDB lineage: Bacteria > Acidobacteriota > Terriglobia > Bryobacterales > Bryobacteraceae > VFZE01. Next base: position 915 of record JAENWC010000536.1, read on the forward strand.
CTTGAAGCGGAGCGTCTCGCCCTCGGTCACCCGGGGGAGCTTATGCTTGAGTTCCTCGTCCTCTTCATCCTTCTGATCCTTGCCCTCCTGGTAGACGGCGAGGAAACCTTCGAACTTCGGCACGGAGCCGGTGGCGCGGAACAGATATTCGGCCTTATCCTTACCGTTGGCGATGACCTCGATGGTGGTCTGATCGAACAAGGCGGGCTTCATCTGGGAGGCGACGAAGCGGGCCCAGATGATGCGATAGAGCTTCAACTCATCCTCGGAAAGATGTTTCTCCATCAGATCCGGGGTGTGCAGAACCGATGTGGGGCGGATGGCCTCGTGGGCATCCTGGGCATCCTTCTTTCCCTTGTAGATAATGGGAGCATCGGGCAGGAAGTCCGGACCGAAGCGCTGCGGGATAAACTCGCGTACCTCGTTCAGAGCGTCCTGGGAGACGCGGACCGAATCGGTACGCATGTAGGTGATGAGACCGACCAAGCCTTCCGTACCCAGCTCGACGCCTTCATAGAGCCGCTGGGACAGACCCATGGTGCGCTTGACGCTGAAGCGGAGCTTACGCGCCGACTCCTGCTGCAATGTTGAGGTGATGAAGGGAGGAACCGGATTGCGCTTTTTCTCGCGGGTGGCCACCGATCGCACCAGGTAAGCGGCTCCATCGAGCGCGGCTACAATGGCATCGGCCGAGCCCTGGTTACCGATTTCGACATTCACCTGGTTACGCTTGGCCAGTTGAGCGCTGAGGACGGGCGCCTTCTGGGCGTGCAGGTTGACGTCGATGCTCCAATATTCATCTTTTTGAAAGGCGCGGATTTCGCGCTCGCGGTCAACGATGAGGCGGAGTGCAACGGTTTGGACGCGGCCGGCGGAAAGTCCGCGGCGGACCTTGTCCCAGAGGAGCGGAGAAATCTGATAGCCGACCAGGCGATCCAGCACGCGGCGGGCCTGCTGCGCCTCCACCAGGTGGATGTTCACATCCAGGGGGTTTTCAAACGCCTTCTTGATGGCGGTGGCGGTGATCTCGTTGAACATCACCCTATAAATCCTGGGAGTATTGCCCTTTTTGGGCTGCAACTCCTCCATGAGGTGGAAGCAGATGGCCTCGCCTTCGCGGTCGGGGTCGGCCGCAAGGTAGATGGCATCGGCGCCCTTGGCTGCCTTTTTGAGCTCCGCCATGAGCTTCTTCTTGCCTTCAATGACCTCGTAGCGCGGGGTGAAGTCTCCTTCAATGTCGACCGCGAGATCCTTCTTAGGCAGGTCCTTGACATGGCCGAGCGAGGCCATGACGACGTACTGCTTGCCGAGATACTTACCGATGGTTTTCGACTTCGCCGGCGATTCGACGATGACGAGCGATTTAGCCATGAATCTTATGCATACTCTTTAGGTTGAATTCCGATGCTTCGGTTGGGAGGCGTCTCACCACACTTTAACAAAGTTCTTACCCGGAAGTTGCCGTACCAAAGCGAGCAACTCCAATTCGAACAAAACCGCAATGACTTCAGACGAGGAACAGTCTGGCACCTTTTCCATCAATTCGTCAATGTGGATAGGTTGTTCAATCTGGAGAACCTTCAGGATAGAAAGGCCCACGGCAGTGTTAGGACCAAGTGTATCCTTTAGATTCTTTTGCGCTTGCCCGGTGCTGAGGTGACCGCCGGCATCTTCCTCCAAGGGCAGACCTTTTTGCCGGAAGATATCGCGGCGGTCCTCCGGCGCAAGGTCGGAGAGGACGTCCTCGGCCGACTGCACCAGTTTGGCGCCCTGTTTGATGAGGAGATTGGTTCCCCAGCTCGTTTTCGATGTGATGTTGCCGGGAATGGCAAATACATCCCTGCCCTGTTCCAAGGCAAGCTGCGCGGTAATGGCCGAGCCGCTGTACTGTGCGGCTTCAGAGATCAACACGCCAATGCTGACGCCGCTGATAATACGGTTGCGGACCGGGAAGTTCTGCGGATGGCCTGGGGCGCCCAAGGGGTATTCGGAAAGGAGAAGACCTTTGGAGGAGATTTCGGCGGCAAGCGCGCGGTTCTCCGCCGGGTAGACGACATCGATGCCGCAGCCGAAGACGGCAATGGTGTTCCCTCCCACCTTGAGCGCGGCTTTATGGGCGACGGTATCGATGCCTCGGGCCATACCACTGACGATAGTGAGCCCGGCGGCGGCCAACTCAGAGGCGAGGCGCTCTGTCGCGGCGACACCGTATTGGGTGGGACGCCGGGTGCCCACGACGCCTAACATCACGGTATTGAGAAGCTCGAGGCGTCCCCGGGTAAACAGAAGGAGGGGGGGATCATACAGTTCCCGCAGGCGGCGCGGGAAGAGAGGGTCCAGGAAGGGAAGTATGGTGACGCCCTGCTCCTTCATGCGCTGCTGTTGGTCCACGGCATCTTCAAAGGTGCAGCCGGAGGCTATCGTCTGGGCGACGCTTCCGGAGAGGCCAGCGGCTTCCAGTTGCGAGCGTGAGCAGCGAAAGACAGCTTGCGGGGAGCGCAGCTTTTCCACCAGCGGAACCGATTTACGCGCACCCAGACCCGGGACGAGGCGCAGAGCGAGCCAGTGGAGATCTTCCTCTGCGGAGGTGGCCAAGGCGGACATCTATTTGGATGTGGTTGCGGAAGGGGGGGATTCTCAGGGAGAGCCTGGGTTTTCATACCAGACAACGCCTAAGTTAGCCACCTCTTCGCAGGTAAGGACGTCGAGGTCGCCATCAAAGTCCATGTCGATGAGTTCGATGAGGTCGTATTTCACGCCTTCCACTCCCGCAATGTCCTTTGGGGACCACTTGCCGTCGCCGGAAAGCTGCTTTTCAAAATAGAGCAGGCCGGAGCGGTTGCCTTGCGCGCTTTCGCAACTGAGCACGACGTCGAGCTTGCCGTCGTTGTTGAGGTCGCCAATGCGGACCGCTTTTGCGCTGCCGGCCCATATGGGGAGGGGGATGGACTGGGTCGCCCATTGGAGTCCATCTTTGGATAGACGGCGGTATATGTGGATGGAGTTGGGACGGACGGCGGCGATCACGTCGCGGAGGCCATCGCCGTCCAAGTCCGCCTGGTCCAGGAACATCACCTCGGCGTGTTGGCCTCCAACGGGGTGTTCCTTCCATATGTTCTTTTGGGCGGGGCCGGGTCCGGGATTTTCGAGCCAGAAGACGCCGCTTTGCGCGCCCTTGCGGTCTGAGGCGAGAATGTCGAGGTCGCCGTCGGCATCCATGTCGGCGGTGACGATAGACATAATCCAGCCGGCGGTACGTATGAGGCGCCAGATCCAGCCGGCAAGATCGCGGGGATTGGCGGGTGCTTCCAGCCATCCGATGGCGGCATCCTTATCCTTGCCTCCCGCGATGAGATCGACACCGTGCTTGCCATCCACCTGCATGGGCGTCGAGAACATCCAGCGCATGCGTCCGGCGGTCGCGGGGATGGGTTCGGTGCGCCAAGCGGCCTCGTCCCAATACTGGTCCATATTCTTGGGCGCCCAATGGACGAACATCGAGCGCTCGACGCCTTCGCAAGAGCTCACGACGTCGATGCGGCCATCCTGGTCGAGGTCGACGAAGACGGCGTCTTCCGGGTCGCGCACCTTGCCGACGGTGACGGCGCGCCAGCGGTCGCGCGCGCCGACACGAGTGGGGTTGAGGTAGGCGCGGATCAGACCGCCCTCCTCCCAGCCGGTGACGATGTCCGGCTTGTCATCGCCGTTGACGTCCATGAGGCGCACGCCATCGGCGCCGATGGAGGAATCGTCGATGGCGTGACGGGACCAAGCTACGGAGTTGCGTTTGGGCTCGAGTTGCTGGCGGATGGTCTGGGCCACGCGGTGTGCCAGGGCAGTGTACCCGGCCGGGGTGTAATGGACATTGGCGGGCAACTGTATGGCTTCGAGGCGCGGCAGGGCGAACTCGTAGAGATCGTTGGTGGCGATGCCCGCCTTTTGCATCACACGCGCGGCGGCGGCGTTGAAGATAGCGACATCTTCCGGGTGACGCGGTGGATTGAGTTTGCCTTGCGGCACCGGGGTTGTGTTGGCCCAGATGAGCGTTGCGCCGGTCTTGCCGAGACGGTCCACTAGCGCGGTGAGATTCTGCTCGTAGGTTTCCAGGGGAACCTGATGGCCGCCTTCGGCTGTCACTTTGAGGTCGTGGAGTCCCCAATTGAAATGGATGAGGTCCCACTTGGATGCACCGAGCCAGGCATCGATTTTGGCGAGCCCGTTGCGGGTGTCGGCAGCGTTTTCCGGAATGCGATGCACGTTGGCGGCGCCATTGAGATCCTTGCGCACGCCGAGGGTGTATCCGATAGAGATGGAGTCTCCGATGAGGAGAACGCGGGGCAAGAGGGGCTGATCGGGGATGGGGGCGAAGGCGGGGTTCGGGGTTTGCGGGAAGGCAGCGATAGTGAAGAGGCAGGCAGTGAGGAGGCGCATTGATAGATTATGGCGCGGAACCTCCGATTGCCGCTGGGGATAGATAGATCGGTGTATACTGAACTGGGCCGGGAGGTCAAGATGGAAATCCCGAGTACGATGGGCGCGCGGTGGGCGCGGCCCCACGGTGTTGCCCGTTGCGGTAAAGGCGGGTCGCCGGGAGGTCTGGCCGCTACCGAAGCGGAGTAACGTGGATTTCGATTCTGGCTTAGATCTGATCGCAGCGTGCTACGGGGCAGGGGCGCTAATGTCCCTGTTGGCATGGTGGTCGGGCCGGCTCGCGCTCGGTGCGGGTCACTTGGCTGGGTTGGCGGGGGCTACGGCAGGCCTCGGCGTTTCACTCGGCGTTCTCCTCGGCACCCCAGTGCGCACGCTGACACGGCCGCTGCCGGTTTTCTTCCCGTTCGCTCGTTTATCGCTCTCGGTGGACGGGCTTTCGGCCTACTTCTTACTCGTCATTTCCGTGGTGACCGTCGCGGCGGCGCTCTACGGTCCGGCCTACCTCCGGGCGCATACGCCCGGCGCGGGACGGGCGCGGCAAGCGGCGCAGGTGTTCGCGCTGAATGTGTTCCTGGGCTGCATGACGTTTGCCTGCTGCGCCGGCGACGCGCTGACCTTCCTCCTGTGCTGGGAAGGCATGACGCTGGCCAGCTA
>JAENWC010000537.1 GCA_016650235.1 Terriglobia bacterium
GCAGGACGGCGTGGACTTCGTCGTCTCCGAATATGTGGAAGGCGACACGCTGTCGGCGCGACTCGAGCGCGGGCCGCTGCCACTGGGTGAGGCGATGCAGGTGGCCCTCGAAATCGGGGATGCGCTCGACAAAGCGCACCGCGCCGGTGTGGTGCATCGCGATCTCCATCCAAAGAGCATAGTGCTCGGAGCCACCGGGGCGAAGCTGCTCGATTTTGGACTGGCGGAATTGCGCGCGTCCACTCCGGCGCAACTGATTCCCAAGTCGTCCTCGGTCACAGTAGGCGTCGGCGGCCCGAAGCTGTCCGGCGATCTCGGCATCGAGTACACGGCCCCGGAACAGTTCGAAGGAAAGCCGGCCGACGCAAGAACCGACATCTTCGCCTTCGGCGCCATTCTGTATGAGATGGTCACCGGCAAGAAAGCATTCGAAGGCAGGAGCCGGGCAGTATTGATCGCCGCCATCACGACGGCGGATCCGTTGCCATTGACGAGTTTGCAACCCCGAGCGCCGCGCGCGCTGGAACAATTGGTGGACCGCTGCCTCGCCAAAGACCCGGAAGAACGCTGGCAGGCGGCGCACGATCTGATGGTCAAGCTCCGCTGGATGACCGCGGCCGGAGCGCCTGTCGAGGCGGCAGCCGCCGGACCCGCGACGATGAGCCGGCGGACGCGCATATTACTCGCCGCCGCCGCACTGTTGGCCGCTGTGCTTGCCGTTCCAGCGACGCTGTATTTTCGCGGTCCCGGGAGTGGGGCAAAATTCCAGTTCCGCGTGCCGGCCATCGGAATCAGCTCAACAGGGTTTGCGCTCTCGCCGGACGGGCAGACGATTGCTCTCGTGGCCCGGCCGGAATCTCAGGATTCCTCCTCGCTGTACGTACGCCGTGTCGGCGCGCTGGCATTCATCCGGCTGCTCGGAAGCGATGACGCGGCGCAACCCTTCTGGTCGCCCGACAGCCGTTTCATCGCCTACGTGGCCAAGGGCAGATTGATGAAGGTCAGCGTGGCGGGCGGCGCGCCGCAGGACATTTCCGAAGCGGCGGGATTTTCCGGCGGAGCGTGGAGTTCCGGCGGGACCATCCTGTTCGGATCATCGAAAGGGTTGCAGCGCGTTTCGGCCGAAGGGGGAACGCCGGCCGCAGTGTCCACGCCCGCCGGGAAAGAAACCGGACACTTGTGGCCGTGCTTCCTGCCCGACGGCAAGCACTTTCTGTATCTGGCATGGTCGGCTGCGGCGGGCGACCGGGCAGTGTATACCGGCACGCTCGACTCGAAAGACCGGACGCGGCTGATGCCGGCTTCCACCAACGCCGTCTACGCGCCGGGCTATCTGCTTTTCCACCGCCAGGCGTCGTTATTCGCGCAGGCCTTCGATGCGGGTAGCCGCACGCTGAGCGGAGAGCCGGTGCACGTGGCCGATGAGGTCTTCTCGAACCCGGCAAACGGGCGGGGCAGTTTCGATGTTTCTCAGAACGGAGTGCTGCTTTACTATCAGGGCGCGGGCGCTCCGGCGGGCCGGGCGGGAATCACACCCAACGCGCGGTTCGCCTGGTTTGACAGGAGCGGAAAAGAGACAGCGGAGGCGGGAGAGTCGGGGCCATTCGGCGACATGGACGCCTCACCGGACGGAAAACTGATCGCCGTGACAAGGCAGGACGGGGGCTCGGCCGGCGCAGACATCTGGGTGGTGGACTGGGGGCGCGCCGGGGCCTCCACGCGCCTGACGCTGGACCCGGCCGACGACATCAATCCGGTCTGGTCGCCGGACGGAAATCGGGTTGCATATACAACCTTCCGCAAGGGCAACGCGGACATCTACGTGAAGAACGGCAATGGGTCCGGCGCGGAAACGCCGCTACTCGATTCCTCTGTGGATGAAACCGTGGAGGACTGGTCCAAGGACGGGCAGTTCATCGCCTACTTGTCCGGCCAGAACAATACTCCCGATATCTACGTGCTGCCTTTAACTGGCGACAAAAAGCCGTTTCCGGTTGTGCAGGGGAATTTCCGGAAAAACGAGCCGCAGTTTTCCTACGACGGAAAATGGCTGGCCTACACATCGGATGAGTCCGGCACGTTTCAGGTGTACGTGATGTCGTTCCCAACGGGGGAGCAGAAGCTGATGGTTTCCACCGATGGAGGCGGGCAGCCGCGCTGGAGAAAGGACGGAAAGGAGCTCTTTTACCGGGCGACGGATGGACGGATCATGACGGTGGATATCAAAACGACGGGGAAAATCGAGTCCAGCGCCCCGCGCCTACTGTTTCTGGGCGGCACAAACCTACAAACAGCGCGGGAACCAGGCCGCCACATGATGTGGGTGTCTCCGGATGGCCAGCGCCTTCTTATCAGAGGTTTTACGGGGGGGCGAAACGTCGGCGTTGGTGGATCTGGGGTCGGGTTTGCTCAATTATTCGCGGCCGGCGGCCCGACTGGGTCGGCGGCAATGTTGGGTCGCCGCGGGGGTATCCTGGGCGACATATCCAATGGGCTCACCGTGGTGCAAAACTGGCCGGTTGGGTTGGAGCCATGAGCGTGGCGCACGCACTCCATGCGTGCCGCGTCGGCACTCGTGCCGACGCTCGGCTTTCACACACGAGCAGGTGTCGAGAAGAGTCTCGACACGGCACGCACGAGTGCGTGCGCCACGTCTGAGGAGACACTATGACAACGATGGAGCCGGGCACGCGGCTTGGGCCATACGAAATCGTCGAGCCGATCGGCGCAGGCGGCATGGGGCAAGTCTTCAAAGCCACCGACACTCGCCTGGAGCGGACCGTCGCCATCAAGGTGCTGCCGCCGCAATGGGCCGAGAATACGGAGAATGCGGCAGCGGTTCGAGCGCGAAGCGCAAATCATCGCGTCTCTGAACCATCCCAACATTTGCGTGCTCCACGACATCGGGATACAGGACAACCACCATTTCCTGGTCATGGAGTATCTCGAGGGCGAGACGCTGGCTGCGCGCATCGCCAGCGGCGCAATGCCTTGGGAAGAGGCGCTGCAAGGTGCCATCAAGATGGCCGACGCGCTGGATAAGGCGCACCGGCGCGGCGTGGTGCATCGCGACCTGAAGCCTTCCAACGTGATCCTCACGGCGAGCGGTCCGAAGATTCTCGATTTCGGCTTGGCAAAATGGAAAGGGCCGAGTTCCGGCTCCATCTCAGCCTCGCAAGCGCCCACCAAGACCGACCTCACCACGATGGGTTCCATCCTCGGGACCTTGCAGTACATGGCTCCCGAGCAGCTCGAAGGAATCGAGGCCGACGCACGTACGGACATCTTTTCTTTCGGCGCGGTCCTGCACGAGATGGTCACCGGCAAGAAGGCGTTTGAAGGCAAGACGCGGGTGCTGCTGATGTCGGCGATTGCGATGACCGCGCCGGAGCCGCTTTCGAGCTCGCAGCCGGAGACCCCGCGCGCTCTGGATAACGTAGTGAAGGCCTGCCTTTCGAAGGATCCGGCCGAGCGCTGGCAATCGGCGCGGGACCTGCTGGCTGAGCTGCAATGGCTGGCACAGGCGGGCGCCGATACCGGCGTGCCGGACATGATTCCCACCGCCGCGCGCGTGAAAGCGGGACTGCTATTGCGGGCGTTGCCGGTTGCGGCAGCGTTGGTGGTGGCGGCCCTTGCGATTCCGGCGTGGTTTTATTTTCGCGGCGCGGCCTCGCCGCCTGAGCTGCGTTTTCGCGTTCCAGTCAGCCTGACGGCCGCGCCTGCCCTGGTCCCCAGCCAGACTGTCCACGCTTATGCGAGCGGGAATTTCGATGTCTCTCCGGACGGCCGCGCGCTCGTATTTGCGGCGGCGGGCAGCCCTACCGGCACCATGTCGCTGTTCGTGCGCCCGCTCGGTTCGGTGAGCCCGCAGCCGCTGGCGGGAACCGATGGCGCCTCGCAGCCCTTCTGGTCAGGCGACGGAGGCTCCATTGCATTCCTCGCCGGGGGAAAACTGAAGAAGGTGGAAGCAACGGGTGGTCCTCCGCAGGACATCTGCGACGCGCAGAATTTTCAGGGGGGCGCCTGGAATGTGGATGGAACCATTATTTTCGGCAGCGCGCAAGGGTTGTTCCGTGTGTCGGCGCAAGGCGGAAAACCTGAAGCCATCACGAGTATCGGCGCTGATGAGACCGGACATTTGTGGCCCCACTTCCTCCCCGATGGGCGGCGCTTTTTGTACACGGTCTGGGCACAGGATGCCGGCCGCCGCGCGGTTTTCGCGGGCACGCTCGGGTCCAAGGAGAAGACTCGCGTGATGGCGGCCGAATCTAATGCCGGCTACGCCGCGCCGGGCCACATCGTTTTTCACCGCACCAACGCGGTCTACGCGCAGCGATTTGACGCGAAAACGCTGGCGTTAACCGGGGAACCTTTCCGCGTGGCAGATGAAGTGGGCCAGGTCAACGGGCGCGGCCGGTTCGCGGTGGCGGCCACTGGTGTGCTCGCCTACTACCAGGGTGACACGGGCGGGGGCGGCGCAACAGACGGCAGCAACGAATGGCAATGGGCTTGGACCGACCGCAGCGGCAGGGCGAGTGAACCCGTTGGCCCGCCGGGACCCTATCGCGGAGTGGAGGTAGCCCCGGATGGAAAGCGTGTAGCGGTCCACCGGCATGAGGCGAACGGCGGCGACATCTGGGTGCTCGAGCCGACCGGCTCGGTGACCCGGCTCACTTTTGACGCCACGCGCCACAACTCGATGCCCATCTGGTCTCCGGACGGGAAACGCATCATCTATAGCGCGCTGAAGAGCGGCAAATGGGGGCTGTACCTGACACTCTCCACCGGATCGGTGTTGGAGGAACTGCTGTTTGAATCGGAAGCGATGAAGGCGCCCATGTCGTGGTCGCCGGACGGAAAGCGGCTTGTGTTTTGGGTCCAGGACCCGAAGACGGGAGGCGATCTCTGGATGCTTCCCCTTGATGGCGGAGATAAGAAGCCGGCTCCACTGATTGCCACGGCCGCCTACGAGACGCACGGGCAGATTTCCCCGGACGGGAAATGGATCGCCTACACATCGAATCTGACTGGCCGCAACGAGATCTACATCCAGCAGTTCCCCACTGGCCTGGCCCGCTACCAGATCTCGAACCGCGGCGGCGATTGGCCCCGCTGGAGGCGCGATGGCAAGGAGTTGTTCTATCACGCGATTGCGGTCGCACTGGATTCTCCCGCTTTGAGGAACTCCTTTGTCGGCCCGATGCTGACTTCCGCCTTGACCGCCAAGGGAGACACGTTGGAGCATGGCAGTCCGGTGGAGATTGTCCGCATGATGGCGTTGAATTTTCCGCACAACGGCGGGGACTACCAGACGTATGCCATTTCAGCCGACGGGCAAAGAATTCTCTATCCCCAAGTGATGCCGATTAGCAACACAGCCGGCCCGACGGGGCGAGGTCCTGATCCGGCGCTGGGATTCATAGTGGCGATGCATTGGGCGAAGTGATGATATGGTCACTTACGGCATGAGGACACAGTTCTGGCGCGGCAATTTGATAGACCCATTCCCTTGTGTTTCGCCTTCGGGCGCAGTAGCATAGACCGAAGCGAGGCGCGCGTCACATGTCCCTGGAAGCTGGCACAAAACTGGGTCCCTATGAAATTGTTTCCCCGCTCGATGCGGCGAACGGGAGCCAGGTCTACA
>JAENWC010000538.1 GCA_016650235.1 Terriglobia bacterium
CCTTTGATAATGCGCAGGAATCGGAGGCGGACGCCGGAGCCATACGCATACTGCTGGCCGCCGGCTTTGATCCCCAAGGCATCATCCGCTTTCACAAGCAATGGAGCCTGGAGCAGGAGGGACTCCCGATGCTGACGGCCTACCGCGCAACCCATCCCGGCGATGAACGCCGCGCACTGCGCCTGGAAGGACTCGCCGGACAGACTGCCCTTACCCCAGGGCCCCCGATCGATCCAGCCGCATGGAAAAGCGCCACTCTAGGCTGCCGTTAAATCAACTTGCCGCCGTGGGCGGCTTTCTCTAAATCAACTTCCGGCCCAGTAGCCGCGCCGCGTTATTCCAGTACACTTTCTTTAAGATGTTCTCCGGCAGCGCAATGCCGTAGATCCTCCACCGCCCCTGCGGCGGAACCTTCGCCGGCGCATAGTCGAAATACTCATCCGAGGTTTCCAGAAACCGGAAATAAATCTCGTACAACCGCTCGCCGAAGACCTGCTGCGGATACTCATGGCCATTCGGCACCGCATCGGTGCCGAAAAGGATCCGGTCCTGAAACCGGTCAAAGAATTTGCGCGTAGCGCGCGGCTGCCTGCCCAACTCGCCAATGCGCGCGCCGAACTCCACATTCATGTTCGGGTACTTTTGCATCGCGCCGGCGATGTAGTCGAGGTTTTCCGCATTGCCCACATGCAGCACCACAAAGGTAGTCTTGGGATGCCGCGCCAATACACGAAACCGCGCCTCCTGCAACTCGCGGTCGCTCGGATAGTCCTTGCCGTGGAAGGACCAGTCCGGATGCGCATTCAGCTCCTCGAAGCGTTCATTATACCGGTCGATCGGCGTAAAAAAGGCTTCCGGGTCCGAAGTGTGTATGGCCACCGGCATGGCCAACGCTGCTGCCGTCTCCCACATCGGATCGAATCTGCGATCGTCCACGGGCACGAGCTTTCCTTGATCGCGCACGACCAGCCCCAGCGACTTCAGCACCTTCAATCCGCGCGCCCCCGCCGCATGCGCCCGCCGCAATTCATCGCCCTGCCAAGGCGCATAGCCGCTCTCCGCCACCTTCCCAAACCATGGCTGCGTGAACACCACAAACCGGTCCGGATGCGCCCGCGACAAATCCTGCACGCTCTGCTCGAGCGATTTCCCAAAACCGCCAGTCAGGTTCACCATCACCCCGATATTCTTCGCATCCATCACCTTCAACAGCTCCCCGGCCGGCATGATTAACCGGTTGGTTTCCCCCGCCGGATCTCCCCAACTCAAATGCGCGTGAAAGTCGATCAAAGGAAATCGCGCCCGCTGTACCGCGGTGGCAGACGCGTGCAGCGTGCTGCGCGGCTCAAACTGCGCCAAGTCCAGCGGCCGCTTCTGCGCAAACGCTGGAACCGCCATCGCTGCCCCCGCCAACCGCATCCATTGCCTTCTGGTTTTCATCCACAAATCCCTCCTCCGGTAACACGCCGGTTGAAATTGACATCATACCGTGAACCATTTTCCAACCACGCGGCGCCTCACTGATCTAATGCAAACGGACAGTATTTCTGACGCACTCCGTTAGCGCCACATCATGACGGATGGTTTTCTTCAGGATTTTCACTGGATGCGCTACTCGATCCTGGAGCCGCGTTTAAGCGAGCCCGTTCGGCGGCTGTTGCGCTCGAGCCACCAGCGCGGCAACATGCTGACCCGATAGTCCTGCCAGTTGGTGGCCACCAAATACACGCCCAGCAAAATAGCGCCCATGGCCAATAGAGAGGCGAATGCGATGGCGCCGTAGTGAGTGGCCATTGTCCCCCGTGCGGGCTCGAAAACCAGTTGCGCAAACCGGCCGCCGAAGTTCATGCCGAAGAAGCCGGTGGTCACCGCGCCGGCGCCAAGAATCAGGCTCAGCATGGCCAACCGGTTCACCGCCTCCGTGTTCCGGACCTGGTAGTAGTTGTGGAGTGAGACGGTGAGCTTCTCGATCTCCTCTTCGATCTCGTTTTTCATGCTGTTGACACGGTACTCGCGGCACATGAGCAGGAAATGTTCGTTCTCTTCGTCCTTGTTGGCCAACTCGTCAAAGAACCAATAGTTGGAAAAATGGAGGAATTCGGCGCGCAGGTCGCTCGTGATGCGCATATTGGCGTTGGAGATGTGGTTGTCTTCCTGATCGTGGTAGAGGCGGCGGGAAACCAAAGCGGTGCGTTCGGCAAATTCGAGCAGCGTGGCGCGGTAGAAGAGGGTGACCATCGCCATCAGGTAATAGCGTGTGGTGAACATGCGGTGGATGAGAAACCCTTCGCGCAGTTGATGCTCGTCGCAATCAAAGACGCCCAGCGAGCAGGTGATGTTGCTGAAGCTGGTGAAGCCGTAATAGGTGCCATGATGCGCCCAGCGCCGGTACAACTGCCGGTCCATTTCCTGTTTGAGAAAAACGGGATCGTAGCGGTACCCAGTTCCTGCGCGGTCCACGTACAAGAGCCGGCTCAGCAGCATCTGGTAATCTTCGCTGGTAATGTAGCCGTCAGGCGTTGTAGCGGGGTCCACCACAACATGGGTGAACACGATCATGCGCTCATCGAGGACGGGCTCATACTCCTGGCGGTTGTAATTGCCGAAGTACAAAAGTGACCGGATGGTGTGGGCCAGCGGAGGCTGGAATCCAACCATCGAGGTGTCCCGGAACGTCTCCTCGGCCAGCACCCTCTCCTCGCCGTTCCGTTCGAGGGAAAACGCGAGCCGCGCCGGAATACGCCCTTCGCGGACCTGGCGGCTGGAGGAAGGATAGATCTTTCTCATCTCCTCATTGATCCAAAGCGCCTCGGATGAGCTGAGATGGAACGCTTCCACACTGATGGAAAGAATGCCGATGCCGTTGGCGAAAAGGTAGAGGCGGAGATCGGTGATCGCCACCTTCGCGCTCCGGCCCATGCGATCTTCGGCACTCATCCAGAGCTTGCTATCGCCCGGAACCGGAATGCTGTAGCAGCGCATCAGGGATTCATGATCGCTGCCGTTCCCCGCCAACCCGCCGGTATCAAAGAACACGCGCCGCACAAACGGGTGGAAAAAGACCATGTCCTGATAGGCCGGACTGTCCATGTCGAGGTTGCGGTAGGCTGTCCGCTTCCACGTGCCCAGCGCCGAGGCCACGCCTGCATCCGGCCCCGATGGTTTAACGGAAAGCCATTCATCCAGGCCGTCCATCCAGTGAGTTTGTGTGCGCCAGAGATCGGCGTGGTCTTCATAGATGGCTTGCTTGTCGATGGAAAAGGGGAACAGAAAGTACGTGTGTAGATGTTGGATACCCGCTTCCACGCCGTGATTATCCCACATTGCCCGCATTGGGAGGACCACTGTTTTCCGATTATTCCCTCCCTTTAACCAAGGGCCCAACTAGGCCCAACTATACCGGCATCGAGATCAATACGTCGATCAGATTCTAGAGTGACGCGGTGTTTCAACATCTCTCACCGCGCCTCCTCTGACGCCTACTCCTCACAGGGGAGCGGCCAAACGAGAGGCACTTTTTATTTGGCGGAGGTCAGGTCTGACTGGTTGGTCTTATGTGGAGCCGTGGATGTAGGCGCGCATGTGCTCGATTTCTTCTGTTTTGCGCGCCAGTTCGACACCCATCAGGTCACGCATCGAAACCATGCCGACCACGCGCCCGTGGCGCAGGACGGGGAGGTGGCGGCACCCGATGAGACCCATGGTCTCCATGGCCTGGGAGACGGTGGCCTGTTCATCAATGGTGGCAAGATTGGTTGTCATGACCTCGCCGACGCGAGTGCAGGCGGCATCCAGGCGTTCCACCACAACGCGCGTCATCAAGTCACGTTCGCTGAAGATGCCGCGCAGTGCGCCGTCGCCGAGAACCAGGATGGCGCCGACGTGAAGGAAGGCCATGCGGCGAACAACTTCGGCGACGGTTTGCGTCTCGTCGACCGAATACATTTCCCGTTCCGAAAGAATGCCGGACAAGCTCTGCATATCCCACTCCTCTTCAAGTGGTGTTTGAACACAATACCACAAGCGGGGCGGGAGGTTCAGGACAGTGAAATGACCTGCGCCGGCGGCGGCCCCGCGGGGGCATGGAAATGGTCGAGCAGAAAGCTAAGGAAGGCGCGGCCGCGGCGGCGTCCGTTGTTGTGCTGGATCTCGAGGCGTTGGAGAAAGACGAACAGGCCGAGCAGTTGCGAGTCGCGGATGGAGTGCATGCCGGTTGCCTGGAGAGTCTGCTGGCGGTGGTGCGCGATAGCCCCTTCCAAGCGTTCTTGAATGGCGCCGGCGTAAGGATTGGCCGGCCGGGTCTGGTAGATGAGCCCGGTTTCGAGGGTGCGGTGGGTCTTGATCACGGCCTGGAGAGATTCACGGACATCGTTATCGGAAGCGCCTGGGGTGGCAAGGGCGGCTTCCAGCAGCGAACGCGCGATGAGGAGAAGAGTCTGTTCGTTTTCGCGGAGAAACAACTCCGTGACGCGAATGTCGAGGTTGGGGAACTGATCCGGGTTCACTTCGGGAAGTTTGTTGTGCAGGCGCGCCTCGATCAGATATTCGCAATCGAGCGGGCAATCGAGGGTGACCTCGCGCTGCTCGCCGCAGCAGGGAGAACAGATTTCACCGTGCGCGGCGGGGCAAAAACGCTTGGGTTTCTTGGCTTCGCAGAGCCGGCAAAGGTCCATGGCGGGCTAACCGTCCCAGCGGTCGGCCCGGCGATAGGCCTCGAAACACTTTTTCATTCCCGCCGCGCCAGGCTCCGAAAGACCGTGCTCCATGCCGAGCATACCTTTGTAGCCCTTGGCGTGGATCGCCTTGAACACGTTGCGCCAATTGACTTCGCCGGTGTCCGGTTCCTTACGGCCCGGCACATCGCCCACTTGGAAGTAGCCGATCCAGTCCCAGTGCTTTTGCAGGTGCCCGATGAGGTTTCCTTCCGAAATCTGCTGATGGTACATGTCGAACAGCAAGCGGATATTGGGATGGTTGACGGCGCTGATGATCTCCTTGCCATGATCGGAAAAGACTACGAAATAGCCGGCGTGATCGACGCGGATGTTGAGCGGTTCCAGCACAAGGACCATCTTTGTTCTTTCGACGATTTCCCCGGCGCGCTTGAGAACCTCGATGCAGTTGGCCGTCTGCTGTTCCCCGGAGAGGTGTTTGACGGCGAGGCCGGAACAAACGGTAGCGCATTCATTGCCGATGATGTTGTGGATCTCGACGGCGCGGCGGACATCTTTGAGAAACGCCGCGTGAAATGCCTTGTCGACCATGGCGTCGCCCTTCCAGCCGCCGGAATTGACGACGAATACGCCCATGTTCATGCCGAGCCTGTCCATGACCTTGCGGTAGGATTCGATTTCCTGGTTCGTGTGGCGCGGGAGGCCGTTGTATTCGAAGGCGCGGAAACCATATTCGGCGAAAACTTCCAGTTGTTCCGGAATGGATGCGTTCGGGAGCCAGCCAATGCGCGGGGCGTAGCGGAGATGGTAGGAGTAGGGCGCGGCCTGGGCCGGC
>JAENWC010000539.1 GCA_016650235.1 Terriglobia bacterium
GCCGTACCCCGCGCGCCATCACCATCGGAGCGGGATTCCCATACCCGAACGGTCCCAAGCCCAACACCTCCGCCACCGCAACGCCGGTCAGCTCGCTCAACCGTACCTCGGCGTCAATCTCGAGCTGCGCCACAAAATCGGACGGAGCCAATCTCTCCACCGCATAAGCGTTCAACCGCCGCCGGAACTCGTCGACATCCCCTGCTCCCACCGTCAACCCAGCCGCTTGCCGGTGTCCCCCAAATTTTGTGAACAGCTCCCCCATCGACTCCAGCGCTTCCAGCAGATGAAACGCGGGGATACTGCGTCCGGACCCCTGTGCCAGCGCCGTCTCCGCGTCAATCCCCAACACAAACACAGGCCGGTGGAACCGTTCCACGATCCGGCTGGCCACAATCCCCACCACGCCCCGGTGCCAGCCCTCTCCGGCGAACACCAGCGCAGCCATTGCATCGGTTACCGGCTGCTCCACGCACTGCTGCAGAATGCGCTCCACCATTTCCGACTCGGTCTGCTGCCGGTCCTGATTCAGCTCATGCATCCCAGCCGCCAGCCGCCGCGCCTCGCCTTCATCCTCCGTCATGAACAGCTCAATCACATCCCGCGCGCTCGCCATGCGCCCGGCCGCATTCATTCGCGGCGCTACCCGGAAAGCCACTTGCCCCGCCGTCACGGCCGACCCCGGTTCAAATCCCGCCACCGACAACAATGCGCGCAGGCCTGGATTGCTTGTCCGGCTGAGTCCGTTCAATCCGTGCTTCACAATCACGCGGTTCTCACCGGTCAGCGGCACCACATCGGCCACGGTCGCAATTGCCACCAGCTTCAGAAACGACTCCGTAAGCCGCCGCACTCGCGCCTCCGGCATCCGCAGCGCCGCAATCAAACCCTGTACCAGCTTGAAGGCCACCCCCGCTCCGCACAGGTTTTTCTCCGGATAGCCGCACCCGGGCTGGTTCGGATTCAGCACCGCCAGAGCCGGCGGCAACGCCTCCTCGGGAAGATGATGGTCCGTGATAATCACATCGATCCCCAACTCGCGCGCCTGTTCCACCACGTCCACCGCCCGGATTCCCGTATCGACGCTGACGATCAGTTGCGTGCCGATCGATGCCGCCTGCTCAATCACCTCCGGCCTCATCCCGTAGCCGTCTTTGAGCCGGTGCGGCACGTGATAGTCAGCCGAGGCTCCACAAAGCTCCAACGCCTTTTTGAGGATCACTACGCTCGAGGTGCCGTCCACGTCGTAGTCGCCATAGAGCAGGATCTTCTCCCGCCGCTCGATGGCGCCCATCAAACGCCGCACCGCCGCCTCCATCCCCTTCATCAAACCAGGCGCATGCAGCAGGCGCAGATCCGGTGCGAGAAACTCCCGCGCCTCTTCCACCCGCAACATTCCCCGCCGCGCCAGAATCCGCGCCACCAGCCCGGACACACCTAAAGCTGCCGCCAGCGCGCTGCATTCCTCAGCACGCACCGCCGGAAGCAGCCACCGCGCCGCTTGTGCATGCATAGGAACTGTCATGAAGTAACCGTTTCACCCCGTAGCCGATACCGAGACCAAAGGGAGCGGACGCCAACCGGGCGGGCTCAGTTACTCGAGAAGTAGCCGCCCATTGGCCCCGCGTCCTCGTCCTCGTCCTCGTCCTCGTCCATGTCCATGGACGCGGTTTCCAGGTCGTCCAGCTCATCCAGCATGGACAGAAACTCCCGGTACCAGAGCGTCAGAGCTTCAAAGGTGTACGTAACGCCGCCTACGTCGAAGGAGAGCTCCAGCGCGCAGGTGAATCCCTCAAAACCACGCAGCCGCTTGATCCCCCGCTCAAACTCGCGATGGTCTTCACGGTTCAGTTCCAGGGACTCCAGCCGCTGCTTGGCCCGGTCCACCATTCCGGAGCTGAAGACTCCGCTGTGGAACACCACCAGCTTCACCTGCATGCCCGCGGCCACTTGCAGAAACTCCTTCGGGTCTCCGTACTGCATCACGTCCCAGTGCACCAGGGCCGAGGGGTCCTTCAACCGCGGCAGTCCGTGGTACACCAAAAAGCCGCCCGCGGCCAGCGCCTTTTCAATCTCGGTCTTGAGTGTATCGAGTTCTTTTTTCATCACCGTTCGGCGAGCACCAGAATATCATGCTGGCCCGCAAACTCACGCGCGGCGGGCGTCACAATCGTCTTTGCCCCGATAAATATCTTCTGCCCTTTTTGCAGCGCCGCCCGCACGTCGGCCTCGCATACAAAATCCGTAACCGGTACCGGCGCGGGCGCAGGCATCGGTTGGGCCACTCTCACCGGCACCGCGCATCCGCAATCGGCGGCTGATTTTTGAGTGGCCAGGATTCGAGTTGTCAGAAAACGATCCACCACGCCCGCCGTAGTTGCCGGAACAGGCTCGCCCCGCAGCCCCCGCCTCGACAGATACCGTTCCACTGCCGCACCTACCGTGGACGGCGCCGCTTTGGAAGAAGAGGATGCTGCCGTTGGGCCGCTTTCGGGAAACGCCTCTTCCACCGTCCGCACCACATAGGCCAGTCGCTTCACGTTCACCAAATGCATCGGACCCACGTTGTCCGAGGTGCTGTTGCCCGCCATCGCCCCGCAGCCCAGCGTCATCGCCGGCGGTACTCCCGTCGTTATGCCCGTCGAGCCCTGCGGCGCCGGTGTGTTCACCAGCACCCGGAACGCAGGCATTCGCATGCCGAACTCCCGCGTCCGCGCCTCATCGCGCGAATGGATTACGCAGGTGTGCCCCAGCCCCCCAAACTTCAAGATCGCCTGGCAACCGCGCACCTGCTCTTCCCAGCCGCTCACGCTCAGCAGTGAAAGAACGGGGCTCAGCTTCTCCATCGAGAGCGGATGCTCCTTGCCGACGCCTCCGATCTCCACCACAAGAATGCTCGTCCCGGACGGCACTTCAAAACCCGCCATCTTCGCGATCTTTTCCGGAGCCTGCCCCACGCAGTTGGCGTTGATCCGCCAGTTGGGAGCGATGAGCAGCTTCGCCAGCGCCTTGCTCTGCGCCTCGCTGCAAATGTAGGCTCCGTTCTTCCGGAGCTGGTCCATCGCCAACGCTTTCTGCTGGTTCAACACCACGAGTGTCTGCTCGCTCGAACACACCGTCCCGTAGTCGAACGATTTACCTTCCACCACTTTGGCCACCGCATCGGCAAGATCGGCCGAGGCGTCCAGCAACACCGGCACATTTCCCGGACCCACGCCGAAGGCGGGTTTCCCGCTCGAATAGGCCGCCTTCACTATGCCGTGCCCGCCAGTGGCCAGGATCACGCTGGTCCGCGGATGCCTCATCAGCGCATCGGTGCCCTCTATGGTGGCGTTTTGTATGCACTGTATGCAATCGGCCGGAGCGCCGGCCGCAATCGCTGCTTCATACAGCAGACGCGCCGTCTCGCACGTGCATGCCTTGGCGCGCGGATGCGGGCTCACCACCACTGTGTTGCCCGCTTTCAAAGCAATAATGATCTTGTAAATGGCGGTCGAGGTCGGATTCGTTGTCGGCAGAATCGCCGCCACCACCCCTACCGGAACCCCCATCTCGACAATCTTCTGTTCCGGGATCTCCCGTAGCAGGCCCACCGTCTTCATCCCGCGTAGCATGCGCGGCAATAGATCCGCGTTCAGCAGGTTCTTGGAGATTTTGTCTTTGACGTTGCCGTAGCCGGTTTCCTGCACCGCCAACTCGGCCAGGTGTTGGGCATTGGCGCGGCCAGCCGCCCCCATCGCTTCCACAATCGCGTCCAACTGTTCTTGCGAGTAGGTGCGCAGTTTCTGAAATGCGGCGTAGGCTTTCTCTACCTTCGCGCGAACTTCTTGGATCGAAAC
>JAENWC010000540.1 GCA_016650235.1 Terriglobia bacterium
CGCGCTGGCCTTGAAATACGATGCGCGGCATCTCGCGGTAGAGCACCACGGCGATGGCCGCCGCCATCATAAAGACAAACAGCAGAGCAAAGCCGGACTCTTTACGCCGCCGGCCTCTAGTCCTTTTTTTGGGCCCGCAAAACGGAGCTCGTCCCGGCCTGGTGTCCGGCGGTTGCCCGAGTATAGCGAGGGCCGGGACGGCCCTTTGCGGGCGCATGCGTGTTGGCCTGCAAAACGGAGCTCGTCCCGGCCTGGTGTCGGGCGGGTTCATGCGCCTCCGGCGGGCGGCTCTTCCAGCCGAATGGTTTGTTGGCTCTTGAACTGCGTGTCCTCCACCACCGCGGTGGACAAGCTGATGCGGATAATCTTGTAGCGCGACTGCAACGTCTGGCCTTCCGTTGCTACCAGGATATCCTCTCCGTTCAGAAAGAAGGCGCGCCGCGGGCCGCCTCCGCTCACGAACCCATAAAACTTCAGCGGGATGGGGGGAGCAGTAGGCTTGGCCGGTTCGGCCGGCGCAGCAGGCGTTTGGGCGGCCTGGGCCAGTTCCGCGGCCTTTGCGGCCGCCACGTCTTTAGGAATGATCTTCGGCTCCGGAACCTTCGGCAGAGGGGCTTGGGAAAATTCAAAGAGGCTGCGATTGCCGCCGGACAGTGAAACCGCTGCGAGCTTGGCCAGCAGGTCCAGGCGCAGGGTGGGATCAACGGTCATCGGGTCGGCCACATCTTCGGGGCGCTTCGGTTTCAAGGTCGGGACCCATTCCTGGGAAAGAGCGCGGCGGTCCCGCTCGATGCTCGGAACGGTGCGCTGCGCAGCGGCGGCCGGCGCTTGCGAAACCCGCGCAGGCGCCGGAGCCGCGCTTTGCGCCGGTCCACCGGGTGCATCGGCAAACACATTGACGTACATCGAATAGGCAGCCCCGAGGAGCAACACGGCCAGGGCGGCCATCTTCTTGGGTTCGGCTCCCAGTGTCACGGCTTGGCCTCCCGCACGAAAGTGTTGATCTTGAACCGGGAGGCGAGCATGCCGGGAACCTGCTGCGGCGCCGCCGTGATGTTCTCGATGATGAGAAAGCGTTTGGAGCGGTCGACTTCATTCACAAAATGGACCAGGTCGGCGTAGGTGCCCTCGTAGTTTGCGGTGATGGTCATCATGCTGATGGACTCACTGCCCTCGATCGGCTCAATAACGAAAGCATGTTCCTTCGGTTTCAACCCGGCCTTCTTTGCCGACGATCCGATCTCGGTGAGGATGTCGGAAGAGGCGGTGCGGCGATCCATGAAATAGCTTTTCATGAAGTCAGTTTGCTGCGCCTGCGCCTTGTCCACTTTGGTAACAATGGCGCGCAGCCGGGTCACCTCGGCTCGCGACCGCTGCACCTGCATCCGCAAAGTGGCCAGTTGACTATCCAGTTCCTCGGCCGTTCCGCCCAATGGCTGCATCGTGAAGTAGAGAGCCACCAAGTTCAGCACCACGAGTACGCCGAAAACGGCGTGCCAAGGCGCGCGGGGATCCTTGCGCGGGCGGCTGATGCCTTTGCGGAGTTTTTTCCAATCAAAGCTTGGGGGCATAGTTAGCAGTCACCCGGTATCGGAAGTGGGGTTCGGATTGCGATGGCGGCAGCCAACTGGTAACGGCGGTGGAGCCGAACAGAGGCGACCCTTCCAGGCGCATGAGCATCTCGATCACCGGCTCGGCCGTGGCTGAGCCGACCGTCATGTCGAGTTGAATCTGATTGCTGATACTCACCTGCGGGCGCACGGCAATGAGCCGGACATTGTGCGGCATGACCTCTTCGAGGTTGGAAAAGATGCGCGTCCAACTGATGCCTTTGCGCAGCAGCAGATTGTTCAGGAAGAGGCTGTATTGGAACGCTTCACTGCTGCCGGGACGCCGCAGCGCGGCTTCCAGCTTATTTTTCTCGATGGAAATGGCGGCCAGTTGCTTGTGGGCTTGCTCCACTGCAATCCGGCCTTCGGAAACATCGCCGCGGTGGATCCAGGCAAGTGAGGCTTGGAACACCAGCGCGGCGGACAGAGCGGCGGTGAGGGCGATGGCGCCCACCAAAAACGGGCGGTCCCGGCGGAACGGCGAGCCGGATAGGTTGATGGTGATGGCGCCCTTCATGCCGCCTCCTGCGCCTGCAAAAATCCGAGCAGTCCGGCATTGCTCTCGCCGGCGTTTCCCCACAGAGATCGCATCGGCTCCACCATTAATCCGAGCTCGCCTTCACACTCCAAGCGCATGGTCTGGGTTACCTCACCGAATCCGGCAAGATAGATCACCTTTGGGCGCTCCGGCAACTCGTCCTCGGCGTAGGCAACGGTGGGATAAAGGACCGTCATCACTTCCCGCATGTTCAGTTCCGGGAGTTGCACGCACCGCACCAGCTTCGGATTCCGGCCCTCGCATACGGTCACCGTCAATGTGCTTCCGCTCAGTTTCGCCGCCAGATGCAGCCCGTCTTTAGGCAGGAGATCCATGGCCGCCAGCATGGAGGTTGTTATGAATCCGGTTTGCAGTCCGGCGGCACGCAGAGGCGCCTCGTACTTTGCCACGATCTCAACGGCGGCGGCCGCCACCAGCACATCCACTTTTTTGGAGCCTCGCTTTTCGACAACCTGATAACTCAAGGCGGCCTCATCGAGATCAAACGGCACGGTTTTCTTCATACGAAAGCGAATCAGGGGGAGCTGCTCGATCCGTTTAGCGGGAAAAGTGTCGAAGTCGAGCACCGTTACGCGCGTGCAGTAGTCGGGGAGAATGAGCGCCGCCTCGCGCCTCTTCCGTGCGCCGTTCATCGGGGCCAGTTCCAGGATGTGTTTTTGCAGCACATCGGGCAGGAGCACGTTGTCGGCCATCGGAGAGACGGCGAGCACATCCTGATGGAAAGGCAGAAACTGGATTCCGCCGGGTTGCTGCTTCCTTGTCTCTCGAATGGAATAGGCGATGCCGGCGGCGGAAATCTCGAATACGAAGGCCGGCGGCGGTTCCTCCACCAGAGCGCGCAGCTTGTTCAATAAGGCCATGGCGCACTCATCACGCTTCAATGAAGGTGACTTTATTGATCTCCTTCAAAGTAGTGATGCCTTCCTTCACCTTATCCAGCGCCGATTCCCGCAAGAACGTCATGCCCTCTTCCCGCGCCAAGCGCTTGATTTCCGAGCTGGCGCGTTTGTCGAGAATCATCTCGCGAATCTTTTCAGTCAAGTCGAGCAGTTCATGGATGGCTGTCCGGCCGTGGAACCCGGTGCCGCCGCATTCAAAGCAACCGGCCCCTTCGTAGAAGGCATGCTCGCGCCATTGTTCCGGGTCCAGCCCACTTTCCACCAGGTATGCATCCTCGTACCGCACGCGCGTTTTGCAGTGTTCGCAGATGATGCGCACGAGGCGTTGCGCGAGAATGCAGTTGAGCGCCGCAACAAAGTTGTAGGGCTCCACGCCCATGTTGAGAAAACGTCCGAGCACGTCAAAGACGTTGTTGGCGTGGACGGTGGTGAACACGAGATGTCCAGTGAGCGCGGCGTTGATGGCAATTTGAGCGGTCTCCTGGTCTCGAATTTCACCCACCATCACCTTGTCCGGATCATGACGCAAGATGGAGCGCAGGCCGCGGGCAAAGGTGAGTCCCTTTTTCTCGTTCACGGGAATCTGCGTGATCCCTTTGAGCTGGTATTCGACCGGGTCTTCAATGGTGATGATCTTATCTTCGTCGTTCTTGATCTCGCTGATGGCGGCATAAAGCGTGGTGGTTTTGCCCGATCCGGTGGGCCCGGTGACCAGCACCATGCCATACGGCTCCTTGATGTAGCGGCGGAAGTTGACGAGGTCCGCTTCGGAAAACCTCACCACCTCCAGCGACAGCTTGGCAAACTTCTCGCTCATCGACTCCTTGTCCAGCACGCGGAGGACGGCATCCTCGCCGTGAATGGTGGGCATGATGGAGACGCGAAAATCGATGAGGCGTCCTTTGTAGCGAACGCGGAAACGTCCGTCCTGGGGAATGCGGCGCTCGGCAATGTCGAGCTCGGACATCACCTTGATACGGGAAATGATGGTGGAGTGCCAGTCCTTGGCAATGGGCGGCATGGCGTAGTTGAGCACGCCATCGATGCGGTACTTAATGACCACTTCGGCATCGCGCGTCTCGATGTGAATATCGCTGGCGCGCCGCTCGAGCGCGTTGAAGATAGTGGTGTCGACCAGCTTGATGACGGGAGCAATGTCGCTGTCGGCGGCGGTTAGCTTGTCGATGGAGAGCGTCTCTTCCGAATTCTCCTCATCCACCACCACGTCGAGCGTGAATCCTTCGGTAACCTCGTCGAGCACACGCTGGCTCTGCTCGGTCTTCTTCAGAAGATCCGCAATCTGGCTCAACGGGGCCACTTTGACGCGCAGTTTCTTGTCGAGCAGGATGGCAAGTTCGTCTACGAGGTTGAGGTTGCGAGGATCGGCCAGCGCGATTTCGAGCGTGCCATTGTGCGCGGCCAGCGGCACGAAGTTGTAGCGGAACATCAGATCCACGGGAACTGTTTGAAACAGGTCGTGATCGATATGGGTTTCCTTGAGGTCGACAAATTCGCACCGGTAGCGCAAGGCAACGGCTCGGGAGGTGGCCTGTTCGGCCAACGGGTCGGGGTTCGGGCTGCCTTTGCTTGCCATCATTTAGCTCCGTATCGTGCTGATTCTAAGGCGCGCACGAACAGATAGAGAACGGGCACGTCTTGTCCACTAACTATTTGACGCATGGGACGGCTTAGGCGTGCAGATTCGAGAGACACGTAGAGTAATCGGTCCCGAGCGGTACCGGGGGGCGGGGCTATAGGGCGGGCTCCAGCGGCATGATTTGCGGACCGGTGGGGGAGGAAAAGGCCTCGCGGGAGCGTTTGGTGACCTCGACCAGGGTGTTGATGGCGAGCGCATTCCAGGATTTGTGTGTTCGTTTTGCAAGTGCCACGATTTCAGTAGCTTTGACAGTGGCCGGGAGCGAACCTTTGCCGAGAGGTTCGGGCAAAAGGGACTGTACGATGCGGTTGGTTTGCA
>JAENWC010000541.1 GCA_016650235.1 Terriglobia bacterium
GGATCCCTGTTGTCCGGAGGATCAAGGCGGACATCGGGCTCACCCAGGGATCCCCATATTGCGTCTTTCGGCCAACCCCTTGCGGATTTCCGCCGTGCTCAGGTACTTGCTTTCTTTGGCCGCCGCCATCACGCGCCCCCTTTCTTCGCGGCCTTCTCAGCCTTCCTCCGCTCACGCGGCTTCCGGCTCCGCACCTTGGCAGAGGCGGCCGCGGCCCTCTTGGCGAATCGCCTTCCGCTTCGTCGGCGACAACGCCGTGCCCCTCGCTTTACCGCCCTCGGACCCCATCACCCGCATGGCCTTCAGTAGTGTTTCGCGATCCATCGACAATTACCTTAGCGCCAAGGTGTCCACTCTACAAGGCTCACGATATTGGAATATCACCACGATACCCGGTTTGGCTGCGCCCTCGCTGGGCGGGTGTCCGGCCGCTCCGGCCCCGCCCGTTTTTGTTGACGAACCTTGGCGTCAAGCCTCAAAAGGTATAAAAGTGGTACTTTCTAAGCTTTTTTCGGCTTGATCTAACATGGTAGAATAGAATATACTCGTTACGGTATGAACGATGAAGGCCCCGCGCGACTTATCGTCAGGATGGATAACGTATGAGGTTTATCAGAAAGATGCTAACGGGCAGTACACGAGCCCGTTTTCTGGCGCCTTGGCTGTACCGGGAAGCATCCCAACGCAGGCGATCACTAAAATGCGGATGGTGCAGTATCTTGGCTGGCCAGAAGCCAAGCGTAGTCTAAAGGATAACTATGGACATCCGCTCATAGTTAAAAAAGACAAGGTTATTTGGCTTCTTAAGTGCAAGCCTAGCTGCTGGAGGCTCTACTTTTATGTCTGTGATGGAAAAGAAAAGCGCATCATCTACGTTCACGCGATCTGCAAAAAAGCCGACGCCGAAGATCCAAGCGATGCGACCGAAGCCCGGTGTGTCTATGACGGCATCCGGCCCGGCGGAAGTGCTATCACGCTCTTCGAGTTCCCCACTGGCTGAGATTTACAAGACCAAAGAGTTCAAGGATGAGTGGGCAAACGATGTTCGGTTCCATGTCGCCCGGAACCTTTTGCACTTGCGACGATACCGAAATATGTCGCAGATTGCAGCCGCGAAGGCTGTGGGGACGAGCCAGTCTGCTGTAGCACGCATCGAAAGTGCGCAGGAGAATATCACCATGGACACCCTGCGTCGCTTCGTTGTTGCACTGAAAGGCAGGTTTCATGTTTCAATACCTCCTCAAGAATGTGTGACTGGTAGCATGCGCTCATGGTGGGAAATGGGTGAGCCGTCCACATCTTGGCATCTCAGCGATTATGCAGTTAGTGACGACGCCAAACATCTCCTCCTTTTGATGGGTCGCCAACCGGAGACCACTCTCACACAAGGAACAGGCACACTGTTGTTGTTGCAAGATTCAAAAACAGAGGCTTCATATGGCAACCAAAACACCCGCTAAAATTAAGAGGGCTCCAATCAAGATCGAAATGAAGCGAGAACGGTCTCATGATTTCTTTTCGGTATACGCAAACGAACTTCAGCTTCAAACGACGCCATGGGACTTACGCTTAGTCTTCGGAGAGGTTAGCAGCGCAATTGATTTGACGAATACCCTCGTCTCAAAACAACTTGGTGAGGTACGCGTCTCTCCACAGTTGGCCAAAAGGATAGTAATGATAATGGTTGAGCACCTTAGGGATTACGAGTCGAAATTTGGCCCAATCCCGGCGATTCCGAAGGAACCGGGTAAAGTCTAACCCTCTGCTCGATTCCACCGCGACGGCACCTGACACCTAGCCAGAAGGCCGCATAGGCGGCGTTGGAGAGGTCGCTCGCCCACCAGCCGGATGCGGTCCTTGGTTTCCTGCTTTGTATCGGGCGTTGCCCAGTAAATACCTCCGGCATTCGGATCGTCGCTCGATATCAAGTAGATGTAATGGCGGCCGCCAGACAGGAACACCGGCCACCGGTGATACCTTTCCCGCCGGGCTTGGTCCGGCGTGGTGATCTGGCGCGGTGTCCCGCCCTGCGCTTGCACGCGGAACAGACCGAGCTGCAGGTCAGAGTAAAGGATCACGCCCTCCTGGTTCCATGTACCGCCGCGGGCTATGGCAACGTCGCACAGGGTCTGCACCGGGCCACCCGAGGCTTCTATCTTTTTCAGCTTGCCCTGCGAGAAGAAACCGATCGAGCGGCTGTCGGGTGACCAGAAGGGGTACTCGGCTTCATCGGTGCCCGCCAATGGCTGAGCCGACAGCGAACGCAAGGGGCGCACCCAGAGTTGGCGTTTACTGTCGGTGGTCGCTGTGAAGGCGAGGAGCTTCCCGTCCGGTGAGATGGCGATCTGGTTGAAGGTGGTTTTCTCCGGCGGCAGGATGGAAGTTGCCAGGACCGGCTGCTCGGGCTGGGTTTCGCGGAAGTGAATCACCGAGGCTGCCAGCAATGCCAGCGCCAGGCAAGCGGCCGCGATTGCCCACGGCCATGGCCGCCGCTCGACCACCACCTCCGTTGATTCAGGCCCAACACTCCACGCATCGCCGATATCGCGCAGCCGCTTCTTCCGGTCCCGTTCCAGGCACCGCCGCAGCACCGGCCGCACCTCCACGGGCACCCCGTCGAGGCTGAACTCCTTCTTCAGCACCTCGGCCAGCGTGTCGCCCACCGTCTTGCCATGGAACAGCCGCTGCCCCGTCACCATCTCATACAGCACCACGCCGAACGACCAAATGTCGGCGCGCTTGTCCGCCACCTGTCCGCGTGCCTGCTCCGGCGAATATACGCCGCGGTTCCCAGGATCGCCCCCATCCGCGTCGCCGCCATCGTCAGCGTCGGCGAAGTATCCGGGTTGCCCGTGGTCACCGTCTCCTCGGCCACCTTCGCGAGGCCGAAGTCGAGGATCTTCACCACGCCATCGGGGGTCACCTTCACATTGGCGGGCTTCAGGTCCCGGTGCACCACGCCCTTTTCATGCGCGTACTCCAGCCCATCGGCTATCTGACGCGCATAGGCGAGCGCGGTTTCCACGGCAAGCGGTCCACGGAGCGTCTCGCCTTCCACCAGTTCCATCACCAGCGCGTTCTCTTCCAGCCCGTAGATGGCCGCGATGTTGGGATGATTGAGCGAGGCGAGAACCTTGGCCTCGCGCTGGAAGCGCGTCATGTACTGCGCGTCGCCGGCGAGCGAGGGGGCGAGGACTTTCAGCGCCACTTGCCGGCCCAGTTTGGTGTCCTTGGCGCGGTAGACTTCGCCCATGCCTCCGGCGCCGAGCAGTGAAACGATTTCGTAGGCGCCGATGCGGTCGCCGGTTGTGAACGGCATGAATGGAATGATTTTACCTTATGGCTGCTTCGCTGTAGGTAGATCAGCTATGAACAAATACGAAGTCATCATCTATTGGAGCCAAGAGGCGTTCGTAGCAGAGGTTCCGGAACTGGCGATCTCATTCCCGAGCCGAAAGGGCGGCGGCTGATCTTGGCTTGACCGTGCCCACAGTTCGACGCCTGGCCCTAACGCCTCGCCCCGGCCAGCCAATTCCACACCACCGCCCACAGGGCATTGCCCGCGTGGGGTAGCAGGAACCGCTGGGCCGCCAGTTGTGAATGGCATGGATGACCCAGCATTTTACAGTAATTGACGGAAACGCTTTTCGTCGATTCCTAATTGTTGCAGTATTCGGAAGAACAACGGTGGACCGATCTCGCGTCCGCCATGCACCGGGATGGTGGTTGCGCTGCCGTCTTCGTGGATCCAACGCTCGTGACTGCCACGCGGCGGAATTCGACCGTGCGCGCGCTAGGCATGCACAACCATCCGGAACACTGCCGCAAGTTCGACCAAGGCTTCTTCGGCCGTCGGCATTAAAGCGTGGTATCCAGCAATCGCGGGACTCTCCGCAACCCATCCATCCGGTTGGTTGCGGTAGAGGACGACCTTGTAGTCATCGAAACTCATCTACTTTCAGGTTACTCCGGCTACCGCCGGTGTGATACGCGCATCGCCTTTACGCTCGTCGCGTTGGGGAACTTCACCTCGAATAGCGGTCTTTTCTCAGCGCCCACACGAATCAGGCTGCATGCGCAGGCGTGCCGGCCAGAATCCAGTGAGTAGTGAAATGGCGGAGCTCGGCTTTTTGCCAAGGTACAATGGTGCCAGTATCCCCATGACCAGTGAACGACGCAACCAGGTAGATTCCTTGTACAGAGCCGCGGTGACGCTGAACTCACCACAGCGTAGGGCGTTTCTGGACCAAGCCTGCCACGGTGAGGCCGAACTGCGTCGCGAGGTGGAAACTCTTCTTGACGAGGAGAGCGATGCGCCGTCTGAGCCGCTGGTGGCCGGTCTGTCGACGCAAACGCAAGCCACGCCGGGAGCGAAGTTCGGGCCTTACCAACTGGAGGTCCTGCTCGGGGAAGGCGGAATGGGGCAGGTGTTCCGCGCCCGCGACACCCGGCTCGGGCGGATGGTCGCCATCAAAGTGATTCGCAAGGAATGCGCGGGAGATGGAGATTTCCGGCAGCGCTTTCAGCGCGAGGCCCGGGCTAGCGCGGCACTGAATCATCCACACATCTGCACTCTCTACGACGTCGGTGAACACGACGGTTCTCCTTACATGGTGATGGAGTACGTGGAAGGCCAGACGCTGGCTTCGCGCCTTCGGGAGGGGCCGCTGCCTGTCGAGCGCCTTCTTCGCTGTGCAACCGAAATGGCTCTGGCGCTGATCGCGGCGCACGAGCGTGGCATCATGCACCGTGATCTGAAGCCGGCCAACCTGATGCTGACTCCGGCTGGAATCAAGGTCCTGGATTTCGGATTGGCGAAGTTTGCCGGCCTCGCCGATGCCGACGGTTCTATGGACGCGACGGTGGCATCCAGGATTCTAGGGACACCTTCGTATATGTCGCCCGAACAGGCGCAGGGCGAAAAGATTGACCACCGCTCGGACCTCTTCTCGTTCGGGTGCGTGCTTTATGAAGCGGCCACCGGAGTTCGCCCGTTTCGCGGCTCATCGGTTCTGGATGTCCTGCGGGAAGTAGTGACAGCTCACCCGGCGCCGGCCAGCGTGCTGCGTCCGGAACTGCCATCGCAATGGGACGAGATTCTGCACCGGAGCCTGGCCAAGGATCGAAGCCTGCGATTCCAGTCAGCGGCGGATTTGTTTCAGGCGCTGGAGGGGCTCAAGGGCAGTCCCAAAGCCGCCGCGCCGCGGGCCGAGGAGCGCCAACCGGATGCAGTCTTCGGGCGTGACAAGGAACTCTCGAAGCTGGACGAACTGCTCCGCTCGTCGGTGGACGGGGTGGGCCGCCTGGTCATGGTTTTGGGCGAACCCGGGATCGGCAAGACCGCGCTCACCAGCTCTTTTGCCTACACCGCGCTCCGGCGCAATGCGGACTTACTTCTGGCGCGCGGTGCCTGTGTCGAGCAACACGGCGCGGGGGAAGCCTATCTGCCGTTTCTCGACGCGGTCAGCAGTTTACTGCAAGGACCGGGCGGGGAGCGCGTCAGGGGACTGCTCCGGCGCTTCGCCCCCACCTGGTGCTTGCAGTTTCCCGCGATGTTCTCCGGCAACGCCATCGAGCAGTTAAAGCGCGAGGCAACGGGGGCCACCAAGGACCGCATGTTGCGGGAGTTGGGCGACGCCATGGGCGCTCTGACGGCGGAAACTCCAGTGCTGCTGTTCCTGGAGGATGTCCACTGGATTGATCCAGCCAGCGTCGATATGATGCGCCACTTGGCCGAACGCGCCCGCGGTCAACGCCTCATGTTTCTCGCCACGGCCAGGCTGGAAGACGTGGAACGCGGGAACCCCACGCTGAAAAAGTGCTACACGGAAATGCATGCGCGCGGGGTGTGCGAGGAGATCGCGCTGGGGGCGCTGGTGGTCCGCGACATCGCCGCGTATTTGGACGCGCATTATTCGCCTAACGAGTTTCCGGCTGAACTGGCCGGGGTGATCCACAAGAAAAGCGAGGGACACTCTCTGTTCGCCACAGGAGCGATCCAGCTACTGGCCGAACACGGCGAGATTGTCCGTGACAACGGCGCCTGGAAGCTCAGACAGCCGCTGGCGCAGATTGAACTGAACGCGCCGGTCAACGTGCGCAGCATGATCGAGAAGAAAGTCGGGCTGCTCAACGACCAGCAGCGCCAGACTTTGCAGTATGCCAGTATCGAAGGCGAGGAGTTCACGTCCACTACGCTGGCGGGGCTGCTGGAGGCGGACGAACTGGAACTGGAAGAGCGCCTCGACACGCTCGGCAAACTGCACCGCCTGATCCGCGTGGAACGCGAAGAAGAGCTTCCGGATGGTTCCCTTGCCACGGTGTACCGGTTTACGCACGCGCTGTATCAGTACTTCCTCTACGATCAGCTCTTGAGCAAGCGCCGCGTGCTGCTGCACCGGCGCGCGGGCGAAATCATGGAACGGTCCTACGCCGGCAAGCAGTCAAGGGTGGCGGCGGCTCTGGCCACCCATTTTGAACGTGGGCGCGATTTCTCCAAAGCGATTCAATACCTGATCCAAGCCGGCGACAACGCGCTTTCACGCTACGCCAACGCCGAGGCGGTGAACTACTACGGCCGGGGTCTCGAGCTGGTGGACAAACTACCGGAAGCAGGCAAGGCGGCCCAGCAAATCGTTCTTTTGCGCAAGCGCGCCGTATCGCGCCTGGCGCTGGGACAACTCAAGGAATCCTTTTCCGACTATGCCGCCCTGCGAGGCGTCTGCCAGACGGCCGGGAACCTGGATGAGGAGTGCCGCGCCTTGATTGGGCTTACCACCGTCGCGCACAACCTGCGCGAGTTGGCCGACATCGAACATTACGGGCAGGCGGCCATGGCGCTGGCTGAGCGCATCGGCAATCAACCCCTGGCTGCCGAGGCTGTCAACAATTGGGCCGTCTACATGGCTGTCTTGGGCCGGCTTTCCGAAGCCCAGAGCTATTTCGAAAGGTCCATTCCCCTGGCGAGGTCCATCGGACACAAGGCGGCACTGCCGGCGGGGCTCATGTACCGCGGCATTTTGCATTTTTGGAAGAGCAAGTTTGAAGCAGCCGAACAGGTCCAGATGGAGGCTTGCCAGGTGGCCGCCGAAGTCCGCGATGGGTTCTATCTGCCGCTGGCGCTGCTCTATCTGGGACTGACGCGCGCCAATCGCGGGCGGATTTCGGAGGCCATGGCTTCCATGCAGGAGGCGCTTGACCTGGCCAGGCTCAACAACAACGGTGTGGCGCTGTCGCGCGTGCCCAACGGGATCGGCTGGGTGTGGCGGGAGATCGGCGATCTTTCCAAGGCCATCGAATTCAACCAGGGATGCGTCGAAACCTCGCGCCGGACGCGCGCCGCCGAAGCCGAATCCAACGGCCTGATCAACCTGGTTTACGACTACCTCCAGGCCGGTGAACCGGCGAAAGCCGCCGAGGCGCTTGAGGGCGTGCAGCCATTGTACGAACGCGAAAAGTGGAACCGCTGGCGTTTCTATGGCATTCGCCACCGTGCGGCCGAGTCCGAGTATTGGTTGAGCCTCGGGAAACTGGATCGGGCCGAAGAGCATGCCCGCACGCTGCTCGAGAACGCCGTGAACAATGGAGTACCCAAGTACATCTCCATCGCGGATCGGCTGCTCGGTGAGATCGCCGCCGCGGCCGGCGATCACAACACGGCCGAGGAAGCGTTGACGAGGTCCCTCGATCCCTTCACCAAGCACCCCATGCCGCTCATCGAATGGCGGAATCATGTCGCGCTGGGACGGCTCCTGGCGGCTCGCAATCGTCCGGCCGCTGCCCGTGAATCGTTCGCGCGCGCCGAGAAGCTCGTACAGGACTTAGCCGTGGGAATCATCGATCCAGCGCTGCGCGACCTGTTCCTGCGAACGAACGCCGTCCGTGAGGTGCTCGCCGGCGCGGCCGGTCAATAAAGGATGGCGGAGAGGGGGGATTCGAGGGAGCCGGGCGGCCCGGCCGGCTCACCCAACTCGATGGCCAACTGCGAGCACGCCGGCGCGATGATCAATAAATGGAATTAGCATAGGTGAGCCATGGACATCCGGCCCATTCGCTGAATCTGAGCCGCTTGGGACTTGTATTCTCAGAAACCTGCTAACCGGGTTCCGGCGTCGCCGAACTCGGCGAGTTCGACGCCCATCCGATCCATGATTCCCAGGTACAGGCTGCACAACTTGCGGTTGTCGTCCCCCGATTCGAAATAGTCGAGCGCTCTGCCCGTTTTCAGTTTGCCCCCCAGGCCGCCGATGGTGAGCACCGGCACCTTCTTGTTGTCGTGCTTGGTCCCGGACCACATGTTCGACAGAAACAGCAGACAGCTATTGTCGAGCACGGTGCTCTCCCCTTCCGGCATCGCGTGCAGGCGCTGGGCCAGATAGGCCAACTGGCTCACTTGGAAATGCACTATCTTTTGATAGTCCTCCTCGGTGTCGTAATGGGAGGCGCCGTGATGCTGCTTGCCCACGCCGAGGAACGGATAGTAGAGCGCGGACAGGTCGCGGGCCAGGAGCAGCGAGGCCACGCGCGTCTTGTCGGTCTGAAACCCGAGGGCGACGATGTCGCACATCAGGCGAATGTGATCGCGGATATCTTCGGGCAACCCATCCTGCGGACGCTTCATCGTAAACAGCGGGCGTCCCGCGTCGCGGGCCCGATCTTCGGCCTTGTCTTTGTCCGTTCGCATCCGCTCGATGCTGCGTTCGACCTCGCGGACGCTGGCGAGATACTCGTCCAGTTTGA
>JAENWC010000542.1 GCA_016650235.1 Terriglobia bacterium
CCTTGTACACGATACCCATCCCGCCCTCTCCGAGTTTCGACAGGATGCGGTAATGGGAAATGGTCTGGCCGATCATACTAGTCACAACAGTCTCAAGGGATTATACCGCTGACGCGCTATTCCGATTGCGTCGAACGAGGCAAGATCGGTGTACCTGTTCAGGATAAGGGCTTATGTTACGCGTTATGCGGAAGTTGAGCCGCGGAAGTTGTCAAGAGTTTTGAGACGCCAGCCGGCATAGTTTATTGAGCTTTCCTTTCTGAATCCGATGGAGCGGATTCAGACTTCGGTGGCGGGTTGATCCAGACCTCGGTGGGCAGCGCGGGCGGCTGGCCGTCGGGCGTGGTCTTCTCCGCCGGCTTGTCGTCCAGAACGGCATCGGAGGCGACGGCGTCCACCATGGCGCCCACGCATCACCAGCACGCCCGCCTTCACCAGCTTGCCGATGTACTGCGGGCTTTTGCTCCGGTGCCGCGCGTACTGCGCCTGGGTCATCAGAATCGAATTTTCGCTCATAGACTTTGAAATTGCTAAGCTCAAAATGAGGTGAAGCTTTCGCCGGCAACTCTGAGGACACCCGCTTCAATTTCTACGCCCACGCCTCCATCGAGGAGTTGATCGCCCAGCCGGGCACCGGGCCAATTACCGACGTATCCGTCCTCCACGGCGACTTTTGGCCAGAAGAAGAAGACGTCGAGGATTTCATTGCAGCCTACCGCGAATGGCGCGGCCACAAACGCGCCGAGCCAGTTACGATGATTGATGTGAGCCCTCTCGACGCCATCATCGAGGATCTGAAATTGCTTCCTCCCGAGAAACTGAAAATCGCCACCGATTTCGTCAGCCGCCTCAATGGGACCAGCGAGGAAGATCGCCAAGCCGCTCTCGCCCGCACGTCCGGATGCCTCTCGCAGGAAGAAGCCGACGAGTTGGAACGGGTTATCGAGGAAGGCTGCGAGAAGATCGATGAAGACGGCTGGCGGCCACTTTTGTAAGGTTGGCGATTTGATGGCATCATAGAGTCATGCCAAAGGCACCGGTGGAACATGGATTCTCGCTGGCCATCGAATACTTCCGTGAAGAGGATGGCCGCTGGCTCGCGGACATTCCCGCCCTTCCTGGCGTGACCGCCTACGGGCGCACCAAGAAGGAGGCCACTGTCGCCGTGCAGGCGCTGGCGCTACGGCTCATCGCCGACCGACTGGAGCACGGCGAAGCGGTTCCCGGCCCGATGAACGTGTCCTTTATTGCCGCCTGACACGCCCATCCCGAACTGGCCGTCCACCAAAGCGAAACGCGCATTGGCGGCGGTTCTGCGAATCGGCTGGCGCATCAAACGTCAAGGCGGGACCTCCCATCGCATCCTGGAGCGTCCTGGTTGGCCTGGCGAAGAAAACTGGCCTGACGCCAGACGACCTGTAGCGGCAACGCAACATCAACCTATAAACCTGTTTTTCGGCGCTTCAACGGGGGAGAAGGCGGCCGACCGGGGGGCCGCCGACCTTGGCATCGTCTCGACCTGTTCGCCCGATGTAGCGGAGGCGATTCCCGAATTTCAGGATCAAGCGTCAAGTCCCCCTCTCCGCACCAGAATTTGAAGCCACTTAAGAGGGTCCACCCAAAGCAAAGGGTGGACGGTGGGTCGAAGTCAATCCCTCCCCAAATAGTACCCAACATCTTCGGGGAGCAGGGGGGACGGGCATGCTTGCGGAGAATGTAAACGCTATTCTCCGCATTCTGTGCGTCAAATATTGCGCGGGCGGGCGATTCCGGCTATAATCTCCGCAGGAAGTACGGAGAATGTACATTCATGATTTGTCCGAGTGGCCACGGTTTACGTTGAATCTCGAACTTCTCGCCGAACCTCTTGCCTCCGTGCGTCACCGTCAAGGACGACTGACTGGCCGGATGGAAGCTTTGGGCTTTAGTCTCCGTCAGGAAGCTGTCCTGCAGACACTGACTGCTGACGTGCTCAAGAGCAGTGAAATTGAGGGCGAAAAGCTTGATGCCGGGCAGGTCCGCTCTTCAATTGCTCGCCGGCTCGGCATCGATATTGGCGCTCTCAAGCCAGCCGACCGCAATGTCGACGGCGTCGTCGAAATGATACTCGATGCTACGCGCCGCTATGAGGAGCGGCTCGACGCGGAGCGGCTATACGGGTGGCATGCGGCGTTATTTCCGACGGGGCGCAGCGGGATGAGCAAAATCAGGATAGGGACGTGTCGAAACGACAGCACCGGTCCGATGGAGGTCGTCTCTGGTCCCATGGGCAAGGAGCGCATCCATTTCGTGGCGCCTCAGGCCGGCCGCCTCGACTGGGAAATGCAGGCATTCCTAGACTGGTTCAACGCGGGCACCGGCATCGATCCGGTTCTGAAGGCAGGACTAGCCCATCTCTGGTTTGTCACGATACACCCCTTCGACGACGGGAACGGCCGGATCGCGCGTGCGATCGCCGATCTCGCCCTGGCGCGCTCAGAAAACAGTCCGCAGCGTTTCTACAGCATGTCGGCGCAAATCCGGCAGGAACGCAACGCCTATTACGACATCCTGGAACAGACGCAGAAAGGTACGATGGACGTCACCCACTGGATGGAGTGGTTCCTCGGCTGTCTTGGCCGCGCCATCGACGGCGCGCAGACAATTCTCGGTTCCGTCCTGGCTAAAGCGCGTTTCTGGGAATCTTTCGCTACCATTCCCCTAAACGACCGCCAACGCCTTGTGCTCAACCGGCTGCTTGACGGGTCTGAGGGCAAGCTCACGACATCAAAATACGCGAAGCTGGCAAAGTGTTCACAGGACACCGCCCTCCGTGACATTCTGCCACTCGTCGAACGTGGCATTCTCGTCCGCAATCCGAAAGGCGGGCGAAGTACGAGCTACGCCGCTTGCTGTGACCCCACAAACCGCGAGCTTATAAATACGATCTTCATAGCCCCGGCTGGCACTTAACGACCCCGGCTGCTTCTGCGTACTGCTTCAGCATCTGCCAGCCCACCTTTTCCGTCATCCGGGTGCCCTGGACGAGATCGCCGCTTTCGTCCATGCCGGCACCGGCACGGTGCGCATTCGGCCGTGCTTGCCCTTCCTATCGACGAAGCACCAACGGCCGTCCCGCAGCCCACAGAACGGCGAGCATTGCGTGGTAGCGAAGCCCCTTCATGGTCGTCGAAACCGGCCAGGCGCACACGGTCGCCTTGCTGAAGCTGGGGCGCGGCGCGAGCTTGAACCAGTTCATGAATTCGTCAAGCGCCATGTTGTACACGCGGGCTGCTAAAATCACGGATCGAGGTCCATGGCGTGGAGGGAGGAACAGATATCCTGTTCGGACAGTTCGCTCAGGGCCCAAAGTTTGCCCGCCGATTTCTTACAATACTAACATCAGCCGAAATGTCTTAGCCCGTATCTATTTTCTTGCCGCCTTCGCGGTGCTTACCCCGCTGGTTGCCTGGAACGGGTTCGTGCAGCAGCTCAACTCTTCCTGCCATGACCTCCTGTTTCGTATTCGCGGGCCCGCCGTCTCAGTTACCGTGCCCGGCATTGCGATCATCGCGATTGACGATCAAACGGCCTCCCGGTATGGGCCGCTGCCACTGAATCGCATTACGCTGGCGCGAGGCCTGGACGCTTTGTCCTCGCTGCCGCCGCGTGTGCTGGTGGTCGACTTGCTGCTGTCGGAATCAACCTCGGCGGATCAGGACTCGGCTCTTGCAAGCTCTTTGAGCCGCTTTCCGAGCCTCGTGCTCGGAGCGGCCCTGGAAAACGAACCCACGGTGCAAGCAAATTGGATTCTCCCGCTACCCGCCTTCCGAGCTTCCGCCCGCCTTGGTCACGTCCATGCGCAACCGGATCCGGACGGC
Source organism: Terriglobia bacterium (assembly GCA_016650235.1). GTDB lineage: Bacteria > Acidobacteriota > Terriglobia > Bryobacterales > Bryobacteraceae > VFZE01. The sequence goes on from JAENWC010000542.1 coordinate 3,861, forward strand.
GTGGCGAGAAGCGTTCTTCTGGCCAAAGCAGGCCGGAAACTGCGTTTGTGGGCGCTCGCGTTCGAAGCGGCGCGGCTGAGCCTACAGTCGGAGAAGCCCTTGGAGTCCCGCGACTCGCTCCAACTCGGCCCCGCACGCATCCCCGCATCCGATGTGGAAGATCGTCTCATGCTCGTCAACTATGCCGGACCCGAAGCTACCTTTCCACGGTATTCTTTTTCCAGCCTGATTGAGGGGCTTGTGCCTCCGGAGCGGCTTCGGAACAAGATCGTGCTGATCGGCGTGACGGCTCAGGGTAGTGGGGACCGGCTGTTCACCCCATTCTCCGAGGGCCAAGGCATGAGCGGCGTCGAGATCCATGCCAACATACTGCGCACCATTCTCGACCAGTCTTTCCTGGTTCCCATTGGCGTCACAGTCCAGTGTGCAGGCTACGCTCTCCTCGTGGCTGTCTGCCTGATTGCCGTCAGGTATCTCAGCGGCATCCGGCTGATTCTTTCTCTGGCTGTTGTGGCCCTCTCCATTCCGTTTTTCTCTCTTCTGGCCTTTGGGAAAGGCAACCTATGGCCGGTGGCTTCCCTTCTTGCCGTATTCTCGATGACGGCCGCTTCAGCCGTTGCCATGGAATATGCGGGCGTTTCCCTGGCTCTGCGCCGCGCCGAGGACCGGCGGAAAGATTATGCCCGCCGCGTTCAGTCCATCGCGCACGAAATCAAAACCCCGCTCACAGCCATCCAAGGATCAAGCGAAATGATATCCGAAGCGTGTGTTTCCGAGGGCAAGAGAATCGAGGTGGCAGGGCTGATTCACAAAGAGTCAAAGCGATTGTCCACGATCATTCAAACATTCCTCGACGTGGAAAGAATGGCAGCCGGCGGTCTCGAGATTCAGAAGCGGTCCGTTCCGTTGGCGCCATTGTGCGAGGAAGTTGTGGAACGCGCCAGCTTGCTGGCGGTACGCAAGAGAATCGTGCTGCACACCCATATTCCACCCCTGACCGTTGCCGCCGATGCCGACTTACTCTCATTTGCGCTCTATAATCTCCTGACGAATGCGATCAAATATAGTCCAAAGGGCACTGCAATCCAGGTGACAGCCACCAGCGCCAAAGCTGCCGTCTCGATATCCGTCGCCGATCAGGGCTACGGAATTGCGCCGGAGGAGAGAACGCGCATCTTTCAGAAGTTCTACAGGCTCAAGCGCGATCGGGAAAGCCAGGAACCCGGCAGCGGGATCGGTCTGGCCCTTGTCCGCGAAATCGTAGACCAGCACGGGGGGCGTATCGTCGTCGAGAACCAACCCGGAGGCGGCTCACGGTTTACTATGGTGTTGCCCCAATGACCAAACTTCCCATACTGGTCGTCGATGATGATGAATCGCTCACCACGATGATCTCCGCTTATCTGGACGCGCAAGGCTACGACGTGACAATTATCAATGACGGCGCCGATGCTTTGGAGGCGGTTAGTACGGGACAATACCCGATCGTGATCACCGATATTTATGTGGATCGAGTAACGGGCATCGACATTCTCGCCAAGGCCCGGGTATCGCGCCCCGATACGGCGGTGATTCTGATGACCGCGCGGGGATCGGTGCGCACAACGGTCGGAGCCGAGGAACTCGGGGCGTTTGATTATCTGGCCAAGCCCTTCGGCCTCGGCGTTCTCCTGCAGGTGGTGCGCCGGGCTGAAAGATCCATCGTTGTGACCGAGCCTGCCGCTCATGCTCCGGCGATAGAGGAGTTCGGCGAAATCATCGGATCTTCAGCTCCCATGGTCGATGTCTTCAAGAACATCGCGCGCTGCAGCCAATCCGAGGAAACTGTCTTGATCGCCGGAGAGACCGGCGTGGGGAAGGAGTTGGTGGCACGCGCAGTACATGACAACAGCCGCCGGTCCAAGAAACCCTTTCTCCCCGTCGAAGCCGGTGGGGTGACCGGGACGCTTTGGGAATCGGAAGTCTTCGGGGCATTGCGGGGTGCTTACACGGGATCGACGCAGGACAGGCCAGGAGTGTTGGAAACGGCAAAGGGCGGGACACTGTTTCTGGATGAAATCGGAGAGGTGCCGCTCGATTTCCAACCCAAGCTGCTCCGGTTCCTTGAAAGCAAGGAGTACCGCCCGGTAGGCGCTGGGACCCCGCGCAAGGCCGATGTGCGCATCATCGCCGCCACAAACCGGAACCTGGAGTCGATGGTGGGTAGCGGAACCTTCCGGCAAGACCTCTTCTATCGTTTGAACGTATTGCGTATCGACGTGCCGCCATTGCGGGAACGAAAGGATGACATAGCCCTATTGGTTCAGCAGTTTCTCCGCGCCGCAGCCAAGGAAGCGAGCAAGAAACTGTGGCTGGAAGGCGGAGCGTTAGAGGCTCTGCAACGCCATTCCTGGCCGGGCAATGTGCGCGAACTCCGCAACATCATTCTTCGTCTTGCCGTATCAACTCCGCCTGGGCCCGTCTCGGAATCCGACATCCTGCGGCTGTTGGGAACTCCGGGCGCAGGTTCGCCACAAGATACGCTCGCCGGTCTCGAGCGTTCGCAGATCCTCCGCGTGCTGGATGAAGTAGGCGGCAACAAGACAAGGGCCGCCGAGATCCTTGGCATTCAGCGGAGGACACTGTACAAGAAGCTGGCCCGGTTTCAGCGCGAGTCCACCGGGCACAGTAGTGGGCCCGAAACGCCCCAGTCGCCCCCAGGCCCGGAACTGTGAGTCTCCTGTTCCTTGAATGGTTTGCCTTACGTTCGACGGTTTGGCAGCCAAACTGCCTCCAGGAGAGTCAGCCATGAGTGTGTCAGTCCGCCCTCTTCTTTTGGCCGCCTTCTTTACCACACTGCTGCCTGTAGCGGCCCTCTCCCAAACCGCCAAGCTGGCCAGCCTTACCGGCGCCATTTCACTGAAGCGTGGAGCCGCTCCCTCCGCCTCCCTCCAAATTAACGATCCGATCCGGGTGGGAGACGAACTCATCACCGGAGAGAACTCCGAAGCAGTGATTCAAACCGGGTCGGGAGGAACAGTTCGCATCTACCCGGATTCCCACGTTGTTTTCAATGGCGGTACGGGTGATCTGCGCGATCTGCTCCATTTGTTTCTCGGCTCAATCAAGGTTCACATTGAAAAAATCAGCGGCCGGCCGAATCCCAATAAGCTCACCACCCCCACCACCGTCATTGCAGTCCGGGGGACTACCTTCAGCGTATTTGTGGACGAAGCAGATATTACCCTTGTGGCGGTGGACGAGGGTCTGGTCGGCGTCTCCAATATCAATCTGGCCGGGGACGAGGTCATCATAGGCGCAGGCCAGCGCACCTTTGTACGCCGCGGTTTCCGCCCGGCGCTGGCGCAGCGCTTTGCAGGAAACTCCGAAAGAGCGGACGCCAGCCCCGGACGAGCGCTGGGCCGTGAGCGCGCCATGGCCGTTCAAGCAAGATCCGATCCTCCCGGCAAGGCGCTGGGGAGACCCGCCGGTGTTCCGCCTTCCAATCCACCCTTCAGCGCGCCTGGGCTCCGGCGGAGGCCTGGGCCACCGCGCTAAACTGCGAGTAACGCGTGATTTCCCTGATCATGTTCGCCGCAATTGCGCTGTTGGCCCCGGCGGGAGCATTTCCACAAGCCGGCAATCCGGAGCTCAAGCAGGAAATCGACAAGATCGACGCGTATGCGGCCAACCCTGACAGGAAATTCGCAGCGGCGGCGGCGATCGCCGGCCACCTGAAAATCCATCGCAACCGGCTGGCGTTGTTGAGCAGGCAAACCGGGCAGTCCTACGGACGCCTGTTCCAGTCCCAACTCGAACAGGCAGGCTATCCACCCGAGGAGATTCTCCTCCAGGCCCGCCTGCTGAATACCGCCATCCAGCGGAGCCTCTCCGAAACCGGCGACCGCCCGGATGCCCCATCTTCGGTGGCGCCAGTACTCTACTTGAGCACCAGCGTGGACCACAACTCCGCCGGAACTTTCTACACGGCCGCGCCGCAGATCGGCGTGGAATCCCGGAATGGCGTCTTGACGCTTACCGTCCCCTTTTACCGAAACTCCGGGGTTCTTTCCTCTTCCGGGGGAATCGGGGACCTGCTCGCCAATGGCCACCTGTTCGGCAATATCGGCGATTTCCAGATCGGCGGCGGCATCCTTTTGGGCGTGCCCACCGGAAACCGTTCCCTCGGTTTGAGCGCAGGCAAAGTGACCTTCGACGGAGTCGCGCAATTGGCTTGGCAGCCAGGGAAAGTAAGGGTATTTGTGAGTCCGGGATTCGCGAACTCCGTCTTCAACAACGTCGTCTACCAGCGGCCCTATATTTCAGATGGGAACGCCGCCCACCTGACCTCCGGCATCGAGTTCCAGGCTCACCGCCGGATCGTCATAGGCGCGGGAGGTTTCGCCCTTCGTCCTTTAGGTGCGCAGTCGGTAATCAGCCGGGTGAGCGCGGAACCGGCCCCAACCAACCAGCCTGCCCAGCCGCAACCGACTCAAGGTCCGCCGCCAGGACCAGGAAAACGTGTGGGCCCCAAAAACCGGCCACCCAACGAGCCACCTGTGTTTGAGCAGGGCACCATCGCCGAAGTCTCCGCGCAGGATCTGCGTGACCATGGAGCAAGCGTCTGGTCCTATGTTCGATTACACCCAGCGCTCACTCTGCATTTGGCCGTCGCCCGCAGCGTTCCGTTTCGTCTGACGACGGCTCGGGTGGGTCTGGGTTTCAATGTGGCAAGGCTGCTACCCCGGGCACGGCACTGAAAAGGCACAATACCATGTGCCCAAAATAACCGGATCAAGACGGGTTTCCAAACTGCCACCTTAATGTTTTCATTCAGTTACGTCTAAGCCAACGATGGCAGGACAATTGCCATCATCGTAACAGTCAAACGGAGATTATCATGAAACTCTTTACCCGCCTCGCTTTGGCCCTGACTGTGGCCATTCCTTTTCTTACACTGGCCCAAGGTCCCCCTCCCGGAACGGGACCGGGCACTAAAATTAAGATCAGTCCGGACACGGTCTACTTCACCATTTCCCCCAATGAGACTTCGCAAACTCGCTCGGTGCAGGTGAAGCGCACCGGACCCCCTGGACCCGCCTTGAGCATCACAACAAGCATCACCATCGTTTCCGGCGGCGGATGGCTCAATGTAGGCACGCTGAGCGGCAGCACTCTGACGCTCACCGCAAATAGAGGCAGCCTGCAAGCTGGGACGTATCAAAACGACGTAACCGTCACTCCAGTTGGGTCGCCGGCCATCCTTGTAAAAGCGTTTCTGCGAATTGTTGGCAGCCCTGGAGCGCCAGGAGGGCTCCAGGTCCGGCCCAATTCCGTCTCGTTCAGGATGAATCAAGGCGGCGCCAATCCCGAGCCAAAACACCTCAATGTTTCCATGCAAGGAGGTGGGCCTCCCGCGTGGACGGCGAGCCGCTCCATCTCTACTCCATCAGGAGGAAACTGGTTTCAGATCACCAGCAATGTAGCGGGTGGCTTGATCACCATCACCCCCAACGGCGCTGGCCTTGCACTTGGCAATTACAACGGGACTGTAACTGTCACCAGCGGTAGCCAGAGCGTCCCGATTCCCGTCACCATCGAGGTGAAAGCTCCTGGAAGCGGGGGCGGTCAGGGCCAAGGACAAGGACAGGGCCAAGGACAAGGACAGGGCCAAGGACAAGGACAAGGACAGGGCCAAGGACAGGGCCAAGGACAGGGCCAAGGGCAGGGCCAAGGACAAGGACAAGGGCAAGGGCAAGATTCCAACCTCCTCGCCATTCACCCGCGGGCTTTCAACTTCGTGCGTCATCCAGGTGACGCAGTTCCCGGCCCAAAAACCTTGAACATTAAAACAACCCGGTCCACACAACAGAGCTGGACAGTAATGTCCTCCGTTAACTGGCTGGCCGTCACGCCGGGTAGCGGACAAACGCCGGCAACGGTCCAGCTTTCTCTGGTTGCGGGTAATCTGCCCGCCACAGGGCATCACGAGGGCATGGTCAAAGTGACTTCCGGAGGGGTCACCGAAACGGCTCGCGTGTTCTACCGCGTCGTCGGATCTCCAAATCCATCGTCCCAACCCGGAGTGCCGGGCGGCGGTCCTTCCGCCGTCCAAATCACGCCGCGCTCAATCGAGTTTTCCAGCACCGGCGGAGTGATGGCTCTCCCGGCGGTCCCTGTTCAACTGACTTCGAACACGGCAGGAGTCTCCTTTAGCGCCACGCGAACAACTGCCACGGGGGGCCCCTGGCTGGTTCTTTCCGCCAGCTCCGGAGCTGTTCCCGGCGGATTCAATGCCACCGCCAATCCCGCCGGGCTTGCCCCGGGTGTCTACACGGGCCTGATCACAATCACTCTCACTGGCGCGGTGAGCGAACAGCGAAATATTCAGGTCGTTTTGAGGGTGAACGCGGCCGGCGGAGTCAATCCGGAAACGCCCAAGCTCTCGCTGAACCGTGGCGGCGTCACTATCCATGCGACCAGAAACGCGGCCAACCCGCCATCGGAACAACTCAACCTGGAAGCCCGCGGAGCCGCCAGCATCCCCTTCCAGTCCGTGATCTCCATTCCCTGGCTGACGGTGACTCCGGCAACAGGCACTGCTCCAACCAACATCACTCTCTCCGCCAACACAGCGGGGTTGGCCGCGGGCGTATATAACACGACAATATTCTTCCAGGCCACCGGCGGGACGGCCCTCTCCACTTCTCTCAACGTCGTGTTGACCGTCGCCAATGCCGCCGCCACGGCCTCCGCGCAAGGCGGGTTGCACGGCCTGTTCCTACAGCCGGCACAGGACTTCGTAAGTTACGCCGACGCTCCTACTCCGGTCACCGTGAAACTCTTCCAGGCGGACGGAACTCCAGTGACTGGGGCACGGGTCGAGCTGGCCGTCAGTGGTGACGCGCCGGACTTTGAGCTGATTGAGCTCAGCCAAGGCGTCTACACCGGCAGACTCCTATCCCGCGCCGGCGGCCCTGTCTCTCTGGTGGCCTCCGCTTACACCGTGGACGGCGATGTGCTCCAGATCAGCACAGGCGGAGACGTGGAAGGGTCCGTCGATCCCCTTCCCACCGTCTTCCCCGAAGGCATCGTCAGCACCGCCAGCTTCGCCTCCGGAGTCACACCAGTGGCGCCCGGAGCCATTCTCAGTCTCTTTGGCACGGATCTGGCCGAGGCCACTGCCTCCGCATCCGCCGTTCCCCTTCCCCGAAGCTTAGCGGGTGTCAAGGTCCTGGTGGGCGGTATCAAAGCTCCCCTGATCTCGGTGAACGCCGGAGTCGACTTCGATCAGATCAATTTTCAAATGCCAGTGGAGGCCGCGACCCTCAGTTATGCCGACGTGGTGGTACTCCGCAACAACGCATTCAGCAACTCCGAGGGTATCAGCATCGCGCCCTCTGTTCCCTCCATCTTCACCCAGACTCAACAGGGCACGGGGGCGGCCGCCGCGTTGCATTCCAATTTCAGCCTGATCAGCGCCGCTAATCCGGTCCGCTCCGGCGACACAGTCCTGCTCTATGCCACGGGGTTGGGCGAGACTACGCCGGACGTTAGTTCAGGCCAGGTCTCCCTCTCGCGTGCAACATCCGAAGTTCAGATTCTGGTGGGAGGAGTGCAAGCGAGAGTGAGTTTCGCGGGCATTGCCCCGGGCTTCGCCGGACTCTATCAGGTTAACTTCGAGATGCCGGCCGGCGTAGCCCCGGGCGATGCCGCTGTTCAACTCAACGCCGGCGGGATCGGCTCCGGAGAAGGAATCACTATCGCGGTTCGCTAAGTGTTCAGCTCACGCTTGGCGGGTAGACACGACGAGGATCGGCTGTTCGATCCTGGGAGCATCAGTTCACTTCCACGGTGTGCCCAACTTTGGGCGTTCCGGCCTGTCTGGTTCCCGGCTGTGCCGGGTTAGGGAATGCGTAACGGTACGGCATTCGAGAGTTGGCCATCAACGCCGGACATGTCGCGGAACGCGGGTCTGGGTCTGGGCTCGCGGCTGCGCCGCATCGGCAGACCGTCGTGCGGCAAGGAGATGGAGATCGCGCGCCGGATCTGTGCGGGACTCGCCGCCGCGCAGGTGCTTCGCACCGATTTCGGCCTCGCGGTGGAGCGGCCGTAATCAATCCCTGGGAAGGAAGAAACTGAAACCAGCATGGGAGCAATCCTGTGGAGGTTCAGTTTTGCCTTTCAGTTAGCGGCGAGCCAGGTGAACACCCGTTCCTGCGTGTCGCGGCGGAAGCGGTTGAAGCCGGTTGGGGTTTCGAAGGTGAGGGCATCAGGGCGGCTTAGTACTTCCCACCGTTTTCGTGCTTCGTTGACTTCCGCTTTAACGTCGGCGGAGCGGGCGTAGCGGTCCAAGGTGGGAGCGATGAGCAGGACCGGGCGCGGAGCGGCCAGCGCCAGGGCGGCATCGAAGTCGAACGGGAGACGGGCCTCGGCGCCGAGGAAAAAGCCTAAGCGCGGCATGAGCCCGTGGAGATGCGAGTAGTGACGGATGCCTTCGACGCCGCGGTCTGGTGTGTCGAGGCGGAGCGGGTCGAAGCCGGCAACCGCGGCGAGGCCACGTATGCGGGGGTCGAGTGCGGTGGTGAGCAGTCCGAGCTTGGCGCCGAGCGAGTAACCCATGAGATAGATGCGCGAGGGGTCGATGAGATCCAGTTGGGTGAGCGAGTCCACGGCAGCGCGCGTGTCGGAGACCATTTTTCCCATGAGCGACCACTTTGGGTAGCGCTCATAGAATTCCTTCGAGTCCAGAACGCGCGCTCCGAATCCGATCTGGTCAAAGGCGAGGACGGCAAAACCGCGCTTGACCAGACTCGGGAAAGTGGGGCGCTGATCCATGCGGGCGTCGTTCCCGGTGGAGGTCCAGGGCGCGTAGATAGACCATCCATATTGATATGTGTAAGGGTGTAGCCAGATGACGACGGGGAGTTTTCCGGATTTGTGGCCGGCGGGATAAAAGAGGTCGGCTTTGAGACCGTCGCCAAAGGGGACCTCGGTCCAGGCCATGCCTTCCTTGGTGATGCGGTCGCGTACGGCGGAGTCGGCGGAGGGCCGGCGAAAGAGTCCGGCGAGCCAGCCTTCCACTGAGGAGACCTCCAGCGGATTAGCGCGCAGTTGCATGTTGGGCGCGCCGGGCGGCTCCTCGCCGAGCGCCCATTCGATCTGCTTCCTGAGTTTGCCGGTGGGCAGCGCGGAGATCTTGGAATCGCGAACGGGATAGGAGCGAGGGTCAATGGATTCTCCGGAAAGGCTGCGCCATTTGTCGAAGGTGTAGCCGTTGATCCACGTCTCCACTTTGGGGCGCGGGCGGCGGTCGAAGACAGAGTCGAAGAAATCGATGAAGGATTCAATGTCGCCGGCGGTGGTTGCATGCTCGCCGTCGCGGAGGCGGAGCCAGACGTTCTGCTCGCGGCCGAGGAACCGGTAGACGCGGAGTGCGTCGCGGTAGGCCTGCTCGAAACCAACCGGGTTGCCGGCGGATTCGGCATAGCCGGAGTAGAGCATCAGTCCGCGCGGGGCCACCAGCGCGAGCAGAGTGTTCTGATCGACGGGGAGTTTGTCTTCGCGTCCGGAGAAGAAACGGAGGCGCGGGTGGAACCAGTGAGACTGTGCTCCGGCGAGCAGTTCGATGCTTTCGTTGGCGAAGGGTTCGGTGGTGTAGCGCCAGGGGTCGCATTCGCCGCTGTTGCCGCTGGAGGGGATCACGGCCGCGATGCGTTCGTCGAAGGCGGCGGCGAGCAGCGCCTGTTTGCCGTTGCGGGAATGTCCGGTAAGTCCGATTTTGGATTTATCCACTTCTGGGAGAGTAACCAGGTAGTCGACGGCGCGGGAGGCGGCCCAGGCCCAACGGGCGAGGACCGAAAAATCGTATTCGGGATAGACTTCCACCCATGCGTCGGAGTCGTCTCCGTTGCCGTAGCGCGGATCGGTGGCGTGGTAGACGCAGGCGATGTAGCCCCGGCGGACCGCGGTGTAGATCCAGGGACGGTTGTGCCCGTGGTTGGTAAGAAAAACGGGAAAGGGGCCTTTGCCGTCGGGGATGATGAGTTCGATCCGGAGCGTGCCGCGGTGATTGGGTCCGAACGCGAGCAGGACTTCGCGAACCGTGACGCGGCCTTCGCGGCGTGATGCGGTGACGGTGGCGCGGAGGTTGGACGGGTTGGGCGGGAACTTGCCGAACATCCAATGCTGGATCTGGTCCCGGAGGTGCGGTTTGCGCGCGGCCCATTGGGCGGGGGTGGTGATTCCGAGGAGCGGGTCGGGCAAGCCTGGGATGGAGGGGAGGGCATCGAAATCGGGCGGAAGTTCCCCGGTACGGCGCAGCCAGTCTTCCCAGGTTTTGTCGTGTGCATTGATGCGGCCGTCGGGCGGGACGTGGCTGGGGCGGAGCAGGCGCAGGAGTTCGGCAAGGGTGGCACGTTGCTTGTTTTCGATCTGGGCGGAAATGGGAAGGCCTAAGAGTAGTGCGAGGGCAAAGACATAGCGCATGCCTGAGAGTTTATGACATTACGGCTTGCGGATGTGCGCGCACTGGTCAGGTGACCATATCGATCTGGAGTATGATGAAGTCATGAAGACGCGGCTTATCGGCGCCACCGAGTTCAAAGCCAAATGTCTGGCTCTACTCGATGAACTTGAGAATCAAGGCGGCACGATCACGGTAACCAAGCGCGGGCGGCCGGTAGCAATGATCTCGCCTGCCAAGAAACAGACATGGAAGTCGCCTAAAGGTATTTTGGCCGGAAAGGTCAAGATCATTGGCGATATTGTAAATGTCGATACCTCGGAACTCTGGGATGCGCTCCGGCGGGATTGAGGACTGGCCAGTTGAATCCGCGATTCCTCCTGGATACCCACGTTGTGGTCCGCTGGCTCTCCAATCCCAAGAAGCTATCGCGGGAGCAAAACCGAGTTCTCGAAGAAGCCATCAGGCACGGAGAGCGCGTTGGGGTCAGCGCCATCAGCTTGCTCGAAATCGCAATGCTCGCCGAGGGACGACAGCGGATCAGCACGGGCCTGAATGACTTGTTCCACCAACTGGACGAAAATCCCGCCTTCCGAATCATCCCGTTCACCTCGGACATCGCCCAGGAAGTTGCAGCACTGGGCGGCTCGCTGCGAGATCCGGCGGACCGGGTGATTGTTTCCACCGCCCGCATCCATCGCCTTCGGCTCCTGACTTCCGACCAGCGGATCATCGAATCGAAACTGGTCCCGGTCGTCGATTAGACTAAGCTAGCCAGCGCGCGCGCGATTTTCTTCAGTGGGAGGCCTACGCGGGA
>JAENWC010000543.1 GCA_016650235.1 Terriglobia bacterium
CTGGTCCAATATCTGGCCAACCCCACCCCCGGTGTGGCGCTCGTTTTCGACTCATCCCGGTATGAGTTCGATGGGGAGGACAAGGCCAGGCAGGAGCGCGTCTCGAAGTTCTATTCACCCATCCGGAACGTAGTGGAGTTTCCCCGGTTCGGCGAGACGGAAGCGCGGCGTCTGGCTCAGGATCTGGCGCGGCAACTCGGCTTGAAAATTGCCGCCGCTGAAGTACAGTTGATCGTCGAGGCTACTGGAGCTTCAGCGGCCACCATCGCCACAGAGATGGAGAAACTGGCCTTGTATGCCCAGGGCCGCGCAATCACCGCGGCGGACATCGCGCAGATGGTGCCGCAGGCTCGGGCCACCACGATCTTTGCGCTGGTAGCATCGCTCGCGGGCAAACGCCGGGACGCTGCCCTGGATGTGCTGGACACGTTGGTGAAAGAGGGCGAGTATCTGCCGCTGGCCCTGTCTTTTCTGGCAACACAGTTCCGGCAAGCGCTGGCGGCCAGCGAAGCCGGCATGCGCGGACCCGAGCAGATCCGCGGGTACTTCTCGAAGATGGGAGTGCCCATGTGGCCCTCGCGAGCCGATCAGATCGCGCAGACCATAGCGGCTTTCACGCCGGACAAAATGCGCGGCGCGCTCATCAGCATTGCAGCCGCGGATAAGGATCTCCGCGACACCCGCCCCGACGATCGCATCGTGATGGAGCGTTTTGTGCTGGATTTGACCGGTTGATGCGGATCTACAATAAGTAATATGAGCGAATCTTTAGTGATTGCGGGCCGTCGATTTGCGTCGCGGCTGATTGTGGGGACCGGCAAGTACCGTACGTTTGAGGAAATGAGGCGGTGTCACGAAGCCAGCGGCGCGGACATGGTGACAGTGGCGGTGCGCCGTGTGAACCTCACGGACAAGAGCAAAGAGTCCCTGCTCGACTACATTGACCGGGAACGATTCTTTATTCTGCCGAATACGGCCGCCTGCTACACGGCCGATGATGCCATCCGGACAGCGCGATTGGGGCGCGAAGTGGGACTGTCGAACTGGGTGAAGCTGGAAGTGATCGGAGACGAGCGTACTTTGTTCCCGGATAACGAAGGGTTGCTGGAGGCAACGCGGGTGCTGGCCAAGGAGGGGTTTGTGGTGATGCCCTACACCACCGATGATCTGGTGAACGCCCGGAAGCTGATCGATGCCGGGGCAGCCGCGGTGATGCCGCTGGCGGCTCCAATTGGAAGCGGGCTGGGAATTCAAAACATGTCCAACCTGCGCATCCTGCGCGAGATGATCACTGAGGTGCCGCTGATTGTGGATGCGGGAGTGGGTACGGCATCCGATGCCGCCCTCGCGATGGAGCTCGGCTATGATGGGATTCTGATGAACACTGCCATCGCGGCAGCCGGGGATGCGGAGAAGATGGCCGAGGCGATGAAGCTGGCTGTTCAGGCGGGACGGTTGGCGTTTGAGTCGGGGCGAATGGAGAAGAAGTTGTATGCGAGCGCGAGCAGCCCGGTGACGGGAGTGATCGCCTAGACGACCACGAAGGATGCCCTTCACCAACTCGTCGATGAACTACCGGAGGATCAAGCGGAACCGGCTCGCCATTGGCTGGAGGATTTGCGTTATGCGGCCGGCGACGATGGTCCACCGCTCGACGCGGAAGCCCTGGCTTCGCTCGATCGCGGTCTGACCCGCATCTCCGCCGGGCCGTGTGAAGCCCCTCGATGAGTATGAGCCGAACGCGGATTGTGAAGGGCGCGCGCGGCGACAGGCAACGACCTCGGGCAACTCAGGTACCTCGGGCAGCAAGGCTTGCAATATGTACCGTTGAGTGGTACATTGAGTCATAATGGAGTCGCGGAATGATCGTGAGCTTTCGGGATGACTGGTTACGGGGCTTCTTCGTCGAAGATATTCGATCCAAGAAAATCCCACCCGATCTCGAAAACCGGCTGTTCCGCAAAATCCAGATGATCGACGATGCAACGACGGATCAGGACTTGCGCGTGCCGCCCAGCAACCATTTCGAGAAATTGAGCGGGAATCTGGAGGGCTTTCGTTCCATCCGCGTCAACCAACAATGGCGGCTCATCTTTCGTTGGGATGGCGGCCGAAGCGAGGCGGCAGGCGTCTATCTGGACAACCATGGTTATCTGTGAGGTGAGCAATGCTGACGACAAAACGCAAGCCGGCGAGCGCCGGCGAAATTCTGACCGAAGAGTTCTTGGAGCCGATGGGCTTGACGCAGGCTGCGTTGGCCGAAGCGATGGGTGTGCCGCGCAAGCACGTCAATGAACTGTGCAACGAACGCAGGGCCGTGACCGCACCGACCGCGCTCATTCTCGCCCGCGTGTTCGGCAACAGCCCCGATTTCTGGCTGAACGTGCAGCGGCGCAGCGATCTGTGGGAAGCGATGCACTCGCCCCGCGAACGTAAACGGATCGAGCGCGCCCGGCCACTCAAATACGCCGCGTGACCTGCGCAGCGGTAACGTCAACAGGGCCGTGGGCCGCCGCGTGCCACAAACGAAGTGGACATGGCCTTTATCCGACGCCGAGCGCTCGGGCCGCCTTCCGCAGGTCCGGCTGCTTCACCCAGAGCATCCCGCCGTATCGCCCAGCTCCCGCACAAAATGCCTGCAACGATGTAATGTTGATGTTTGCTTGGGCGAGTTTCCCTGCAATCTCAGCCACCGCCCCAGGCCGCTCCTCACCCTGAATGAGAAACCCGCTCTTCTTCTTGCTCAGCTTGAGTCCGGCGGTCTTGGCGGCCTTCGCAAAGGCGGCGCTATCCTCGGTGATGCAGTCCAATTGGGATCTGCGCGCCCCGTGTGGGAACGCCGAGACGCCACGTAGGTTTATCCCGGCCTGATGGAGAGCCGACAGGATGCGCGCTGCTTCCCCGGGTTTGTCGGGCACGGTGAGGTAGTAGTAGTCGATGCGACTGATTTCGTCTGGCATAATCATCTCCTTTTGCAACTCTGGTCGGACTGTTTGCCTGGATGGGGCTTCTGCTGGCCGCCGTTGGTATCTACGGCGTCCTATCGTTTCTGGTAGCCCAGCGCCGCCGCGAGATCGGAGTGCGCATGGCGCTGGGTGCAACCTCTTCTTCCATCACCCGTCTCGTCCTGGGATAGGCTATGCGATGGATGGCGGCCGGGACGCTGCTCGGTTGCGCCGGAGCCTACGCCGCCTCGCGCTACCTGCAAACTCTACTGTTGGATGTGCCAGAACTTTCGATGCTCAGCCTCGCAATCGCGGTGACAATCCTCATTGCTTTCAGACTCACCGCCGCCTGGATTCCCGGCCGCCGCGCCGCCCTGGTC
>JAENWC010000544.1 GCA_016650235.1 Terriglobia bacterium
GGGGTTTGGTGGCGCGTCGAGCGCCCTTTGCGCTTCTATCGAGGCCTCGTGCGCCGCCGGTGTTTCCCACTTCGTATACGTGAGCGTGGCGCAACCGGCACCCATCATGCGCGCCTGCATACGGGTGCGTGCCCAGTGCGAAGACCTGCTGCGCGATTCCGGTCTCTCTGCGACCATTCTCCGGCCCTGATATGTGTTGGGGCCCGGGCGTTGGTGGCCGATGCTGCTCCAGCCGCTCCATCGGGTACTGGAGCGGATTCAGGCCACGCGGCAAACGGCCATGCGGCTGGGCATGGTGCGCCAGCAGGAGATGATAGGCGCACTGTTGTGGGCCGTCGAGAACCCTGCCACCGGAATTCGAATCATGGAGACAGCACAGATTCTCGCGCGGCATCGGATAACCATTGTCGGATAACATGGAGAGATACACTCACGATGGACCTCTCACAAGTTGAATTGAAGAAAACTGTCAACCTGCCTAAGACCGATTTCGGAATGAAGGCAAATCTGGCGCAACTGGAGCCCAAACTCCTGGAAAAATGGCGCGCAAGCGGGCTCTATCAAAAGATCCGCCAGAGTTCGGCTGGACGGCCGCGCTATGTCCTGCATGATGGTCCGCCCTACGCCAATGGCAACATCCACCTCGGACACGTCTTCAACAAGACGCTCAAGGACTTTATTGTCAAGTCCAAAACGATGTCCGGTTTCGATTCGCCGTACGTACCCGGATGGGACTGTCATGGGCTGCCGATCGAGATCAAGGTGGACGCGGAACTCGGCTCCAAGAAAGCGCAGATGACACCGGCCCAGATCCGGAAAGCCTGCCGCGCCTACGCGCAGAAGTACGTCGATCTGCAGAAGAAAGATTTCATGCGCCTGGGCGTGTTCGGGGACTGGGATCATCCCTATCTCACCATGGACGCCAGGTACCAGTCTGTGATTGCGCACGCTTTTGTTGACTTCCTGGACCAGGGCTACGTGTACAAGGGGCTCAAGCCTGTGCACTGGTGCATGCGCTGCCGCACCGCGCTGGCCGAGGCCGAAGTGGAGTATGAGAACCACTCGAGCCCATCCATCTGGGTCCGGTTCCCTCTTACCTCCGATGCGGGCGCGCTCGATGCCGCATTGGCCGGACGCAACGTGTACGGCCTCATCTGGACGACAACTCCGTGGACCATTCCCGCCAACATGGCCATCGCATACCATCCCAAGTTCGAGTACTCGGCGGTGGAATCCAATGGGCCCGGTTCCGATGTCTACCTGGTGGCCACCGATCTTGTGCAGGCTACCAAAGAGACGTGCGGCTGGGAATCTTCTGAGGAACTGGCGCGGTTTGCAGGGCGGAAGCTGGAGGGCGCCGTCTTCCGGCATCCGTTTATCGAACGCGACTCGGGCGGCATTCTGGCCGATCACGTAACGCTGGAACAGGGTACGGGCGCGGTGCACACGGCCCCCGGTCACGGCCAGGAAGACTACGTAGTCGGCGTGCAGTATGGCCTCGATGTCTATTGCCCGGTGGACGTCGACGGGCGGCTGTATCACACAGAGAATGCCGTGGGCCGGTTGCCCGAAACATTAGTGGGCAAAACCGTTTGGGAGGCCAACCCGCTGGTAATCGAGCTGTTGCGTGAGCGCGGCGCGCTGCTCGCTGAAAAAAAGATCGATCACAGTTATCCGCACTGCTGGCGCTGCCACCGGCCGACCATATTCCGCGGCACGGAACAGTGGTTCATCGGCATGGACAGGAACGGCCTGCGTGAAAAAGCGCTCGCCGCCATCCGCCGCATTAAATGGATGCCCGCCTGGGGGGAAGATCGTATCTACAATATGATCGCGTCGCGGCCCGACTGGTGTATCTCGCGCCAAAGGATGTGGGGCGTCCCGATTGTGGTGTTCACTTGCACGGGCTGCAACCGGATGTTGACCGAAAAGGCCCTGCTGGACCATGTTGTGGATCAGTTCATGACCGGAACCGCCGACGTATGGTACGAAAAAACGGCAAAGGAACTTTTGCCGGAGGGAACCTCTTGCGCCCACTGCAACGGCGCCGAGTTCACTAAGGAGAAAGACATCCTCGATGTGTGGTTTGATTCCGGGTCCAGCCATCTGGCTGTGCTCAACGAGGAATTCGGACTGGAGTGGCCCGCGGAGTTGTACCTGGAAGGCGGTGACCAGTATCGCGGCTGGTTTCATTCCTCTCTGCTGGTGGCCGTGGGTTTAAAGGGGGACGCCCCGTACCGCGAATGCGCCACCAACGGCTGGACGCTGGACGGAGAAGGCAAAGCGATGTCCAAGTCCATTGGAAACGTGGTGGAGCCGGACAAGATCATCAAACAGCATGGCGCCGAACTGCTGCGGTTGTGGGTGACCTCCGTCGAGTTCCACGAAGACGTGCGGATCTCGGACACCATCCTTACACGTCTGACCGAGGCCTACCGGAAACTGCGCAACACCTTGCGCTACACATTGGGAAACTTGCATGACTTTGATCCCGTGTACGACATGGTGCCGGCAGGGGAGATGCTCGAGATCGATCAGTGGATCCTCACGCGGGCCGGGCAACTGGTGGAGCGGTGCCGGGCCTGGTACGGGGAGTTCGCTTTTCATCGCGTCTATCAGGCTCTGTATAATTTCGCCACAACGGACCTGAGCGCCATCTACTTCGACGTTTTGAAGGACAGGCTCTACACCGCCGCGCCCAACGCGCGCGCGCGCAGGAGCGCCCAAACCGCCATGTACCGGATCCACTTGGCGCTGGTGCGTTTGATGGCGCCACTGCTCACCTTCACCTGCGAGGAGGCCTGGCAGCATACGCGGAGACCGGCCGGATCGCCGGAAAGTGTCCACTTGACGCTATTTCCGGATCCGGAAGAGCTCACCGCCGGCCTTTCCGCGGAACACCGCGCGCGAGCGGCCAATTGGGAGCAGTTGATGGAACTGCGCGAGACCGTGCTCAAGAGCCTCGAAGTGGCGCGCCAGGAAAAATTCATCGGCGCGCCGCTGGAGGCGCGACTGGTGCTGCGGGCCGGCTCCGATGTGGCGCCGCTGCTCCATCAATACGGCGGTGATCTGGCGGCTCTTTTCATCGTGTCCGAGGTAGCCCTGGAGAGCCAGCCCGCCGCGGGCCTTTCTGTCCGTGTGGAACGGGCTGGCGGCGTGAAGTGCGAGCGGTGCTGGAAGTACACCCGCGATACCGGAGCCAATCCTCGGTTGCCCACCGTGTGCCAGGCTTGCGCCGAAGCCGTCGTGGAGATGCTGGCGGGCCAAACCGCATGATGGACATCAAGCGGCGGCTGCTTCCTTTTGCTGGATCGGCAATCGTTGTGTTGCTCGACCGCCTTTCGAAGTTGTGGATCGAATCGCGCATCGGGACGTTCGACACCTGGGTGATCCTACCCGGGCTGCTCAACATCATTCATACGGAGAATGCCGGAATGGCGTTCAGTCTATTCGCGGACGCCAACGTGGTCACCCGCAAGTTCCTTCTGATCGGCGTGTCCGCCGCTGTGACTGTCCTGATCGGATCAATGCTGTGGCAGGTGTCGGGACGCGCATCGGATCGCTTGCAGCAGGCCGCGCTGAGTCTTGTGCTGGGAGGGGCGGTAGGAAATGTTTGCGATCGCCTCATGCGCGGCAGTGTTACCGATTTCATCGATGTTTATATCGGCGCCTACCACTGGCCCACCTTCAACGTGGCCGACAGCGCGATCACGATTGGAGCGGGTATGCTGCTGCTGGACCTCTGGCGCTCGCGGCAGCCCGTCACACAACATGTTTCCTAAAATCTTCTCCATCGGCAGCTTTTTTCTTCCATCCTACGGCGTGCTGGTAGCGCTTGGGTTTCTCTCCGCTCTATGGCTGACGGCAAAGATGGCGCGCCAGCGGCAACTGGATCCGGAGAAGGTGACCAACCTCGGAGTGTATGCCGCCCTCTCCGGATTGGCCGGCGCCAAGCTGCTCATGTTCCTGTTCGACCTGAACTACTACATCAAGAACCCCGGTGAGATTCTATCCATGGCGACGCTGCAGGCCGGCGGAGTCTTCTATGGCGGCTTGATCGCGGCCCTGCTCGTGGGTTTTCTTTACATGCGACGGCAGGCGTTGCCGGTGTCCTTGACGCTGGATAGCTTCGCTCCCGGACTCGCACTCGGGCAGGCCATCGGACGGCTCGGCTGCTTTGCGGCCGGATGCTGTTGGGGAGAAGCGTGTGAACGCGGTTGGGCGGTGGTTTTTCGCGATCCGGAAGCGCATCGTCTGGTGGGGGTTCCGCTGGGGGTCGGGCTTCATCCGACGCAGCTCTACGAGGCTGGCTCGGGGATTGTCATCTTTGCTCTGCTGTATTGGCTCAACAGGCGGCGGGGCCGGCCTGGCGCATTGATCGGCGCCTACCTCGTGCTCAGCTCAGCCGCCAGGTTCCTGGTCGAGTTTTTCCGCGCGCACGATCAGCCCAACCCATTTGCCGGACCCTTCAGCCTCACTCAATGGATCTCGGTGGCGTTTTTTCTCGGCGGAGCCTGGTTTTGGATGGGCCGTTTTGGGATCGACCGTCAAGGAATAGTGCGCGAGTAGGCGCCGCCCGCGGCGCATTCCTCCGGCCCGCCGCGCCAGAAGGTCATCCTGAAAACCATCCACTCATTTCGGCGAAAAGTATCCCCGCGCGTAATCTAGTATTCAAATCCAGGGCCCGCTTCCAGCACTCCCGGGCCTCATCCCGGTTGCCCTGACGCTCGAGCAAATGACCGAGGTTGAGCAGCGCTTCGGCGAACAGGGGACGCTCCTTGAGCGCTTCACAATAGAGACGCATTGCCTCTTCGGTGCGGCCGCATCGGTCCAGATCGAGGGCAAGATTGAAGGTGAGTTCGGGGTGGTGCTGGCCGCTCTCACAGAGCTGGTTCCGGATGCTTAATCCGGTTTCAATATCACCGCACGCCGCGGCCGTGGTGGCCATCCCGAGCAGAGCTTCGGCGGAATCAGGCTGGGACTCCAGCACGCGCTTAAAACCCGCCAGCGCCTCCTCTTGGCGATTCAACGCGAGACAGGCCAGCGCACGATTGTAGGATGCCTCAAGCCAATCCGGACGCAACCGCAGGCAATGCGCAAAGGCGTCCAGGCTGGCTTCAAAATCCTGGCGGCCATAGCAGATGAACCAATGCGAAACCACGCCTGGCCGTGATCCGGCTCCAACTCAACCAAGCGGGTAAACACAGTTTCCGCTTGCGGATGCGCTGCCTCTTCTTCCAGGACCAGTCCCAGGTTCCACAGCGCGGTCTTGTGATTGGCATCCAGATGCAACACGTGCTCATAGGCCTCGCGCGCGCCAGTCCAATCGGATTGGGAATGCTTCAACAGTCCCATGTTGAGGTAAGGCTCGGGAGCCTCGGGCCGCAACCGCTGCGCCTGGCGATAGGCAAACTCGGCCTCCTCGGCTTCCCCCACCTGGTGCCGGGCGAAACCAAGGTTGAACCATGCCGGGTAGTGGCCGGACTCTTTCTGTACCAGGTGCGAGCAGTGGCGCAGGAGCGATTTGAAATCGCCCACGGCCAAGGCCGCCGCGGCAAGACCCTCTTCCAGGGCGGACTCCGCACTGATTCGTCCATCCGGTTTCGGCCGGACACTCTGCTCGCCGGAGGAGGCGTAGGATTCCTCGTTGACGCCTGGTGCGATCTTCAATGCATAACTCATGACGATTGCTCCGAGTGAGACATGCAC
>JAENWC010000545.1 GCA_016650235.1 Terriglobia bacterium
TGGATTTAGCTTTGCCCTCGGCGTGCGCCTTCTGTCTGCCTGTGCGGTTGGCGGCGGCCTCCACCGCGAGTAGCATCGTGGCGGCGATGCGATTTTGGATTCCGCGGCGCCCTGCGATCCTGGGCTGGCCGCAGGTACGGCCGCCGGCACCGGCACTCTCGGAACCACCCCAATGGGTGAGTGCGCGCGCTGGTTGCGATGAAAGGAGTGAGTATGCGCCGTCATTTTGAAGATCAGATCGCGGAGTGCAATTCCCGGCTGCTCCACATGGGGGCCGTTGCGCAGGGCATGGTAGCCAAGTCGATGCAGTGCCTGCTGGAGCGGAACGCGGGAGGGCACGAAGAGGTCTTCCGGCAGGAAGACAAAGTCAACCACCTGCATATTGAAATCGATGAGCGGGTCATCAGCGCCCTGGCGCTTCAGCATCCCGTCGCGGCTGACTTGCGGTTGCTAATCATGGCGTCGAAGATTGCAGGGGAATTGGAACGGGTCGGGGATCAAGCCGTGAACATCTGCGAGAGTGCAACCTCTTTGCTGCAGCACCCCCCGCTGAAGATCTCGACGAACGTTCAGTCGATGGCCGATGTCGCGCGCGAGATGCTGAGAGAGAGCCTGGAAGCGTTTCATCGCCGAGACGCGCAACTGGCTCAAAGGGTCCTAAGCGCGGACGACAAAGTGGATGCTTTCAAAGACGAAATTTCCCTTGAGCTCGGGAAGCACATGATGTCGGATCCGAATGCGGTTCCAAGCGCGCTTCCGCTCATCCTCATCTCCCGGAGCCTGGAGCGAATTGCGGATCATGCGACTAATATTGCCGAGGAGGTCATTTACGCGACTCAGGGGAGAGACGTCCGGCACCACCAGGAAGAGAAACGCCGCGAAGAGGCAGGGGAGGATGAATCCGCTCCTTAGCGCCTCCAGCCTGTCTCAAAAGCCGTCCAGCAAGTGCCCCAACTTATTCTTCTTTGTATACAGGTACCGGTGGGCCTGTTCCGTGTCGCCGGGTTGGCAGGGGACGCGCTCAGTCACTGGAATGCCTGCTTCCACCAATGCCTGGATCTTCTCCGGATTGTTCGACATGAGCCTCACTCCGGAAACTTGGAAGAACCGCAGAATTGCTCCGGGTAGCTCATAGTCGCGAAGATCGGCTTCGAAGCCAAGCTGGTTATTGGCCTCCACCGTGTCCGCGCCCTGGTCCTGCAGCTCGTAGGCCCGCAGCTTGTTCAGCAACCCGATGCCCCGGCCTTCCTTCTTCTCGTAGATCACCACGCCGCGGCCCTCTTCCACGATCATCTCCAGGGCCAGTTCGAGTTGCGCCCGGCAATCGCAGCGCAGGCTGTGGAACACGTCGCCGGTGAGGCACTGGGAATGGATGCGGACCAGAGGCGGAGGGCCGGTCAGGTCGCCCATCTTCACCGCAACGGCCTCTTCCTTGTCAGAGGGGCCAGAGGCGCCGGATTCAAATCCATAGATCCGGAAGAGCCCAAACCGGGTCGGAAAGTCGGCTTCGGCCACCTTGATCACGCTCATGGTCTGACTGGACAAGTATCGCTTTATTATAATGGTCACCAGACCATACATTGTGGAACAACACCTGGTCGTCCTTCTGGTAAAGCTGGCATTTGCCGCCTCGGTGGCCAGTTTGCTGGTTCGGTTCGACGCTTTTAAACGCACGCTACTCAAGGAGGATCGCACTCTATTTGAGCGGCTCATGCTCGCCGCCAGCTTCAGCGCTGTGTTCGGAGGAGGCGTCGCGGTACGTGTGCTCACCGGCGGCTATAAGGCAGCGGACATGGGCCTGGAGGGATGCCTGCTGGCCGGCGTGGTGGGCGGTTACGTAACCGGGTTGTCCAGCGGGGTCCTGATCGCATTGCCGGCCATGTTCTCCGGGGAACTGCTCACGATGCCGCTGTTTGCGGGCGTAGGCGTGCTCGGCGGTCTGGTGCGGGATTCCGCTCCAGACCAGGAAGAGGTCTGGCGGCTCTCACCGTTCCTGGACCTGACCTTGTTTCGAGTGGTGCGCCACTGGTCCGACCATCGCAGAACTCTCTTTCACCTGTTCTTCCTCATCGTGATCCTGGCCGTTGAATTTCTCCGCTTGACCGGGTATCGGATTTTCTCCGGGGCCGCCATCTTCGCGTTTTATCCCACCGATCCCAACGCCCACCCTGGCCACTGGATCTCGGTTTGGGTGGCCACCATGTTCGCCGTCATGATTCCGTTGAAGATCTGGAGCAACTCGCGCACCGAACAGAAGTTGGTAGACCAACAACGCCTGCTTCAGGAGACGCGCCTGCGCGCCCTCACCTCTCAGATCAATCCGCATTTCCTCTTCAACACGCTTAACTCCATCACCGCGTTGGTCCGAACCAATC
Organism: Terriglobia bacterium; assembly: GCA_016650235.1. Taxonomy (GTDB): domain Bacteria; phylum Acidobacteriota; class Terriglobia; order Bryobacterales; family Bryobacteraceae; genus VFZE01. The sequence continues at coordinate 2,376 of JAENWC010000545.1, forward strand.
CGGAATCGGCCCGCGGCGTCATTCAGAAGCTCTCCAACATCCTGCGGCGGCTGCTGCGCCGCTATGAGAATTTCTCTACACTCCGTGAAGAGCTTTCCTTTATTGACGATTACCTCTCCATCGAGATGGTCCGGTTCGGAGACAAATTGCGCTTTGTGAAGGAAGTGGACCCCGCTCTACTCGATGCTCTGGTCCCCAGCATGATGCTCCAACCCATCATTGAGAACAGTCTCAAGCATGGGCTCAGCAGCAAAGTGGACGGCGGCATGATAAGGTTACGGGTTTGGCCCTCCGAGGGCCGCCTGAACCTGTTGGTGGAGGATGATGGGGTTGGCATTCCTGAATCGCACCTGGCCAACCTGTTCCACCAGGGAATCGGCGTGTCTAATGTGAATGAGCGGTTGAAGGTGCTTTTTGGGGCTGATTACAAGATGTGGATCGACAGCAAAGCCGGAGAAGGCACTCGTACCGGGATTGAAATTCCGTTGAAGGTGCCGGACCTGGCCCGGGCGTCATAAAATAACAGAGTAGACCTGCATGCAATTACTCAAGAAGCTGGATTACGAAATCGTCGCGCTCACCCGGGACCGCGAGACCATTGCAGCGCGCACGCGCCGCGTCTACGACGTCCTCTCCACCATATACCCTCTTTCCACTTACTGCTTTCATTCCCGAGCTCATAAACGGGTACTCGAATCGGCCGGAATCCGGGATGGGATGAGTGTGCTGGAGGTGGCCACCGGATCCGGCGAAATGTTCCGCCGCCTGGTGCGGGCCAATCCGGGCGGAAAGACCGTGGGCCTGGATTTGTCCCCCCGTATGGCTGCCCGTACACTGAAGCAGGTGCGCCGCGATTTTCCCAGCGCCTGGACCGAATGCCAGGCTGGTGACGCGCGCTACCTCCCGTTCCAGAACTCCACTTTCGATTCCATTGTTTGCTGCTATATGCTCGAACTGTTCTCCACCGACGACATCCTGCTCACCTTGAGCGAGTTTCACCGCGTGCTGAAACATCGCGGAACATTTACCATGGTTCTGATCGGGCAAAACGGACCGGTGTTCAACCGGCTCTACAAAGTGGCCACCAGAATGGCGCCGGCTTTTTGGGGCCAGCAGGTGGAGCTGCGCATGCCGGAGTTGTTGGAGGGATGCGATTTTCGCATCATCGGCGAGCGGCACGTGGTCCAGTCCGGCTATCCTAGCCGCGTAGTTACGGTGATGAAGTAGCGCCTGTGAAGTGCGCAGTCTGAACAGATGAAAGGAGTATTTTTCTTATGACATCCTCCCGCCGAAGTTTTCTCTCTTCTGTCTCGGTGGCTCCGATGTTTGTCCCCTCCACCGCATTCGGCGCCAATGACCGGATCTCATACGCCGTCCTCGCAACCGGGGGCCGCGGCCGGTATGTCAGCCGGGAGTTCCAGAAACTGGGCGCTGCCTGTGTGGCCCTTTGTGACGTCTATGAACCGAACCTGGAGCTGGCGCGGAAAGATGCTCCACAGGCGCGCACCTACGTCGACTATAAGGAACTGCTGGCCTCGGAGAAAAGCCTCGACGCGGTGCTCGTAGCCTCTCCTGACCACCACCACGCTCCGATGCTGTTTGCCGCGCTCGATGCAAAGAAAGATGCCTACCTCGAAAAGCCTCTCTCGAAGAGCCTGGAGGAGAGCGCCCGCATTATCAAAGCTACTCGCGCCAGCAAACAAGTGGTGCAGGTGGGCATGCAGCGCCGTAGCGCTCCGGCCATCATGCAGGCGCGGAAACTGGTGGCAGACGGCGTGCTCGGCCGCATCACGCTGGTCAAGCCACAGTGGCACTGGAACATCTCAAAGAAACTGGACAACTCTCCGCTGCCTGGAAAACTTGACTGGTCCCGTTTTCTGGGGTCGGCCAAGCGGCGCGATTTGGAACCCATGCGCTTCCGCCGGTGGCGTTACTTCTGGGACTATGCCGGCGGCAACATGACCGACCAGGGCACCCATCTGATGGATGTGGTCCAGTGGTTCACCGGCTCCGGTCCGCCCATCTCCGCGCTGTGCCATGGCTATGTCGCCAAGATGGAGGGCGCCGAGCATCCGGACGTTTTCAGCGCCATCTTTGAATACCCGAACTGCATGGCCACCTGGACGCTGGATTACGCCAACTCATTCCAGAACGGCTGGTCCATCACCTTCATGGGTGATCGCGGCACCATGATCCTGGACGATGCCGGCTACAAGGTTTTCGCCGAGCCATGGAAACGCGACGCTCTTCCGGTGCATGAGGAAAGCGCGCCGGTTCCCATGCAGACACACATCCAAAATTTCTTCGATTGTATGAAATCGCGGCAAGACCCCAACTGCACGGTGGAGATCGCCGCGCAGGCTGTCGCCGGACCGCACTTGGCTAATCAGGCGATGCTGGCCGGGCGCAAGGTGTTGCTCAGTTCTTAGGGCTGGTCACGACTTCACGGTGCCCGGCATGCCGGGATGGCATGGTGGGAGGCCTAGTCTCGCGGGATTAAGAAAGCGGGATTTCAGCACCTCAGGCTCGTGATCCGCCGGTCGGCCTATTCGAAGGCCCTAACCCGGCGCAGCCGACTTTCGGGGCAGCATCACAGAGGGCATTTGGAATCGCATGTGGCTGAGTAGTCTCCAAAGATGCCGCGTTTAGGCAATTGCCACATGGCGGATCCGTTGAGTGAGCAATACCAAGATCTCATGGAAGGCAGTTACGACTGCGTGGATCGCATTGTCTTGCATGCGTACTTCCCAAGAGGACTTGATGGGCGGTGGCTTTCGCTGTTGGTGGCGTGCCCTGGCGGGTGACGATGCGGACCTCGATAACGCTCACCTGATGCGTATGGCGGGCCGGTTCAGCCGCCGGCTCCGGGGCCTGGGCCAAAGCCAACCATGTTCCCGTCGAGGGCTGTCCTCCCGGAGATCGCGAGCACGAGATCGCTCAGGAGTATTTGGCTGCGCACCCCGGTACAGGTTGACCTGTTTCTAATCCTGGTGGCGCGTGCGCCGGGTGTGGTGTGGGACGTGCAAATACCATTATCATTTCCATATTCTCGATCCGGACAGGGGACAGGTCACCATCAAGCGCAAAGGGCGCTCGACGCGCCGCCAAACCCCAGAGGAACACGAGGCTTAGGTTCGCGGCGGGCAGCTCCGTTTTGCGCGTGTCCTCAAAAGATGAATTTCACCAGGAACCGGCCGGCGAAGCCCACGTTGAACAGGTCGGCCTGTCCAAACAGCGGGCTGAATGCGTTTTGGCCTTCCGAGGTGCGCCCAATCAAGGCTCTGTAGTCATAACCCTGGGCCAAGTCGATGGCCCCCAGGTTTGGCTCGGCGCTCGTGCGGCCGCGATTCAACTGCGTCCACTTGCTGCGAGCCGTCTTCTGGTTGAACAAGTTCTGCGCGTTGAACTCGAAGCGGAGCTTCTTGCCCTCGGCAACAGAGATCTCGTGTCCCACCATCATGTCCGTCTGTGTCAGGAACGGTGTGCGGCCCAGATCGCCGCGGCCGTTCACAAACACCTGCGTGCCGTTGGTTGTATTCATCAGCGTGGTTAACGGCGTACCGGAGCCGCCGTAGAAGAAGCCGCCAATGTCGGTGGCCATTTTCTCGCTCCACTTGAAGCTTCTTGACCCATATAGCTTGAGCACGTGCGGCCGGTCCGTCGGCAGCGGACCCTGGGGATCCAGGTTGCCCCTGGAATCGTAGAGCAATTCGTCGATGTCCCAGGCGCGGTTGGCGTTGCTGCCCGGCCGGGAGATCACGCCGGTGGACTGCTGGTCGACGCCAAAAATGCCGCCGCCGTCAGCTCCTGTCGCGACCTCTTCCGAAGCAGCGAGACCGGAATAGTTGCCACGCAGTTGGCTATACACATAACTGGCGCTGCCGAACCACGAGCCGAAACGCTTGGTAACCTGGAACTCCATTGCGTTATAAGTGCGGACCGCCTTTGGAGTCGGGAACGGCTTGGAGGCGCCGGAGGTCGGCGTTTCCAGCGCACCGCCCAGGCCCGGGTTGGCGTAGTAGTACACCTCATCACCATCAATCAGAACGCCCAGGTCCTCAATGGTGCGGATCAGGCTGTTCCGCACATAACTGGCGCGGAACACCAGTTGGTGCGCCAACTCGTACTCGGCGCCAAAACTCATGTTCTGGCTTCCCATCGGCTCGATCATGGGATCGATCGTGTCGAAGCCAGTCACACGGCGGTTACGCAAGGCGTCCGTGCCGGCCGGATTCCACAGGTTGCGGCCTGGAATATTCTTGCTGTTCAGATCGAACACGTTCGGCGTATCCAGCGAACGGTACCGCACCCGCCAGTAGTCGCCGCCGAAGGTGCCGCGGGCCAGCTCATACTTCACCCAATCGTAGTAACGGCCCCAGCTTCCGTAGATCTTCATCTTGCCGTTGCCGAACACGTCAAACGATGCGCCCAAGCGCGGTGCGATCTTCTGTCCCCAACCAAATTCGAATGCGTAATCCTTGGTGTTTCGGGCAAAGGAGGGTATGCGCTCGGCTTCCAGGCGGAGTCCCAGGTTCAGGGTCAGGCGCGGATGAATGCGCCAGTTGTCCTGGAAGTAGAGATTGTGGATATTGGCGCCAGAGGTTCCTGCTGTGCCGAACTCATGATACTCGTAGTATCCGTATTCGCCGCGATCGTTCCTCGTAACGCCCGGAACAGAGGAGCTGAACGCGCGGTTCCAGAAAATGTTGATGTAGCCGCCGGTCGGATAGTCCTGCAGCACGTTGTTCACGTTCTTCTGCGTGCCGCCGCCGATCTTCAGGTCGTGCGAACCGAGCGCCCGGAGGTTCTTGCTGAAGTCGCCCTGAATGTAGCTGCGGGTCACGATGTCCCACCGCGAACGCGCCAGGCGAGGCGTGTTATTGAAGCCTGTCGCTCCCAGCAGATTGGCCGGCACCCCGGCCAGCCCGATAGAAGGTGTCGAGTAGCTCACCGGAGTGATGTCCGGCAACCCGGTGTCCTTATAGTTGTCCCAGAAACGTCCGGCGCGTACCGAGAGCAGCGAGGTCGGAGTAACCACCCAATCGAGCGTGGCCCCATAGTTGGACTGGGGGGCAAAGAAGCCCAGCGTCTTTCGCACCTCGTTGGCCCGTAGGGACGAAGAGATGCAGTTCGAGCACTCGCCGCCATAGCCGGGGAGGCTGCCGGTGGATTTGGTGGGCGTCCACAGCCAGTGGGCGCTGCCGCGAAGGTTGCTCTTGATGTCGAAGGAAACCTTCTCAAAGAGCATGTGACGTGTCGAGTTCTGGTCGATGGACCCGTTTTCCGTGCCATTCGAGAACTTGTAGTTGTTGGTCCGGTCGTTGAAACGCGGCGAGGCGGCACTCAAGAAATACAGCCGGTTCTTGATGAAGTACCCGCCGAGGGTGTAGCCGAACTCGTTGGAGTTGTTCCTCTGCTTCTCGTCCTGGTAGTAGGCCGTCGTGGTGTCGTTGGACGGGCTCAGCAGCAGGCGCTGGCGATTGGACGCACTCAGCTTGCTGCCGGAGTAGTAGTAGTGCACATCGCCGTGGAAGGCGTTTCCGCCCGACTTGCTCACGGCGCTGATTACGCCGCCCAGCGCGCCGCCGTACTCGGACGAGATTCCGCCGGTCTTCACCTGAACTTCCTGCAGAATTTCAAACACAGCATCCTGCCGGGAGTGGCCGTTGAGAAGGCTGTTGGTGGAAATCCCGTCAATGGTGAAGTTGTTCTCGGCTCCGGAAGCGCCGTTCACCTGGAAGCCGCCTTCGATTTCGCCGGAGTTTACCGACGTCGATCCCAGCGCGAGCGACTGGAAGCTGCGCGCCTTCGGCAGCCGGCCAAATTCTTCCGCCGTGATGTTGTTGGCCATCAGTGTGTTGGTGGTGTCGATCAGCGGCGCGGCATCGGTCACCTGAATCGCTTGGTCCGTGCCCGCTACTGTCATGGGCGCGTTCACCACAAGCGTCTTGCCGAGCAGCAGGTTCACTTCGCCTACCTGGTAGGTGGTGAACCCCTTCAACTCAAACTTGATCGAGTAGCGGCCGGGTTCGAGATTGCGCGCCAGGAATTCACCGCTCGCATTCGTGGTCGTTTCAAGCATACGGCCCGAAGCTTTGTTGGTAACGGTGACTTTCACGTTTGGCAAAACACCGGCGCTGGAGTCCGTGGCCGTGCCGTCGATTGCACCAAAACGTTCTTGCGCAAATAGACTCATGCTAAGTCCGATGAGGACTAGAATGTGAAATACGCCCATGCGCGGTTGCCAAGTGGGTTTCATGCTTTCTCCTTTTTAACTGTCTCGCTGCGCAGCTACGCCACCCACGGCGTGGGCTGCCATCGGCTTTCTAGGTCAGTTTTTTGCTGGATGACGATCCCTGAAGACTCTAGCCCCCCCATCCAACTTGAGAAGCTACGCTTTTCAACCCTGTTGCAATACCTACAGGCCGATAATAACATACAACTTCATCTTAAACACCACTTATAGTTTCCAGGTCGCGGTGTGGCGCCTGGAAATTTTCTATAGTATTGATATGCAATTAGTTACTGGAAAAAGCCACAGCCGGGCCACTCAGTGGCGGTGCAATCTCCCTGTATATAATAGAGATTCCTTCACCTCCTAATTTTCCAGTGGCTAAGATCGCCAACAGGTGATACGCCCGGCTTAGTGTGCACCCAATCCGCGTAAAATCAACTGCTTACTCGTTTGGTGCCGAGTGGAGGTTGCTAGCAAGTAGTACAAAACCGTTGGTAGTTCCCTACCTGCTATTTGTAAATCTCCGTTGTTTTTGTAGAGATTCCAATATTTCTTTGAATGAAAACTAATTAATATGAACGCGCGCTACGGCAATCGGACCGCCTGCCCGGTAACCGCAGACTTCTTGGCCGCCTCAATAATCTCCACCACTCCGACATTGATGTCCAGTGCGGTCAGCCCTTCCACCTGCTTCCCGTTCCGGATGCAATGGATCATGTAGGCGATCGGCTCCCTGCGCTCCGGCGGTAACGTTTCCACTTCCACTGCGGTTCCGGCCGCCCGGCCCTTGCGCAGTTCCACCTTTCCGTTGGTCATTTGCAGGCTGCCATTCAGGCCGAACACCTCCAGTTCCTGAAAACTTCGCGGCAAGTCCCAACTGCCTTCAAATAGGCCCACGCCGTTTTTATAGGACAAGATCATAGTTGAGTTATCCTCCACCTTCGGAAAAGTTTCCGGACGCAGGTGATTCACATGGGCATAGACCTTCTCGGGGCGTCCCATGTACCAGAGGCTCCATAGGGCGTTGTAGCAGCCGAAGTCCATCAGTGCGCCGGCGCCGTTCCTCACCGGGTCGGTGAGCCAGTCGAAAAAGTATTTGCTCCGGGCGCCCTGACTGCCCGGCCCGCCATGTCCCACAATGCCCCGCAGCCGCCAAGGCTTTCCGATGGCCCCGGCGTCCGCCTGCGCTTTTGCCGTGTAGTTGGAGGCCCACCAGGCCATCTGATAGTTGGTCAGTATCTGAACCCCGTGTTTGCGCGCCAAGGTCCGGATGGCCGTCGCGTCCCGGAAGGTGGAGGCGAGCGGCTTCTCGAACATCACGTGGATCTTCCGGGGAGCGCACAACTCCACCACGGCCAAATGCTTGTCGTTCTCAGTGAAGGCCCACACGATGTCCGGCTTCACCGCGTCGAGCATCCGGGCGGCATCGGTAAAGAAGACGGAATCAGCGGCGCCCATCTTTTTGGCCTCCGCAATCAGCTCCGGATTGGTTTCGGCAATGCCCACCAGTTTAGCGGGATCACCGCCCACCATCTTGCCCAGGTGGCCCCAGACGTGGGAATGCAGCAACCCGATGACGGCGATCCTGGTGTCAGCCCCAAAGGCAGGGGTGAGAAGCGAAA
>JAENWC010000546.1 GCA_016650235.1 Terriglobia bacterium
CCTAACCGGGGAGCGGTACGTTATGTTCTATTGGGTGAATGAGGCTGGCGCGCAGGTACTCATTTTTGCCCTGATGCTGTCGCTGATTTACCGGGCTTTGGAGCATGAACGGAGGATTTGGATAACTGTGGCGATTACTGCGGTAGCGGTGGTTGTCTCGTTATCGTCGGTTGCCATGAACTATTCCGCCACCGCGAAGCCAACCAAATGGATGACCGCTCTTGCGGGGCAACTCAGTTTCTACTCCGCGTTGCTAAACTTCGTACTCTGGACCGCTTTGATCCGCTCCCGTAGCCGGTCGCTGCAAATGCTCCTCATCGCTGGGGGTCTAGGGCTTCTCACTACCGGAAAAGCGATAGGGCACCAGCTACGCGGCTGGAACCAGAGCATAGTTCCGTTTGCCAACCTCTTCATCATCCTCTGTCACCTTCTTTGCCTGTTGGTCTGGTGGCAGGCTTTCGTACGCGCACCGGAAAGCTCCCCTAATGTTGTCCAGCGGAATCCCGCCTCGGCCGGTGGGGATAACTAGTGCTGCTGTCCCATGCAAACCTTGAACACCTCTCCATACCTCTCCAGGACGAGTCAGGACGAGTTCATTTTTGCCGCTGGCATGAGAGATTTGTAGTAAACTGTACTTGGCTGTTCTGTCACTGCAACCTAGCGTGAGTCAGGGCATCCCCTCGAAGCGTTGCGGTTTTGGGCCGGCTTTGGGAAAGGAAATACTATGTTGAAAGATGAGATGAAGCGCAGAGAATTCCTGGTTGGCGCAGGGGCCTTGGGCGCCGCGCGTAGCGCGCTTGCCGCGCGACCGGGTAAAGCGGCCGCTGGCCGGGTGATTGGCGCCAACGACCGCATCAACATCGGGCTGATCGGCGGCGGTGGACGCGGCACCTACGTTGCAAAGGAATTTGCCACGGCCGGAAAAGGCCAGGGTAACTGCCAGATCCTGGCCGTGTGTGACGTTTACCAAAAGAGGGTCACACTCAACAAGGCAGCGCACAACTGCGATGGCTACCTGGATTACAGGGAGATCATCAACCGCAGCGATATTGACGCTGTGATCGTAGCCACACCGGACCACTGGCATGCCAGAATCGCGCTCGAGGCCATGGACAGCGGCAAAGACGTGTACCTGGAAAAGCCGATGTGCCACACCGTCGAGGAGGCGCGGCAACTGGTCAACACCGTGAAGGAGACCAAGCGCGTTCTTCAGGTGGGTTCGCAGACCACATCCGGCGACCAATGGGCGCAGGCGCGCCGCGTCATTGGCGAAGGCATGCTAGGAAAAATGCTGATGAGCCAGGGCTCCTATCACCGCAACTCCGTGGAAGGCGAATGGAACTGGGATATCGACGCCGGGGCCGGCCCCGACGGCAAGGGCGAGAGCTACGTCGATTGGAAGATGTGGCTGGGTCCGGCCGCCAAACGGAGTTGGGACGCGGACCGCTTCTTCCGCTTCCGCAAATACTGGGACTACTCCGGCGGCATCGCCACCGATCTGTTCTACCACGTGGTTGCCCCGATGAACATCTGCTGGGGCGAACCGCAGTTCCCTTACAAGGTCATGGCGGGCGGCGGCATTTACGCTTTCCACGACCGCGAGGTTCCGGACACTTTCCATCTGATCGGCGAGTATGCCAAGGGACACTCGATCGTCCTCAGCTCCTCGATGGCAAACTCGCAGCACATTCCCGGCCTCATCCGCGGGCACGGGGCCACGTTGACCATGGTGGAGCATGGCCGTTTTGAAGGCGCCGCTCCGCACATTACCTTGAAAGCCGAAGTGGGCCGGAGCGGCAAGTGGGTTGTTCCGGAACTCGAACAGAAGTTCAAGGGTGAAAAGGAAATCCAGATCCCGGTGCAAGAGTTGAACACGATGCAGACGCACGTGGGCAATTTCCTGTCTTGCATGCGAACCCGCCAGAAACCGACGCTGGATGTGGAAACCGGCGCGCGCGCCCAAGTGCTGATCTCCATGGCCGTCCAGAGCTACCGCGAGGGCCGTGTGCTCTATTTCGACGATGAGAAGTGGAAAGTGGTCGCCAAGGCTCCCAAGGGATAGGGCGGCAGCCGCTATCCAGTTCTCTTTCTCGGCAAAAAAATGCCCGGCGCCAACTTGCGCTGGAGCCGGGCTGAGGGAATAGTTACCAACCGAAACTTCGTGCTTAGCGGATACGCCCGCCGCCTCCGCCGCGACCACCGCCACCGCCGCCTCCGCCGCGGCTCTCGCCTCCAGAGGAGCGGCCTACACTGCCTTCACCCCCGGATCGTCCGCCGCCTCCACCACCGCCGCGCATTCCGCCCGAGCTTGGCGCTGGAGCGCCGCCCCCACCGCGGGCGCCTTCATAGCCGCCGCTTCTGCTACCGCCAAACCCGCCATCACCGCCGCGAGGGCTGCTCCGTTCCTGGACAATCGGTGGACTGATGCGCACAGGAGATTCGCGCCGCTCATAGCGGGGAGACTCCTGCCGCCCGGATTCGCCGCGGTTTTCATAGCGCGGCTGCTCGCTGCGCCGCGGCTCATAGCTTTCGATTCTGCCCTCGGACCGCCGTCCGCCGGAATACCCTCCCCCATTCTGCTCGCCACGCGAGGCTGGGGGATCCACACTAAATCCACCGCGGGATTCGCGGCGTGTTCCGCCGCGCCAACCCTGGTCGCTGTCCGCGCTGCGGCTGGTGGAGCCGGATTCACTCCTTCTCTCCGCCGGCTCAGCCCCGGTCCGCGAGGGACTGCCAAAACGGCGCCAGCCATCGCTTTCTCGCGATGGGCTTTCTCCCGTCCGCACTCCCGAGGGAGCCTGGGTGCGCTCGGCGGAGCGGGTGTCCGGGGATGAGTTGCGCGAGGGCTCCCCAAACCGGCGCCAGCCATCGCTTTCTCGCGATGTGCTTTCTCCCGCCCGTACTCCCGAGGGATCCTGCACACGCTCAGCGGAACGGGCGTCGGTGGATGAGTTGCGCGAGGGCTCCCCAAACCGGCGCCATCCGCCGCCGTCATTGCCAGATGAGCTTCTAGAGGCTGGGGCAGAGGAGGTATCTGCTTGCCGTGAGCCTTCATTCGCGCTCCGCAATCCCGGCCCGCGCGTTCCAGATTGGTCCTGTACCGTCGCTGCCGAGGAACGGCGCGTGCCCTCATCGGCCACGCTTCTGCGCGCAACCTGTTCGATCCCTTGCCGCTGCTCCTCAAAGGAAACACGTTCCACCGGCTTGCTCTCGCGCCGGCTGTAGAACCGCCCCTCTTGCCGGGCACTGTCGGCCGCACGCGGACTCACTGCACGATCACCCAGCCGCAAGCTATCCCGCTCCGGAACCACCGGAACCTGTCCGCGCACCATCGATGCACGGCTCAGATCCCCGTCCGAGAGCGTCCGTATCGCCGTTACTCTGCCGCGGGAAAAGTCGGTTCCATCCACTGCCGTTACCGCGTTGTTGACGCGCGCATTGCGGTAGGTGTTTCTGATGTTCACGTTGTTCACGACATTGACGCTATTGTCGATGTAAGTCGAGTTGCGATTGCCGCGATAATAGTTGCGGCCGTACCAGGGCCGGTAGGTCTCGTAAGGCGCGAGCGGGATCCAGCCCACCCGGCCAAAACCGATCCCCGCGCCAATGCCGAAGCCTCCGCCGCCCCAACCGAAGAACCCAACCAGCGCAGGTCTCCAGTAATGCCGCGACGAGATGCCACCGCCCGCCCACCAGCACCAGCCATAGCCGGGCTGATTGAACCAGCGGCCGTAGTGGTATGGTGCCCAGCCCCAGGGATCGTAACTGACCCACGTCCAGCCGTAATAATCCACCCAAGCCCAGCGTCCGGCGCGATACGGCGCCCACCCGGCCGAAACATAGGGAGTCCACACGTTGCCATACGGAGCAACATTAACCCAGCGCCCATGCGAATCCAGATCCTCGGCGCCATAAATGTCCCGGCTTACGTACCGGTAGCTGGTGGAGCGCTCCAGATCACGATCCCTGCGCTCATTCCAGTTGTCCCAATCGTCTTCGGCAATGTTTGACACCATCTGGAACTCGGGATCGGAAGCTGTGCCGCGCACCAGCATCGTGCGGCCAGACTTCAGCTTCTCGACGCCGCGCGGCGAAAAGATTTCAGCCTCGCCGGAACGTACCGTGATTTGCGTGGCGCCGTCGGCCATCACCGCAATCCGGTAGATACCCTTCTTCACCGGCCGCACCGCAACCGATGCAGTGGAGATCTCGACGTCGGCCTCCTGGTTGCGCAGCACGCGAAACGTCGCCAGTCCCCGCGCCAGTTGCACGCCATAGCGGCGCTGCTCCAGTTCAACCAACCGCAGCTCGGCATTGGCCGATACGCGCAACATATTGGAGTAGTCAAACTGGATCTCGGCGCGTGAGTTTGCGCCAGTGAATAAACGGTCCTGCGCCACCATCGGAGCATTGATCGCGGCGGCGGTCCAATCCGCTGTGTCGCCGCGTTGTATGGAGACGTCACCGTTGATGACGCTGATTCTGGCTACGCCGCGCCCGGGATCATTGTCGTCTGACTGAGCCCAGGCCGCACTCAAGAATACATGCGTGGCAGCCAGTACCGCGACTGTGAGAGTTTTGTTGGTCATGGCCTGACACCTCATTTCGTCGCTGTTGAGAGCATGCCAGCCTCCAATCAGAAAGTGGTTTATTATCAGAAGAATAGCGGAATCATAAAACTTATGCCTCTGGCTGAAAACCACCAGCGTGGTTGGGTTGCGCCGGTCCTGCTTTGACCGCGGCTCCCCGCTTTGGGATCCCTATGGCGAACTGCCAGACCGGCTCGGGCTTGCCAGTAACCCCGGTGCTGCTCCCAACCGTCTCTGAAGCGTGGCAGCGCCCTGGCCTGCCGCCGGAGGTGTCATAGCTCATGAAGAAACTACTGATTGTTCTTAGCCTGACTTTTGCCGTTTGGATGCCCGGCCTTGCCCAGCGGCGCGGCGGGGCCCAAGGGAGCGACAGTGCGCCGCCTCCGCTCGCCAGGACCGATGCCGAACGCAGGATTCTCTCGGTTCTCGACGAGATCCGAACAGCGGGACGGACCTATCTGAGTGTGCCTATGACTGATGGCAGAGTGCTCCGCCTTCTGACCGAAGCGGTCAATGCGAAGAGCGTGGTCGAGATCGGTACCTCGACGGGGTATTCCGGCTTGTGGTTCTGTCTCGCCCTCCAAAACACGGGTGGTACCCTCACCACCTTCGAGTTCGACAGTGGCCGTGCAGCCACGGCCCGGAAGCACTTTCAGCAGGCGGGCGTGGACCGTCTGGTCACAGTCGTGGAAGGAGACGCCCACGAAAAAATCAAAGATCTGAAAGGCCCCGTGGATGTCGTCTTCATCGATGCGGACAAGCCAGGCTATCCCGACTATCTGGAAAAGGTCCTTCCTCTGGTGCGCCCGGGTGGATTGATTCTGGCTCACAACGTGAACCCATCCATGGCTGGGGAGGGATACGTCAAGCAGGTGACCAGCAATCCCGATCTGGAGACGATCTTCTACCTGGAGGGCGGCGGGCTGAGCGTGACGATCAAGAAACGGTAGGCCACTTTGCGGCAATCCGGTAGATCCACTTCTTCACCGGTCGCACCGCAACCGATGCCATGGAGATCTCGACATCAACCTCCTGGTCTCGCAGCACACGGAACGCGGTCACCCGCAGTTCGACATTTGCCGGCATCTCGGCGCGCGATTGTGCGCCGGTGAACAAACGGTCCTGCACCAGTATCGGAGCATTCCTGTGTTGCCGCGCTGCAAGGCCAGCATCAGCGTCATCAACGGCAACGTCTCCATACGCCGCGACGGGCGTTGCCGCCGGCAAAGGGGCGGAGCCACTGGTGCAGGAATCCGGCGCCCCCACGATCGAAAGCGAAAGGGAAAGCGAACCAGCGGCCATCGCTCGAAGAGACTGCGGGGTCGCTGGCCAAGCCTTGGTCTTCCACGAGGCGAATGAGCGATGGCTTACCCGCAAGACAGCGGCAGGGCGATGGTGATGGCCGGGAGAAACCGGGCGGGATGCTTCACGCCAGTGCCGATAACAGGCGATTGATGTCTTCCATATTGTTGTAAAGCGCGGGGGAGATGCGGACCCGATTGGCGCCGGTTGTGGTCACTTGGATATTGGCCTTTCGCAACTTCTGTTCGGTGGCGCGAAGATTCGCGGCCTGAACGACGACGATGGAGCTGGGCGCGTCGAGGGGCGTGATGAGCTGGTAGCCCAAGGGCGGCAGCTCCTTTTTCAGCCGGTCGCACATGGGCTTTGCGTATGCGTAGATGTTGTCGACGCCTACGGCAAGCATCCGCTTGAGCGCTTCATACTGTCCCGCGTAGGCGACATAGCTGACGTTGCCCGCTTCGTAGCGGCCGGCGTCCTTGGAGGCGATGTAAGGGAAATCCTCCGCGGCCGAGTCGCGCTGGGGAACCCAGGGGGCGTAGTTGAAATGAACGTAGCCGGGGAAGCTGAGATCCTTTACGATTGCGCCCTGGCACTCTTCGCGCACGTATAGGAAGCCCGCGCCGCGGGCGCCCTGGAGCCACTTGTAGTTGGAGCAGGCGGCGAAGTCGATGCCGAGGGCTTTGACGTCGACCGGGACGCTGCCGGCGGCTTGGATGATGTCGGCGTAGAGATAGGCGCCGTGGGCGTGGGCGAGTGCGCTCAGGGCCTTGGCATCTTCCACCCAGCCGTTGACGTTCGAGACCAGAGTGATGGACACGAGCTTCGTCTTCTTGTCAATGGCTTTTTCCATGTCGCGAAAGTCGATGCGCCAGTTGCGATGCTTAACAATGCGCACGTCCATGCCGGCTTTGCGGCGGCCGATGTAGTCGTGGATGGAGCCTGCGTAGTGGAGATCGTTGGTCACCAGATTGCCTCCGGACTCCTGTATCCGGAGACCATTAACCACCGCGGCCTCGCCTGCCTTGGTGCAGACAACGAAGCCGATTTCCGAGGGCTTAGCGTTGATCAGCTTGGCAAACAGGGGTTTGACTTCGCGGATGGCTTTGCTGGCGTACTCGCCGCGCCCTTCGCCGGGGCCATACATGTGGAAATCCATGTAGCGGTGCATGCCCTCGGCAGCGAATTTGGGAAGCGGCATGTTGGCGGCCGCATCGAGGTACACCTGTTGGGTGGCGCGCGGGAACTCATTGCGGAATGAGGGGAAGTCCGGGAGCTTGGAGGTAGCCGCGGCGAGGGCGGATACGCCAAGGGCGGTGGAGCCAAGAAGTTGACGGCGGTTGATGGTCATGTTGCCTTCCTTGGTCTCTCATTCTAACGCAGGATGGATTCTGTTCCGCGTGGTGGTCTAAAATCAGCGGTATGGAATTACAGTTGGGTCGATGCGGACTCCTCTCCTTTTTGGTGTTGATCGCCTCTCTCTTGCCGGCGCAAACGCAGCGGCGGGTGTTCTCGCGGATCATGACGGGAGAGCCTTATACGCTGGAATGCTATCTTCCACAGATCACGAATGGTCCGAACTTTCCTACATGGTCGCCGGACGGGAAGCAAGTGGCCTTTTCGATGAAGGGCTCGATTTGGAGCATGCGGTTGGGGGAAACCACGGCGCATGAGTTGACCACGGATGCCGGGTATGCGGGAATGCCGGCGTGGTCGCCGGATGGCCGGTTTATCGTGTATACATCGGACGGCAAGGAGCAGATTCACCTCCGGCTGCTCGATCTGCGCACGGGCGAGAGCCGGGCGTTGACGTCGGGTAATTCGATTAACGTGGAGCCGGAATGGTCGCCTGACGGGTCGAAGATTGCGTATGTCTCGAC
>JAENWC010000547.1 GCA_016650235.1 Terriglobia bacterium
GGAGATGTGTATAAGAGACAGATTCAGCGCCGGACCATCCGCATCCGGAAAGTACATCTTAATACCGGCGCGCAAGACTTCTTCATCCTCCGGATGACACTCCCGATCTACATCATCCGGGTCCACCTTCTCACGCCGGTGGTGATACTTACCAACCTTGAAACCCAGCACTCCGTAAACAGGAAATCCGTAGAACCGCCCTTCCGGAGCCTCCATATTGAAAACAGGAAATGCTCCCAACTGGAAGTGCTCGGGCCGCAACGGTTGTGTCCAGATCATCACCTGCCGCTCCGGCACCGCCACCGCCTGCAGTGCAGGGACCAAAGTCGAAGCCCATGGACCGGCCGTGATTACCAGCTTCCCCGCCAGGTAGCTGGCGCGATCGGTTTTCACGAGCACCCCGTCACCCTCTGCCCGCCATTCAATCACTCGTTCCCTGCTGTGTATTTCCGCACCGAGCCGCTGTGCGGCGTCCGCATGCACAACAACGCAACGCTCCGGCAGAAGAAACCCCGCATCCGGTTGGTACACACCCACCATCCCCGCCGGCAAGCGATACCCCGGAAACCGCCGGTTCAGCTCGCCCGCATCTAAAAGCTCATGCGCCAGATGATGCCTCGCGCAGGACCGGAGTGAGCCCTGAACAGTGGCGCTATCTTGCCCACCCGCATCGATGCCGCCGGTGATGATGAGCAGACGCTCGCCGCCAATCTCTTCCAACTCCCGCCACAACTGGTAAGAGCGCCTCAAGAGTGGCACGTAATTCGGATGCTCTGAGTAGGCCAACCGGATGATCCGGCTCATCCCATGCGAGGAGCCCAGCTCATGCGGAATATCAAACTGCTCCAGCCCAAGCACGCTCGCGCCGCGGCGCGCCAAATGATAGGCAGTCGCGCTGCCCATGCCCCCAACCCCGGCGACAATCACATCGTAGGTCAGACTCAGCGCCGTGCTCCCGCCAGCCAGTTCTGCACTACTGTCGCGGCGCCACCGCTCGTTTCTCCCACTGGCATTGCCAGCAGGAACCGCTGACCGTCCGGGCTGACCGAGTAGCGCTCGTACTGATTCGAAATACCGGACTCAAACAACGGCGCGGCGATTCCGGCCTGGAGGTCCTGCCCCATACTTATCCCGGCTGCCATCATGGTTCCATCGAGCTCCAGCCAGAACAGTTCCTTGCCGTCCCGCCGCCAGCGCGGCCAAGTGCCACCACCGCTCGACAACTGCCGCTTGGCGCCCGTCACAGGGTGTGGCTGCACGTAGATCTCCGCGCGGCCGGATTCGTCCGAGGTGTAGGCGACCCATTTCCCGTCCGGTGAAAACGCTCCAGCCCACTCATTGAATTCCGTCTTGCGGAAAGGCAAAGGCTTTCGTTCCCCTTGCAGAGGGAGCACCCAGAGGTCGTACTTCGTCTTTGGGTCACTTTCGACATAGAGCAGGGATCCCCCGTCCGCTGACCAGTCCGTAGGGAACTTGTTATTACCCGATTTCAGCAGGATTTCCTCCTTACCGGCTCCGCTGGCGCTCTTCCAGTAAAGGTTGAGGGCGCCCTCACGTGCAGCGTGGAACACGATGCGGCTGCCATCCGGCGACCAAACCGGTGCTGAGTCCGTTCTCGGATGAAACGTGAATCTGGTGGGGATGCCCCGGACCAAGTCGTGGAGCCAGAGATCCTCTTGCCCTTGTGCGTCCAACAGGGAGACTGCCACCTGCCTGCCGTCCGGGGAGAGGGCTGGATAGCGGACCGCGCCCTGCTGTCCCACTGTCCCCACTCGCTTGCCCTTTCTGTCCATCCATACCAACTGGCCTTGCCCGCCCGCGCCTGAGGAATCGTATACCAGGATGCCGTTGCCGGATTCGGGAAACGACACGGAAAAGGACGCCCGAAGCTGATCATTCATCCCGACCTTTTCGGCGACAGGAAACGCTTCTCCCGCAGTCGCCCCTTTACCTGTATCCAAAGGCTGGGCCATCAGCGTCCCCTTGCGCACAAACAGCAGATAGCCCTCGCCGCCCGAACCCGACGTGTAAGCGGGGCTGGAGCGGTCGCCTACGAGCCGGGTGCGCTCCTGCGTATCTAGAGCACCCAGGTAGATCCCTGCAACATTCGTGTTTCGGCTGCCGATCCAATAGAGGTATTGACGGCCGCCAGGCAGGAACACTGGCCAGCGGTGATTAGTCTCCTGCCGGGCCTCGTCGAGCACGGTGACCTGACGCGGTGCCCCGCCCTGGGACGGTACGCGGTACAACCCAATTGCGAGGTCAGAGTAAAGGATCACACCGTCGTGGTTCCAAGTGCCGCCGCGGCCTGCGGCCACATCGCAAAGGGTTTGGGCGGGTCCGCCGGACGCCTCGATCTTCTTCAGCTTGCCCTGTGCGAAGAAACCGATCCAGCGGCTGTCGGGGGACCAGAAGGGATATTGGGCTTCCTCGCTGCCCGCCAGAGGCTGAGCCGAGAGCGAGCGCAAGGGCCGCACCCAGAGCTGGCGCTTGCCCTCGGCGGTGGCCGTGAAGGCGAGCAGTTTGCCGTCCGGCGAGACGGCAATCTCGTTGAAGGCAGATTTCTCCGGCGCAAGGATGGAAGTGGCCAGCACCGGCTGCCCGGGCTCCCTGAAATGAATGAACCCCAGCACCAGCGCGGCAATGACCGACAGCGCCGCCGCCGCTACCCATGGCCACAGCCGCCGCTGCTCCACCACAACCGGCGGTGCAACAGCCTCCGGCGCCACATCCCATGCATCGCCGATATCGCGCAGCCGCTTTTTCCGGTCCCGCTCCAGGCACCGCCGCAGCACTGGACGCACCTGTGCCGGCGTGGCGTCGAAGTTCAGTTCCTTGGTCAGCACTTGGGCCAGCGTGTCCCCCACCGTCTCGCCTCGGAACAGCCGCTGCCCCGTCACCATCTCATACAGCACCACTCCGAACGCCCAGATATCGGCCCTCTTGTCCACTGCCTGGCCGCGGGCTTGCTCGGGAGCCATGTAGGCTGCCGTTCCCAGGATGGTTCCCATGCGCGTCGCCGCCAACGTCATGGTCAGCGTCGGCGAGTCATCCGGATTACCCGCGGTCACCGTCTCCTCGGCCACCTTCGCCAGCCCAAAGTCGAGCAGCTTTACCACGCCGTCTGGAGTTACCTTGACGTTGGCTGGTTTCAGGTCGCGATGGACGACACCCTTTTCATGCGCGAATTCCAGCGCCTCCGTCATCTGCCGCGCATAATGGAGCGCCGTCTCCACCGGCAGCGGCCCGCTGAGCGTCTGGCCTTCCACCAGCTCCATGACCAGCGCATTGTCTTCCAGTCCGTAGATGGCCGCGATGTTGGGGTGATTCAGCGAGGCCAGCACCTTCGCCTCGCGCTGGAACCGCGCCATATACTGCGCATCGCCGGCCAGCGAGGGGGACAGCACCTTCAACGCGACTTGGCGGCCGAGTTTGGTGTCGCGCGCCCGGTAGACCTCACCCATGCCGCCGGCGCCCAGCAGCGCTACAATTTCGTACGAACCGACGCGGTAGCCCGTAGTAAGTGGCATGAATCAGATTGATTCTACCTTAGGACGGCTTGCAGTATGAATGTTGGAGTGGTGCGCCCGGAGAGATTCGAACTCCCGGCCTTCTGGTCCGTAGCCAGACGCTCTATCCAGCTGAGCTACGGGCGCACTGTGACGGACAAAACCAATGTTAGCACATCAGGAGTCAGGCTCTGCTACTTGTACGCCGCAACCCCGCAACCCGCCTCAGCTATTGGGTAGTCGAGGGAAAGGCCGTAATGTCAGTTTGCGTGAAATCGTCTCCCTTGGACAGCAGCGGTTCGCCCGAAGACTTGGAGAGGGCCTACGCGGCGCAGTCGCCAAAGTTCAGACGAGCGGCTTCGCGGAGCCGCCCCCTCGGGCGGGGGATGACGGAGAAGGAGTTCGGTCAGGAGTATGTATGCGAGAGCGTTGATGGCGAGGCCTTTCTGCAGGGTAATTATATAGCCATGTTCGAAATTTCGCGCCAGTTGTCGCGGTGTGTGTGTGAGGAGACGGGAATGGGCGCCGGTCCGGCGTGGCCGGTTGGCAGAGTTCCCCACGCCGATCATGATTCCACGCTGACTGATCCGGCTCTCCTTGAGAACGAATTACTGGCGCGTTATCCGGGGTTCGAGAAGGAGTTGGCTTTTTGCCGGTCCACGCCCATGCAGCGAAGAGATCTCATGCCGATTGAAGCCTTCATGGTTTGACGATGCAGCAGTTTATAGTCCTGTCCCTCGCCGCAGGCCACAAGCTTCGCGCCCGCGATAATTCCGCCGCTGGGGTTTTGATTAGACCGATTGCAGCCGCTTGAGTTTGATCCGATCGGTCTGGACTTGCGCGAGGTCGTAGTGCGCCTGCTGGGTGAGCCAGCTTTCCGCGCTGCCGCCGAACACTTTTGACAACCTTACGGCCATCTCAGGAGAAATTCCGTGCTTTTCGTTCACCAGTTCCGACAGGGTGGTGCGCGTGACGCCGAGCGCGGCGGCGGCGTTGGTGATGGTCAAGCCCAACGGCTCAATGCATTGGCGCAGCACAAAGCCGCCAGGGTGAGGTGGGTTCTTCATCGGCATGGGTTAACCTCCCTAATGGTAATCGACATAATCAACGTCCATCGCGTCGCCATCGGTGAACCGGAATATCACGCGCCAGTTGGCGCGAACCGTCACCGCCCAAAACCCCTTGAGGCCGCCCTTGAGCGCATGGAGCCGAAAACCCGGCAGGTCCATATCCGCTTCGGTGGCGGCAGCATCCAGCCGCGCGAGAATGTCGCGCAGCTTTTCCACGTGTTCCCCGATCACGCCGCGCGGGACGCCGTCGTCGTGAAGGCGTTTCAGTCCCTTGTGGCGGAACGACTGAATCATCCTACACCGTAACGTGTTCAGTTAGGTGTGTCAACAATCCTGCTTGGCCTCAAGTTCAGCCCAGCGGGCGTAGAGGCGGTTCACCTCCTGTTGCGCCGCGAGCATTGCCTCGTAGGACTCCTGGAGGCGGGCCGATTCGGCCGCCGCAGCGGCTTGGTTCATCTCCGTCTTCCAGTTTTCAAGGGCGGCTTCCGCGTCGTGGATCTTTTGCTCGATGGCGGCAAACTCACGGGTCTCGATGTAGGAGAGGCGCTTCTTGGAAGTGGGTGGGGGGGACGGGACTATTTCCTTGGAGGGCGCTTTGTTAGGCTTGCGCTCCAACTGCCACTGTTCCCATTGTGAGTAGTCGGCGAAGATTTGCGCGCCGCCCGCGCCATCCAAACCAAGAACCGTGGTGGAGACCTTGTCGAGCAGATAACGGTCATGCGTGACCAGCACCATTGCGCCGGGGAACTCGCAAAGACTCTCTTCGAGAACTTCAAGCGTGGGGATGTCGAGATCGTTGGTGGGCTCGTCCAGCAAGAGCAGGTCCGCCGGTTGGAGCATGAGACGGGCGATCTGGACGCGCGCGCGTTCACCGCCGGAGAGGCGGCCCACCGCTACTTCGAGTTGTTCGGCGCGGAACAGGAAACGCTTGGCCCAGCCCGAGACGTGTACGACGCGGTCGCGATAGATGACCGAGTCGCCATCTGGGGCCAGCGCGCGGCGCAGGCTGACATTCGGGTCCAGGATCTCGCGGTTCTGATCGAAGTAGACGATGCGGAGATTCTCGGCGCGTTCGATGACGCCCGCGGTTGGTTGTATCTGCTGATGGATGATTCGCAGCAGCGTGGTCTTGCCGCTGCCGTTGGCTCCAACGAGTCCCAGGCGCATGCCCGGGGAAAGCCGCAGGTTGAGGTTCTCGAACAGAATGCGGCCGCCGAGCGTGCAGGAGATGCCGATGGCCTCAATGAGTTTCTTCGTCTTGCGGTCCGAGGCGGTGAAGTCTATTTTGGCTGTGCCGGTTTGGAGGCGGGCGCTCACCTGGCCCAGCTCCTCGATCAATTTACCGGCGCTATCGATGCGCGCCTTGGACTTGCTGGTGCGCGCTTTGGCTCCGCGCTGGAGCCATGCTACTTCCCGGCGGACTTTCGTCGCGAGGGACTCCTCGAGCTTCTCCTGAGTGAGTTGATAATCGGCGCGCTTTTCGAGGAAGCGGCTGTAGTTGCCCTCGACGCGGAAGACACCTTCCGGGTAGATCCGATTGAGCTCGGCCATCGAGGTAGATACGTTCTCGAGGAAGTAGCGGTCATGACTGACGATGACAGTGGCAACGGAGGAGGACCTGATGAGGCGTTCGAGCCAGAGGATGCCTTCGAGGTCGAGGTGATTGGTGGGCTCGTCGAGGAGCAGGATATCGGGGGCGGTGACCAAAGCTTGCGACAGGGCGAGCCGTTTGCGCCAGCCGCCGGAGAGTGTGGACGCGGGCGCATCGGGATCGGCAAAGCCGGCAATGCCTAGGATGGTGGCGACCTTGGCCTTGGCCTCCATTTCATCGATGTGTAAAGGAGCGAGGGCCTCTACCAGAACCTGGCGCACGGTGGGGCCATCGGGAAAGACCGAGTCCTGCGCGACGTA
>JAENWC010000548.1 GCA_016650235.1 Terriglobia bacterium
TACAAGCACGTGCCGATGATGGAGGCGCACGTGTTTGAGGCGGTCAAGAACAATGTTCTGGGAACGTATAACGTAGCACTCGCGGCAGCCCGCCATGGCGTGGAGGATTTCGTCATGATCTCGACGGACAAAGCCGTGCATCCCACCAGTATCATGGGCGCCACCAAGCGGCTGGCGGAACTTCTCATCCTTTCCATGCAGAGCGGGTCGATGCAGAACGGGGGCACGAAATACGTCTCGGTGCGGTTTGGGAACGTGCTGGGGTCGAATGGCAGCGTGATCCCGATCTTCAAGCAGCAGATCGCGGCGGGCGGACCGTTGACGGTCACTCACCCTGAGATGCGGCGGTACTTCATGACGATCCCGGAGGCGTCGCAACTGGTGCTACAGGCCTCGACGATGGGGCATGGCGGAGAGATCTTCGTGCTGGATATGGGAGCGCCGGTGAAGATCGTCGACTTGGCACGGAACCTGATCCTGCTCTCCGGACTGCGGCCCGGTGAGGATATCAAGATCGAGTTCACCGGCGTACGACCGGGCGAGAAGCTTTATGAGGAACTGAACTCCATGGAGGAAGACACGCTTCCCACGCCGCATGAAAAGATCAAGATCTTCGCCGGTAACGGGCTTCCGCCGGACGGGATGACACGACGGATTGGCACGCTGCAGGAGATCTGCGCAACGGGCGAGCTGGGGCGGCTGATCCTGGAGATGAAGGACATTGTGCCGGACTACAATGCCTCGGCACACATCCTGCGGCGGCTTCTGCGGGACCAGCACGTACGGGCTGCCGCTGTGGGCGCCTGACAGCTGAAAACACATTTCACGCAAAGACGCAAAGGACGCAAAGGAAACGGAGCATGCTACCGGCCTGCTTCACCCCATCCGGACGCCGTCCCTGACGGATAGTCCCGACGGCCGCGCGTAATCCCTCCTGCGCGGCCTGATTCCCCCCAGCAAGTTGATTCCTCCGCTGTGACCCACCGGGCCGGAGGTGTGTCTGGACACCCGCTTTGTTGAGAACAAACTCTCTCGCAAAGACGCAAAGAACGCCAAGAAAACGCTTTTGATACGAACCGAGGAGTCCCTCTCTCATCTGGCCCTCCAATGGCACGGAGAGTCCCTTCCGATCAGGCTTCCACGACGATCATGAAATCGTGGCGCTGTTCGCTGGTTGGCAGGGCCGGCGCCCCTTCCCGCTCGCGACGCGCCTCAATCAGTTTCCGGGCCACGTCCCGTGCAATCTCCAGGGTCTCAGCAACAGTTCCGCCTTGAGCGACCAGGCCTGGAAGCTCTTCGGAAGTTGCCAAATTCACGCCTTCCTGGAGCAGTTCGACATGAACTTGCACTGTGAGTTCCATCTGAAATCAAGGGTAGCATGCGGCGCCGGATTGTCCCGTGTTCGTCAGGCTCGACATTACCGCGGATCGCCAGATACTCCTTCAGACGCGCGGCGGCATCCGGCCGCATATACGCGATCCGGCCGCGCGTCTTGCCGCGCACCAGTAACACCAGATGCTCGCCCTTCTCGGTGAGGTCCTCGACACTGGCGCGCGCCACTTCGATGGTCCGGAGGCCTTGCAGGGCCATCATGCCTATGGTCAGCAGATCCCGCAGCCGCTGAATCTTCTCAAGGCCCGTGGCCTCGTCCGTGTCCGGAACCGCCGCCAGCAGCTTGGCAAGTTCTTCTTCGCTGAGATACTTGAAATCTTCGGCGGCGTGCCGGATGCGCGGCGACTTCACACCGGCCGCCGGATTGTCGGGCCGCAGACCGGCATTGCGCGGCCTCATAGAAGCGCCGCACGACCATCAGGTTCCAGCGAACGGTGACCGGGCTGAGGTTGCGCTCGATCAGCGTCTGCCGGTAGCGCTTGAATTGGCCGGTTCAAGTGCCACGACTACACCTGACCTGATTGCCGACTCGAATGATAGGGGTCATGCGGCATGATGCGGCATCCTCGTTTGATCCGCCTATAATTGCAAGGAGGTCTTCCCCTGTGACCCTGCCTATTCGCCCCGTACGCGCCCCTGGCTGGTTTTGGCGAGCACCGGCAGGGTTGGGTGTAATATGGGCGTCCTTGTCCGCGTAGTGGTTCTTTACGACGGTCGGAAACCACGCCCATTTCTGCGGTCCGCACCTTGTACCTGGCCGGAACCCGTCCCTGTGCTTTTGCCAGAGCAGTTCCATGACGCTCTTTGCTGCTTTTCCGCCCGCTGCCCGTTCGATCACCCCCCAGCCTTTTTCCGGTTTAGGCGCAGCCATAGATCTTGTTTTCTTTCTTTCTCCGATCTTTCTTTCTAAAGGTGTCGGTTTTTTAGGGGGAGGGGGGGTCTGTTTTTTAGGGGGAGGGGGTGTCTGGTCACTTGGGAGGGGGGGAGGTGGGTATTGGTGGCTCTGCGAAACACAAGGCTGTATTCTGTCGGCAGTTGGCCGCCGTCTGTGGCCCTCTGCATTCTTGCGTCTATGATGTTCTTCTCTTTCAAGGACATGAGCGCCTTTCGTAGCGATTCATAACTTAGACCTGTGCCTTTGTCGAGCTTCCTGCCATCGCTTCCGGTTATTCCATGCTGCAGCGTGTTGACCGAGATCTTGTCTGATCGCCGGCCAAAACCGAGAGTTCGGCGAGCGATGTAGAGCACAACACGCATTTCTGCCATCGAAAGATCGGCCATGAGTTCGTCAAAAAACTCGTTCGGCACCTGGGTATAGCATGGAGCAGAGAACCCGTCGAACCGCTCCGTAGTCTTTTCGTTTTCAAGCATGTTTTTTTCAGGACCGATACCAAAGCCGCGCGCCCTCAAATCGCGGGTCTTTTCCCCCGAAGAGACACTCAACAGCGACCAGCACAACCGCGGCAACCGTTGCGATGGCCTGACAAGCCGCCGCTACGAACATCAGTTTCTCAATCATTCTGTCCAATCTCCTTCTGTCACTACCACTGTCACTACGCCCACGCTAACCAGCGGTTCTGTACGCAACATCTGCTGTTGTGATCTAGTTGACCAAGCAACACATTGACACTCTACGACAATCCCATTGCTCGTTTTAGGTTCCAGCGCCCGCAAGGGCTTGGGAGTTCGACTCTCCCCATCCGCACCATAGAATGAATGAGGCAGTTGTGCCGCTTTCCCAAGTGGTTACTTGCCCAGCCCGGCTTGCCAATTCAGCACCACCGTGAGCGGAGCGGTCCGTTGCATGGCCGCGATTTCCTGAACCAGAAAGCGCTGGCCATCGGCGCTGGCGTCGTATGGATAGGCGTTATCCGCGGGCATAGGGGCCGGGAACAGCTCATGCGGTTTGCCGGTTTCCAAATGCCGCTCCACGTTCCTCACTTCTGCCGCCATCATCTTGCGCCGATCCGGCGTCAGGAAAAAAAGCTCCTTGCCATCGCCGCGCCAGCGCGGAGAAACGGCACCCTCCGCGGACACCTGCCACTTTCCGTCGACCGGCTGACCGCCCGAATCCGGGACTCCCGAGGTGAGAAACGCACGCACATACAACTCGAAACGTCCGGACTCGTTGGAAGTGTACGCCATCCATTTCCCGTCAGGGGAGATCTGCGGATGATATTCATCAAACGGGGTGCGGAGCACGGGCACCGGCTTCCTTGCGCCCTTTCCGCCCTCCACCGGCAGCGCCCAGATATCGTTTCGCGTCCTGGGATCATCCATGGTGAACAGCAAGTACCGCCCATCGCGGCTCCAGTCGGTCAGTGTCTTCGAGTATGCGCTGGTGGTGAGCTGCTCCTCGGTTCCCCGGTCGCCCGTCGTCTTCCAGTAGAGCTCATGCACTCCGGTCCGGTTGGACAGGAATGCGATACGGCTGCCGTCCGGAGACCAGACCGACATCGAATCCCGGCTCGGATCAACCGTGAACCGGCTCATGAGTGATCGAGCGAGGTCCAATATCCAGATACCATCGAGGTCATTGGCGTCCCGGCGGCCGAGCACCACGCGCCGCCCGTCCGGCGAGATCCGCAGCGAGGAATAGGCGTCCTGAGGCGCGGCGTCCCCCAATCGTTTCCCATCGCGGCCGATCCAGGTTAACGATGCCTTGTCCATTCCGGATCCGGTCCGGTACGCCAGCACTCCGCTGTCCGAGGCCCAGAACGAGGCCCACGCATAGTTCAGACGAAAACCCACCTGGCTCGCCACGGGAACGGGATTTCCCTCCAACTGTAGCCGCGCCGCGTCAAAGCGTTGGGCGAGCAAAGTCCCCTCCCGCAGAAACAACAGATAGCCAGGATGACCCCCGGCGGGCTTCACGTAGAGGGCCTTGGATTCCGTCGGCAAGAGCAACGAGCGCTCCCGCGGCCGCTCCAACGACGACGCGTAAATGCCACGCGTATTAGGGTTCCCACTACGAGCCAGATAGAGAAAGTGATTGTCGCCGGACACAAATTGGGGATACAAGTGCGCGGATTCCTGCCCCGGCTCACTGATCTGGGTGACCGGCGTGGGCACGCTTCCGGTAGCGGAAACGCGCATCAGTCCTTGCGAACTTCCAAAGAGGATCGTCCCGTCGCGATTCCATGCGCCTGTGGCTTCCCCGCGTTGGTCATCGGTGTTGAGGCTGCACAGTACCAAAGGCGATCCCCCGGCCAAATCGATCCGCTTCAACTCGCGTGCGGCGAAGAATGCAATGGATTTGCTGTCCGGGGACCAAAATGGCGTATCGGCATCTTCGGTTCCCGGAAGCATGCGAGCTTCAAGAGAATCCAGTGGCCGGAGCCACAGCGAGCGCACGTTTTCGCCTTGCCGGACTAAGCTGAACACCATGTTGCGGCCGTCGGGCGAAACCGATGTCGCGGTGAAATCAAAGCGAAAGGCCGTGCCCGGCGGCGCGTCCACGGAGAATCTCGAGGCGAGCGCGTCCGGCGGTGCGGGCCGGGTAAACAAAAGTACGGCGAGCGCGGCCGCCAGAACCAGAGACAACACCACCACGCCCGGCCACAACCATCGCCGGAACCGTTCCGGTTCGGGTGCAACACCCGGCTGCGAAAACAGCGCATCGGGCTCAGCCAGCATACGCCGCGCGTCGCTGATCGACGCCAGCCGTTTCCCGCGGTCTTTCTCCAGGCACCAGCGCAGTAGCGGTTGCGCGCGGCGCGGAGCCGCCGAAAACTCCGGTTCCGCGTTGATCACCGCTGCCAGCGTCTCGACCGCGGTCTCTCCGCGGAACGGCTGTTTCCCCGTCAACAGTTCGTACACGACCACGCCAAACGACCAGATATCCGCACGCTTGTCGGCTTGCTTCCCCTTCGCCTGCTCCGGAGACATGTAGCCCGCGGTGCCAAGAATCATCCCCGCCTGCGTGGCTGCCATCGTGAGTGTCGGCGAGTTCTCCGGAGCGCCGCCCGTTTCGGGCGGCGGTTCCATCGCCTTGGCGAGCCCAAAATCCAGAATCTTTACCACGCCCTCGGGAGTGATCTTGATGTTGGCCGGTTTGAGATCCCGATGGATGATGTTCTTCTCATGCGCCGCTTCTATACCATCAATTAACTGCTGCATCACGGGCAGGGCTTCGTCGAAGTCCAGTGGACCCTTGAGGCTTTCCCCTGCGACGTGCTCCATCACCAGGTAATTGGGGCCCACGTCATAGAGGTGGCAAACGTTGGTGTGATTCAGCGCGGCAATCGCTCTGGCTTCTCTGCTGAAGCGCTGCGTGAATTCCGAACTGGATACCTTGATGGCGACATCACGATGTAGCCGCGTGTCCCGTGCTTTGTAGACTTCGCCCATGCCCCCAGCGCCGATGGGCGCGAGGATTTGATACGGCCCCAGTCTTTCGCCAACCGCTAAAAGCATCTGATTCGACCGATTGTATCCCATGCGGTAGACAGACAACCATACGGTTCGCTCAAGACTTGTTCAAGACAGCTCAAGACTTGGCCATTGTGTCCGATATGAAACGAGTGGAAACCGTACTCACCGCCTCGGCCAAGCTGCAAGCTAAGGATCTGGCTCATCAGGCACTTCGCTACAAGGCCCTCCAGAGCCTCGGCAAACTACCACCCTTGTCTCCCATCCTGAACAAATTGATGGTCACCCTGTCGGACAAAGATGTCTCCTTCTCCCAGCTATCCGACCTCATCGAGAAAGATACCATTCTGGCTGGTAACGTTCTGGGTCTCGTGAATTCCGCCCCGTACCGGTGCAATGGCGCCATCAACTCTGTCCGTCACGCCGTCTCGCTCATTGGATTGTCTAAATTGCGTAACGTCGCCACCAGTCTATCTTTCGCGCGACTGAGGACCTCCAGTAGCGCCAAGGCATGGTTTCCCGCTCTATTCAGCATGCATTCGGCCGCCACCGCGATTCTGGCCGACCTGTTGGCGGCCGAGTTGCCGGTGGACTACCCGGAGGGCGCCTTCACCGCCGGCCTGCTCCAAAACGTCGGCATGATGCTCATCGCCTTAGGACTCCCTGAGGAGCGCATCAAAATACAGGAGAACTACTGCCGAGCCTCGGAATCGCTCTCCGATTGCGAACGTGACGTCCTCGGCTTTGATCACGCCGACTTGTCCGCCGAAGTGCTACACCGGTGGAATCTGCCGGAACCCATACAATTGGCCGTGCTGCAGCATCACAGTCCAGGCCCGGTCTCCGGCCAGATGAGGCTCGCCCATCTGCTCGGTCAAGCAGACCTGTTGGCCGCGCAAATCGGGATCGTTGCGCAACCCTGGCTTCGCCCCGCCGGTGGCTCTCCGCTGGAAACCCTGGAAGCCATTGGTCTTTCCCCCACAGTAATGGAGAGATTCCAAACCGAGTACGAAGCTATTCGCGGCATGTTTCGCTAAAGGCTCGTCACGAAACAACCATTGCAACCGCCTCACGCGCTTCCTTAGCCGTGTTGCAGTGGATCGTCACCGTATCTTCCACGCCCTCGGCATAGCCGCCGGCCAGCGTCACAACCACTGGTATCTTGCGCTTCAACGCAAACCCAAACACAGCACGATCTCTTTCCCGAAGCCCCGGCATGCTCAACGACAGCCCACCGAGTTGATCCTCCTGATAGGGATCGGCTCCGGCAATATAGAACACCATATCGGGCCGGAATCCTTCCACCGCAAACTCATAGGCGGTACGGAGACGTTGCAGATACTCCTTGTCTCCGGTCCCGTCCTCCAGGTGCAGATCCAAAGTCGAGGGCGGCTTCACGGCCGGATAGTTGTTTCCCTGGTGCAGGGAAATAGTGAAGACCGAAGAGTCTCCCGCAAAGATGGCCGCGGTCCCGTTACCCTGATGCACGTCGCAATCGATCACCAGCGCCCGTTCGATGCGGCCTCGTTTTTGCAGTGCGCGGATCGCAACAGCCACGTCATGAATGGCGCAGAACCCTTCCCCATGGCCGGGAAAGGCGTGATGGAATCCGCCTCCGATATTGAATCCCACCCGGTCACGCAGCGCGCACTCGCCGGCCAGCAGCGTGCCTCCCGCGGCGAGCCAGAACGCCTCCACCATGCGGCGCGAATAGGGAATCTCAAGCTGTACGATCTCCTCGTAACTCAGCGTTCCGTTCTTGAGCCGCTCCAGCCAACCGCGCTCGTGCACCAGCAGAAGATCCTCGTCGCTGACCGGCTCGGGGGCCTGGAAATCCTGCTCGCATGCAAACCCCTCCCGCATCAGCCGTTCACGGATCAGACGATACTTGATGGACGGGAAGACGTGCGCCCCGAGATGAAGATCATAGCCGTCGTGATAGATCAGGCGGAAGGGCAGCACAGTCTCAATGTTTCTCCGACTGTAGTGCGGTCACCAGCGCCACGCCGTAGATATCGCCGGCCGAGCAGCCGCGCGAAAGATCGTTAGCCGGCTTGGCCAACCCCTGTAGAAATGGCCCGAACGCGGCGGCGGCGCCCAGCCGTTCCACCAGCTTGTAGCCGATGTTGGCCGCGTCCAGATTGGGGAAAATAAGTGTGTTGGCCCGGCCGGCTACAGTGGACCCTTTCGCCTTGGACTCGCCCACCGAAGGCGCCAACGCCGCGTCGGCCTGCAACTCTCCATCCACGTTCAGGCTCGCATCGCGCGCCCTAACAATGCGCAGCGCTTCCTGTATGCGCTCCACTTCCTTGTGCTTGCCGCTGCCCTTGGTGGAAAAACTCAGCAGCGCCACCACAGGTTCAATCCCCAACAACGCGCGGAGACTGCCCGCCGTGGCCAGCGTTATTTCGGCCAGTTCCACCGCGGTCGGCTCAATCACCATGGCGGTGTCGGCGAACGCAAGCAAGCCTTTATGCCCAAAGGAACGGTCGCGTACGCACAGGATCATGATGGTGGAAACCGTGCGAACCTCGGCTCCGGCTCCGATGCAATGCAACGCGGCGCGGACGGTTTCAGCGGTGCTGTTCGACGCGCCTCCCACAAAACCATCGGCGTCTCCGGCGTTCACCATCAAGGCGGCAAAGTAGAGAGGACGCAGAGCGATCTGGGCGGCCTCGGTCTGCGTCACGCCTTTGGCGCGCCGTCTCTCAAAGTAAAGACCGGCATACTTGGGCCGCGAGGAGCACTCGGCGGGATCGATAAACTCTACGCCCGCTGGCGCGCTGTCCGGTTTAGGTCCGAGAAGTACCGGGTGAACCAGTGACTCCCGGGCAAGTCGCGCCGCGGCTTCCACAACACGGCCATCGCCGCCTTCTGGAAACACGATCCGTTTTTTCTTCTTTAGCAGCCGGACGCGCCGCGCTTGCTCATCGAGAAACTCGATGGCCGATTCAGGCAATGACATAGAATTAGTTCATTGTACCGTTTTCACGTTTTTGCCTATTGTCTCCTGCTGAGCGTTTATGCCGGCGCCGCTAGCGGCCAGGACAAACAGAATGGCGGGTTGCCTTCATGGCTGCAGACCGGAGTGGAGTTGCGGGGCCGCATGGAAGGCTACACCGGGCTTGATTATGTTTCGGGTCGCGAGGATCTCTACTACTTCCATCGCATTCGCGCGCACGCCCTCATCAAACCTTTGCCATGGATGAAATTCATGGTGATGGCGCAGCATTCGCTGGCTCCGGGCCGGCGCGCGCCGGTTCCGGCTAACGCGGGCGGTGGTCTGGACCTCTACCAGGCCTACGCGGAATTTGCCGGCACGGGGGAATCCCGATGGGGCGCTCAGATCGGGCGCCAGGAGTTCACCTTTACTGGAGAAAGAATGATCGGACGCTCCAACTGGAACAACACCGGCAGGTCCTTTGACGCCGCGCGGTTCTATCATCAGAATGCCCGGACGCGCATCGAATGGTTCGCCTCCACGCAGGTGACGGCGAATCAGGATTCCTTCAACCGGTTCACAACCGCCACGCAACTGCACGGAATGTACATTACCAGCAAGGCTGTGTTGCCGAAATCCACCGTGGAGTCCTACCTGGTTTTCAAAATCAATCCCAGGGAGTTGAGCGAAACCGGCAGGACAGGCCGCACCGCGCACTATACAGCCGGTGTTCACTTGGAGGGCAAACTTCCCCAGCGCTGGGACTACATAGTGGAGACCGCGCTGCAGGCGGGGACGTTGGCGCGGGAACAGCACCGCGCCTGGATGGGCAGCTACACCATCGGCTACACCACCGGATCCGATCCGGCGGCCCCGCGCTTGCTGGCCGCCTATACCAGAGCCTCGGGCGATGGAAATTACGGCGACGGCAAACGGGGCACCTTCGACCAGATGTATCCCACCAATCATCAATATTACGGGCTCGCCGACCGTGTCACCACGCGAAACATGCAGGACGTGATGGCGGCTGTGATCCTCAAGCCAGCCAAACAATTGTCGGTGCGCCCCGAGTATCATTCCGTTTGGCTTGCCAACCGGCAGGATGCCTATTACGATTTCGGCGGACGTCCGGTAGTGAGAAATCCCCGCGCTACCAGTTCGCATCTTCTGCGGGAACTCGATGTGATGTTGACCTGGGAGACCACCAGGAATCTTCAGATCCTCGGTGTGGTGGGCCACATCTTCCCGGGCGGTTTCCTGAAACAATCCACACCGGGCGCCGGCGGAAATGTCTTCTATCTGCAATGGAGATACTCGTTATAGTGAACCTCCGGGAATTGGTGTAGACTGTCTCAAGCGCAAAGGGCGCTCGATGCGCCCACGAGAAGAGAGAGGAGCACGGGGCTTAGCTTTGCGGCGAATAGCTCCGTTTTGCGCGTGTTCCTCAAGGAGACTTCCGAATGTTCTGCCACCGCTGCGGCGCTAACGTTGCTCCCGATACAAAGTTTTGCCAGGCCTGCGGGCAACCTTTGCACATGCAAGGCTCTCCAGGCGGACCTCCTCCTGTTTCTCCGCAACCGGCGCCGTTCACGCTTACCGGAGATGGCAAGGCCAGGACCGGCGCATGGATAGGAGAAGGCTGGAGCATTGTCAAATCGGACATGGGCACTTTCGCTCTGATGACGCTGGTGATGGTGGCCCTCTCCGCCACGGTGCCGGTGATCCTGCAAGGGCCGCTCACGGCGGGCTTTCAGATCGCGATGATACACCGCATCCTGCGCGGGCGTGTGGAGTTTGGAGATCTCTTCAAAGGTTTCAATTTCTTCCTCCCGGCCATGCTGGCCAGCCTGGTCATCTCGGTGTTCACTTTCCTCGGGCTGCTGGCTTGCCTCGTTCCCGCCCTCGTGGTGCAGGCGATGTATTTCTTTACCTACTTGTTTATCGTGGATCGTAAAATGGATTTTTGGCCGGCGATGCAGGCCAGCCATGAAATTGTGAAGAAGGATTATTTTGGGTTCACCCTCCTGCTGCTGGCCTTTGCCGGTCTGCACGTGCTCGGAGTATTGTGCTGCCTCGTGGGAATCCTTTGGACCTTTCCCATACAGTACGCGGCCCTCACGATCGCCTATAAGGAAATTGTTGGCTTCCACTCGACAAGCTTCGATTGAGGCGCTGCTGGCCGGCGTCTCACTACTGTTTTTCCGGCTCTTCCCGGCTCCGGATGCGCCTGGCCTGCGCGCCTGCCCGTTCTATTGGCTCACCACCCTGCCTTGCCCGCTGTGCGGAATCACGCGCGGACTCTGCGCCGCCGCCAAAGGCCACTGGGCGCAGGCGATCGAATTCCATGCGCTGAGCCCGCTGTTCCTGCTCGCCTTTGTATTGTGGCTGGCCGTGTGTATCGGA
>JAENWC010000549.1 GCA_016650235.1 Terriglobia bacterium
GCCGAAGGTCACCAGCCGACACTACCATCGCCCCCGGGAAGAGGATCGTCTTCAGCACTGCGCCCGGCACAGCCCTTCCGGCCATCACGCCATCACGAGTCAATGGCTGTCACCAGAATGAAATTGCGTAAAGTACGATGACGAGGTTTTCGACTGATTGCGCCAGCCCGGTCTGGCCCCTATGGGTGGCCACATTTGGCCCCACCGGGGTACTGCGAAAAGTTATAATCAATATCGTTGACAAGCAAGGAGCATCCCAACTTATGAGCACAACGAAGAGAAGACTGTTTCTGAAAGGCGCGGCTTTGACCGGCATCGCGGCCTCCCCGGCCGTTGCTGCGGCAACCTCGGGCAAACAGAAGGTTGACGGCGGCGTCAAACTTGGCAATACATTCTACAGCAGCGGCCTCACCGGTAAAGGATCGACCATCGGCGAACAGACTGACGACATCATGAAGAAACACAAGGCCAACCTCCAAGCGCTCGGTTCTTCGCTTGATAACGTCGTGAAGGTTACGGCGTTCCTGGCCGACGTAAGGAAAGAAAAGCCGGAATTCAACAAGGCTTACGCCCCTTACTTTCCTAAGGACGCTCCCTCCCGGACCGCTCTTGGCGCGATCTTTCCCGATGACCAGACCCGCGTCGAGATTGAATTAGTCGCCTGGGTCCCGTAGCGAATTGCCGCGGAGGGAAACGTCCCTCCACCGTACCAAGCCATAGGCTGCTCGCTATCGGGGCGGCAGATGGGGCCGTGTGAGGTTCATTACTCGGGTAACCCGAAACCGTAAACGACGCTCCCGGCTATCATGCCGACATACTGCTTGTTGTCGAACATGTAAGTCATCGGGGAAGTGTGAAGCGATTCGACGAACGGGAAACTCCAGAGTTGCTTTCCAGTGGCTGCATCCGCGGCTCCCAATGCGCCGCCGTCATCGCCGAAAAAAACAAGGCCGCTTGCGGTGGACAAGGTTCCTGTCCAGGAGTCTCCCTCTCCTTGCTGCGGTAGTTCCCATACGGCTTTACCGGTCTGAATGTCGAACGCGCGCAAAATCTTCTGCGCCTTCTCGCCGGGTGCGCGGCGGCCGCCGCCGGCTCCGTATCCGCGGCCAGCCTGCCACTCCGGCGGCGGTGTCTTGGTGTATACGGCGCACCTTTCCAGCGTATTCACATAGAAGAGGCCAGTGGCGGGGTTGTAGGAAGTGGAGAAAAAGTTCGCAGCGCCTTCCACGGCCGGGCAAATCAAGGCGCCCTCACGAGTGGGCGTTTGGTTGGGGTTCATCACCGGGCGGCCATCCGGTGCGATCTCCTTGGCCCAGGTAAGCTTTTTCACCATGGGTTTCGCCAACAGCATTTTTCCATCGATCCGATCCAGCACGTAGAAGAAACCGTTGCGGTTGGCCTGCAACAACAGTTTTCTGGGCCGCCCCTGCCAGTTTGCGTCCACCAATAGAATGGGCTGGACGGCGTCCCAATCCCACTCGTCATGTGGGGTCGCCTGAAAATGCCACTTCAGTTTGCCGGTGGCGGCGTCCAGGGCGAGGATGGAACAAGTATAGAGATTGTCGCCGAGGCGGTTATCGCCGTTGAAATCCGGACCGGCGTTTCCGGTGGTCCAGTAAACCGTTTTGGTGGCGGGATCATAGCTTCCGGTGAGCCATGTGGGACCGCCGCCGTGATCGATATCGCGGCCATCCCAGGTTTCCGAACCCGGCTCGCCGCGCGCCGGAACTGTCCAGAAGCGCCAGACCTCTTTGCCGGTGGTCTGGTCATAGGCGGCAAGAAAACCGCGCACGCCCTGCTCGCCGCCCGCGGTGCCGGCGACCACGAGGTTCTCCACTGCCAGCATGGAGCCGGTGGCGTTGTAGTTCTGCCTGAAATCCGCCATCTCGGTTTCCCAGAGGACCTGACCGGTGAAGCGGTTGAGCGCGACGAGATGCGCGTGGTCGGTCTGCATGAAGACGCGGTCTCCGGCGACGGAAACGCTGCGATTGTTTCCAGGGGACCTGGCGTTACCGGTGAGGCCGGGGGTGGGAGGCCGCGAGAACTGCCACAACCGGGCGCCGGAGCCGGCGTCGAGGGCGATCACGGTGTTGGTGTTGGTGACGTACATGACGCCGTCATGGACTTGGGGGGTGCCCTGCAAGCGTCCGGCGCCCGGTACGGAGAAGACCCATTGGACGGCCAGCCGCGCCACGTTCGCCTGATTGATTTGGGTCATGGCGGTGTAGCGATTGCCGCTGAGCTGGCCATGGAAGCTGGGCCAATCGGTCTGCGAGGTCACTTCCCGGTACCGCTCGCCTGCATTGCGCAGGAGATGGATGCGCTGGTCGTCGGTACGCAATTGCATTTCGCGGCTGGTGCGGCCGATGGGGATGCCGGCGAGAGGTTTGCCGTCGGTGAGCTGTATCTGGACACGGGTGGGAATGCCGCGCCCGCGTCCGCCGGCAGGCCGCACGAGCGTACGCAGGAAGCCGATGAGCGCGGTGAGTTCCGGCTCGGGGACGTCTTTGAAAGCGGGCATGCCGCGCAGCGGAACGCCATCGCGCAGGACCGCGGCGAGTTCCTGGTCGTTTCGATTCTGGATCCGCGCCAGGATGGATGGGCTATGCTCACCGCCGTTGCCATCGGGGCCATGGCAGGCGGCGCAGCGGCCTTGAAAAGCAAGGCGGCCGTCGGGGGTTTGCGCCAAAGCGACGGCTGCCGCGGCCAGGAGGACAGGCAAAGAGCGGATGCGCATGTAGAGGTTTTAGTATATGAGGATTGTGGGAGGCTGGCTAGTTCCAGGGAGTCCCCGCCCTGCAACGGGCGGGGCTGACAGGCCGGAGGCCAGGCAGGCAGGCCTATCCTACGGGGACTTTGCCCAGTTCAACATTACTGTGATGGGTGCGGCGTCGCGTTCATCTCCCGTGCTAAGCACATAGAAGCGCTTGCCGTCCGGGGCGGCGGCGTACATGCGGCGGTGGCTGGTTGACATTGCAAAGTTGCCGAGGGCATGCGAATCGAACAGCGGTTTCGGCGTCGAGTGTTGGAACACCCCTGGGCCGCCACCTGCGCCGTGAACGTCCACCGACATAATCTTTCTCGACTCGTCCAGATAAAAGAGTTCCTTGCCGTCCCTGCGCCAGCGCGGTTGCGCCCCGCCGCCGGAAGAGATCTGCCACTTGCCGGAGGCGGCATTCGGGAATGGGCGGACGTAAATCTCATAGGTCCCGGTTTCGTTGGACTCATAGGCGATGTAGCGTCCGTCGGACGAGAACTGGCCGTGACTTTCGTTGAATTCGGTCTGGAGCCAGAGCCTGGGCTTTGTGTCGCCGCCGGCAGGGGGAGCCGAGGTGAGCGGAAGCACCCATATGTCCGCCTTGGTTTTTGGGTCGAGACTGGTGTAGAGAATGTGCTTACCGTCCAGCGACCAGTCCGTCGCATGCACCGGCAAGTCGAAGGCGAGCAGTAGCTCCTCGGGTCCCGCGCCGGAGGAAACCTTTTGGAAAAGCGTGCCCGGCTTTTCACGCGGAGAGCCAAAGACGATTTTGGCGCCGTCCGGCGACCAGACCGGGTTGGAGTCTGTGGCGGGATGGAAAGTGAAGCGGGAGCGGATGCCGGAAGCCAGTTGGAGATGCCACAGGTCGGCGGGTTCATTGCCGATGTTTCCGCCTCCTACCTGTGCTACCAGGCGCGAACCGTCCCGCGAGAGGTCGACGCTGGAGAAGCCCCCTTGCGGACTGGCTTGCTTGCGTCCTTCGCGATCATAGAGGGTAAGGCTTGCTCCTTCCGTGGCGGCGCTGCCCGTGCGAAACGTGAGTAGCCCGTTCCACGAGGCCGAGTATTGGTTGCGGCGCGCGGATAGGACGTTGTCGGCCACCAGCCAGGGCTCTCCGGAGATCATTCGTTTGGCGGCGTCGAAGCGCTGGGCCATGAGTGCGTTGCCGCGCGTAAACAGGAGATGGCCCTGGTCGTTCGAAGGAGAATCGGGAGCGAAGCGGACCTCGGAACCAGTGGTCTCCATCAGGCGCGTGACTTCCGGCGCATCGAGCGATGCCAGCGCGGCGAACGTCTTTCCCTGTTTGTCGTCGCGGAAGGTGCAGAGGTAGCTCGACCCGCGCGGAAGGAATCGCGGGTTGGACTGAGCGGAGGTATTCGAAACCGGCACCGGAGCGCCGCCGCCGGGAGACAGGCGCTGGAGCCCGCCTCCCGGCATGTGCATGAGGATTCCGTTTTCGCCCCAGGTGAAGCTGAAAGGGGCTACGTCGGCGAGTGTCATCGGAGGGCCCGCGCCGGGGTCGATTCGCTTCAGCTTGCCGCTTGCATAGAAGACAACGCTGCGACTGTCGGGGGACCATGCGATGCCAGCGTTGTTGCTCACGTTCTCGGTTCCAGGGAGTACCTGGACTTCCACCGAGCCCAGTTGCCGGAGCCCGATCTGCCTGGTTCCGGTCTCTGCGTGCACGATGACGGCAATGCGACGGCCGTCCGGGGATAGCTCGGCTCCGTCGAAGTGGGCCTTGTCGGGAGTGGTGGCGATGAAGCGGACCGCCTGACGCTCTGGAGGCTTTTCTAAGAAATGGATGGCGGAGACGGTGATCGCGACGATGGCGCAGAGCCCCGCGGCGGCGGCCCAGGGGAGCACGCTCCGTCTTTCCTGAACAGGCCCGGTTGGAGCCGCGGCAGGCTCAGGCGGAGCGGGCGCGGGTTCGGGTGGTTCGTCAATCTCCAGGCGCGCCATGGCGATGTCGGGGAGGCGCTTCTTGCGGTCGCGAATGAGGCACCGGCGCAGCAGCTTTCGCACCGGAGCGGGGGTATCGGGAGGGAGTGCGCTCCAGTCCGGCTCCTTCATGAGCACCGCGGCGAGGGTGTCGGAGACGGTTGCGCCGGAGAACATTTTTGTTCCGGTGAGCACCTCGTGGAGGAGGACGCCGAAGGCCCAGATGTCGGAGCGCTTATCCACATCTTCGCCGCGCGCCTGTTCCGGACTCATGTAAGAGGCCGTGCCCATGACCAGTCCGGCGACGGTGGCGCGCAAGGTGAGGGTAGCGGATTGGTCCGATCCGGCGGCGGGGCGCTCGCCGGACATTGCTTTGGCGAGTCCGAAATCGAGGACCTTGACGCTGCCGTCGGGGGTGAGCTTGACGTTAGCGGGCTTGAGGTCGCGATGGATGACGCCTTTGGAGTGGGCGTATTCGAAGGCATCGGCGATCTGCCGCGCGATGGCGAGGGCTTCGTTGACGGGAAGCGCGCCGGCGGCGATGCGCTCGCCGAGCGTGGGGCCTTCCACCAGCTCCATGACGAGGGCTTGGATGCCGCCGGATTCTTCCAGGCCGTAGAGAGTGGCGATGTGCGGGTGGTTGAGCGAGGCAAGGAGCTGGGCTTCGCGCTCGAACCGGGCGAGGCGGTCGGGGTCTTCGGCGAACGCGGAGGGAAGCACTTTAAGGGCGACATCGCGGTTGAGGCGCTTGTCGCGGGCGCGGTAGACCTCACCCATGCCGCCAGCGCCAATACTGGCGGTGACCTGGTAGGCGCCGAGTTGGGTTCCCGTAGGGAGAGGCATCTAAGGGTTGATTGTATATGATCGGCCGCCCGAAGGGTGTGCCGTTTTACGGCGCTATTGGGACGACGGATGCGATGGCCGCGCCACTACCGAGGCCGCGGGAGTCTGAACCGAGGACGATATCGTAAAGGTGATCCATACTGCGCGCCTCCGCGAAAGCGAGCGCCCTTCGCGCTTTCATTGGGCGTAAAACGGCTATCGGGGCGGCAGATGGGGCCGTATGAGGTAGTCGAAGACCGCCGCTCCGAGCAGACCACCTAGCAGCGGACCGGCAATTGGGATCCAGAAAATCCCGCTGCCATCGGTGAGACCGTTGTTCTTGAAGCCTGCCGCCACCGTGAACAGCCGCGGACCGAAATCGCGTGCCGGGTTGATCGCATAGCCGTGCATGCCGCCGAAAGAGATGCCGATGGCTACAACTACCAGACCAATGAGAACGGGGCCCAGATTGCCGGCCGGCTGGTTACGCTCATCGACAATGGCGAGAATCAGCATCAACAGAAGCGCCGTG
This sequence comes from Terriglobia bacterium, assembly GCA_016650235.1. Lineage (GTDB taxonomy): Bacteria > Acidobacteriota > Terriglobia > Bryobacterales > Bryobacteraceae > VFZE01. Next base: position 6,054 of record JAENWC010000549.1, read on the forward strand.
CCGATGACCTGGTCCAGCAGTCCAGCCATGGGCGCGGTGGGGAAGGCGGGAAAAGTGGCAAACACGCCGGCCGTTTTTTCCAGCGCCGGGTCCATTTGCAAAAACGCGGGCCGGTAGTTCCAGAACACAAGCGCGGCCCCGCAGAATGCGCCCGCGATTTGGGCCAAGCAATAGGGAACCACCTTGCGCCAGGGAAAGCCGCGAAACACGGCAAGGGCAACAGTCACGGCCGGATTCAGATGGGCGCCGCTGATCTTACCCGCGACATAGATACCCATGGTAACGCCGAGTCCCCATCCTAAAGTTATGTTGGTGTAGCCACCCTTGACCACCTCGCCGGGGGCGCCCGAGCCAAACAGCACAACCATGGCGACCACTCCGTTGCCGAACAGCAGCAGCACCATGGTGCCGAAAAACTCGGCTACCGATTCGCCCCAGAGCGTGTTCTTCATGGTTGATACTCCAATACGAGCAAAGTCATATCATCGGCCTGCGGCATGCCGCAAGTAAACTGGCGCACCGCTTCCATCAGCGCTGCGTGCACCTGGCGGCAATCCTGTCCCGCGGAGGCTTGCAGAACCTCCAGGACGCGTCCCGTTTCAAAGAACTCACCGGCGGAGTTGTGTGCCTCGGTAAGACCGTCGCTGAAGATAACGATTTTATCGCCGGGCCGGCTGTTGGTGGTTTCCACGCTGAACCGCGCGATGCCGAGCATGCCCAACGGCATGCTGGTGGCCTTGAGATGCTCCATCGAGCCGTCGGTGTGCAACAGAACCGGTGTACAGTGGCCGGCATTGCTCCAGTGCAGCCCGCCATCGGAGGAGAGCGCCGCGTAGAAGAGCGTGGCGTACTTTTCCCCATCCGTCCGCTGGTAAAGGTATTGGTTGATACGGGAGAGCAGCTCCTCCATCTGGGCGGGTTGATCGGCCGCCATCAGGAACGCCCCTTGGAGCAGCGCCGCGAGCAAGGCCGAACTCACTCCCTTTCCGCTCACGTCGGCAACCACGACGGCCCAGCAGTCCGGCCGAATGGGCAGCACATCGTAGTAGTCCCCGCCTACCTGTTGCGAGGCGACACTGCTTCCGGCGGCGCGAAACCAACCCGTGGATGGCAGCTCGCGCGGCAGCAGGCTGTTCTGAATGCCGCGCGCGATGCGCAGTTCTTCCTCGATGCGCTGCTTGCCGCGTTCCTCTTCCAGGAGGCGCGCGTTCTCCAGAATCGTCGAGGCCTCCATCGCCAGGGTCTGCAAGAGCTCGCGGTTGCCGGTCGACAGATCCGCCAGATCGACGCGCGAATCGAGATAGATGAGGCCGACGGTCTCGCTCAAGGTCCCATGGAAGGTCTCGTTCATGTTGCCGGTGCGGACGCGGACCAGCGGGACACAGACCACGCTGCGCAGGTCCAGCAGGGCTGCCGAGACATCCGGTGATGATCCGCCCTCCACGGACGGATCAAAATGCATCGAAAACAGGTCCTTGCGTGACTGCAATGCCTGCTGGATCAGGCTGGTGGGTACATTCAGGTCGTCCTGATCCAAAGGAAAGCCACAGTCATCCCGCGCCACTTGCACCTTCAACCCGCCAATGGGAACGCCGCTCCCTATGTCTGCGGCCCGGTAACTTGGCGCACCATCGGTTTTGAGAAGAAGAAATCCACGATGAGACCGTGTGACGGCGAGCGCCGCGTCCACGACGGACTCCAGCACCTCCTGGATCGAGAAGGCTCCTTGCAGCGTGCGCGCCACCTCAACCAAGGCTCGCAACTTGGCCAGGTTGCTGCCCGCACCACCCGCCATTTGGTCGGCCATCTTATCAGCCAGCTTTGCCAGCCCCTGGTCCGCGGTGGAGAAAATCAGTTGGTAGCCATCGGGAAATCCGAAGGTGACCGTATCGGCAGTGGCCAAGGTGTGCGGACCTTCCAGCCGGCGGCCATTGACGAAGAGACCGTGCCTGCTATCCAGGTCCTCAATCACATAGTGGTCATCGACCGGTTGTATTTTGGCATGGACGCGGGAAACCCGGTTGTCGCGCAGAACCAGTTCGTTGTCGGACTGCCGTCCAATGTGAATTGTGGCGGAGCCAAGAGTGAGACGGTTGCGTTGGCCGCTGGGATTGATGATGGTCAGGCCGGCCGGGAACAGCTTCGGCGCCTCTCCCTGGCTAGTGTCCATGTCAGGCCCAGCCGGCCCTCTTCTTCTGAGGAACACGCGCAAAACGGAGCCTCGGCGCGGCTGCGCACACGTGCTGCTGTCCACTTTGATGGCCCGCGCCGGGCCCTTTGCGCTTCATAGAACCACGCGCAAAACGGAGCTGCCCGCCGCGAACGTAAGTCCCGTGGTCTTCCGCGGTTTGCTGGCGCGGCGAGCGCCCTTTGCGCTTCATAGAAACACGCGCAAAACGGAGCTGCCCGCCGCGAACGTAAGTCCCGTGGTCTTCCGCGGTTTGGTGGCGCGGCGAGCGCCCTTTGCGCTTCATAGGAACACGCGCAAAACGGAGCTGCTCGCAGCACATTTAAGAGCGGTGCTCCTGTCGTGTCTGGTGGTGAGGCGAGCGCCCTTTGCGCTTGATATGCTCGCCGCCGGCAGGGGACGGTTCGCGCTCCACCAACTCGGAATGCTCTCGCGCGCGCAGAGTCTGGCAATGCGCGCAGTATCCGCCCACTTCGGTCCGCGCGATCAGGATGTTGAAGCCGAAATGGGATTCGATTTGACGGCGCAGCCTCTGCAGGGGCTCCCCGAAGAACTCCTCCACGCGCCCGCAGCGCAGGCAGATCACATGCGCGTGCTCCTGCTTGAGCCGCGTCTCATAATAATGTTGGTCGCCGCCCAGGTGCATGAGGTCCAACTCATCCACGAGCCCGCTTTCCTTGAGCATCTTCAGCGTGCGGTAGACCGTAACCCGGTTGAGCTTTCCGTCCTTCTTCCGCGCGAGCTCATAGAGGCTGTCGGCGTCCAAATGGCGGCCGGACACATCAATGAGATCGAGCAGGATCTGCCGCTGGCGCGTCAGGCGTATGCCCCGCTCTTTAAGTGAACCCTTGATGCCTTGACCAGCCAAGTGATTTGAATCCCTCTGTCTGTTCTACCATAACGGCGGTGCGGCCGTGGTGGTGGGGATGAAGCCCGAGGCTTCCGCTGGAAAACCGGTGACCGGCAACGAATTTCCGCCTTGCAGGTTTGTGTTTCCGGACCGGGCACTTGCAAACATTAGGAAATCAGGTTTTTCTCTGTTTGTAAAATAAGTGTTCCTAATGATATGCTGGCTCTGTGAACTTCGACCACCTCCAACTCTTCCGGGATGTTGCACAGGAGCGGAGCATCAGCAGAGGGGCCGCGATGAACGCGGTCAGCCAATCGGCGGCGAGCCAGCATTTGCAGGAACTCGAGCGGACGCTGGAGGTAAAACTGGTGGACCGCAGCACGCGCCCTTTGGCGCTTACCGAGGCTGGAAAACTCTATTACGATTTCTGCCGCGAGGTGCTGAGAACTAAGAACCAGTTTGATGTGGGCTTGGAGCAGTTCAAGGGACGAGTGGAGGGGACGGTGAAAGTGGCTTCCATCTATTCGGTAGGTCTGGTGGAGATGTCGCGGCTGGAAGAGCAGTTCGCCAAGCGCTTTCCGGGAGCGGAATTGTGGGTTGATTACTTGCGTCCGGAGAAGGTGTATGAAGCCATCACATCGGAGAAAGCCGATCTGGGTCTGGTGAGTTATCCGGAACCGAGCAAGGAGATTCAAGTGATCCCCTGGCGCGAGGAAAAGATGGTGGTGGCGGTGGCGCCGAGTCATCGATTAGCCCGGCGCCAAACGCTTAACGTGCGGGACCTGGAAGGGGAGAACTTCATCGGTTTTGACGAAGATCTGCCCATCAGCCGCGATGTACGGCGGTTTCTGCGCGAGTCCAGCGTTTACGTGGACGTGGTGATGCGCTTTGACAATATACAGATGATGAAGGAGGCGGTGGCACTTGGTTCCGGCATCAGCATCCTGCCGGATCGGATTCTCAAAGCGGACATCCTGCAGGGGCGAGTGCGCGCCATCGCCATCGAGGACCCCAGTCTATCGCGCCCTCTCGGTATCCTGCATCTGAAGAAGAAAAGATTCTCCAGAGCCACGCAATCGTTTCTCAATCTGCTGATCGAGGAGCCTTTGCCGGCATGACCTCTGGAGGCGCGAAAGCCATTGTGATTCCGGACGACCATCCGGCAGTGATGGGGCCAAGTCCGGCTTTTGCGGATTTTTCCTCGCGCCATACGGTAATTCGCTTCGACACTCTGCCGGGCGGCGAGGCTGGATTGCTGGAAAGAATCAGCGATGCCGAAGTGGTGGTCAATATACGCTCCTCCTCCAAATTCACGCAATCGGTACTCGAGCAGTGCCGCCACCTGAAGCATCTATCCATTTGGGGCACGGGCACCGACAATGTCGACCTTTCCGCCGCATCGCGGCTGGGCATCACGGTTACCAACACGCCGAACGTCTCGGCCGTCTCCATTGCGGAGCACAGCCTTTCACTCATGCTGGCGGTGGCTCGACGCACGGTGGTGGTGGACCGTCAAACGAGACAGGGATTGTGGCCGCGCGGGAAGATGAAGCAGTTAGCGGGAAAGACGCTCGGGGTGATTGGCCTCGGCGCGATCGGAAGCCGCATGGCGCGGCTGGGAGAGGGAATCGGGATGCGGGTGGTGGCATGGACGATGCATCCGGAGAGCAAGCAGGGCTTCGAGTTGGTGAGCCTCGAGGAGTTGCTGGCCCAGAGCGATGTCGTCAGTATTCATCTCCGATTGTCGGAAGCTACTCGCGGGTTTTTGAATCGTGAGCGCCTGGCGGGCATGAAACCGGGTGCGATACTCATTAACACCGCGCGCGGTCCCATTGTCGAGGAAGCAGCGCTGCTGGAAGCTTTGCGCGAAGGAACGCTGGCCGGTGCGGGGTTGGACGTCTTTGACACCGAGCCGCTGCCGGCCGGGCACGAATTCACGAAGCTGGACCAAGTGGTGCTCAGTCCGCACAACGCGGGTGTTACGCCGGAGGCGCTGGAGGCGGGACTTAGTCTCGCATTAGCAAACGTCGAGAGTTTTCTCGCCGGGCATCCGGCCAACTGTGTTGTGCCGCTGTAAACTCGATGATTTCACACGATTGAAGCCTGCCCCGCACTGTGCCAGTATCAGAACATGGCACAGAGCGCAACAATGGAGCAGGCTATCGAGACCAGCCATGCCACCATACCCTGGTATTTGTGGTGCTCGGTGCTGGCCATCACTTCCGGCATGGTGGGGGCACATTGGGATATCAGTTGGCATCGCTCCATTGGACGCGACACATTCCTTACGCCCGCCCACATTGCCATTTACATGTGCGGAGTCCTTGCGGCCATTTCTTGTGGATATCTGATTCTGGCCACTACTTTCGGAAGAATCCAGCCGCTCAAAGGCGCATCGGTGGGGATGTGGGGATTTCGCGGGCCGCTCGGAGCGTTCATGGCGGCCTGGGGCGGGGTGGCCATGTTGACCTCCGCGCCATTCGATGATTGGTGGCACAACGCCTACGGACTGGACGTCAAAATCATTTCGCCCCCGCACAGCGTGCTGGCCGTTGGCATATTCATGGTGGGTGTGGGAGCGCTGATCCTGGCCCTTGGGTTCATGAACCGGGCGGAGGGGGCCCGCCGCAGGAGGATCGAATGGCTGTTTGTGTATCTGAGCGGCCTCCTGATGGTAAATGCTTTTACGTTCACGATGGAATACTCGGGACGGACCCTCATGCATTCGGCATTGTTCTATCGCGTCTTCGCTGTGTCCGCGCCATTGTTTCTGGTTGCCTTTGCCATGGCGTGCGGCCGGAGATGGGCGGCCACCGGGATCGCCGCCGTCTATATGCTCTTCTGGGCCGGCGGCAATTGGATACTCCCGCTGTTTCCCGCCGAACCCAAACTGGGACCGGTCTACTTCCAAGTCACCCACTTCGTGCCCTCCAGCTTTCCGGTTCTGCTGATCATTCCGGCGCTCTTCCTCGATTGGATCCTCAATCAAACCAAGGAGTGGAAGAGTTGGCTGCGCGGCATGGTTTCCGGTGCTGTGATCGTTGTTACATTCATCGCCGTGCAGTGGCCGTTCGCCAACTTCCTGATGTCGCCTTATTCGCGAAACTGGTTTTTCCACACCAATAACTTTGACTACCTGGCGCGGTCCACCAGCTACCAGATGCGCAATCTGTTCTTTGCCTATGAGAAGACCGCGGGTGATTTTTGGATGGGCATGGGCATCGCCATTGTTACCGGAATGGTTACTGCGACGATGGGCATTTACGCCGGACTTTGGATGGCGCGGGTGAAGCGATAGGAGCGGTGGCTGCTTTTAAAAAACACGCGCAAAACGGAGCTGCCGCCCGCATCGGCAACTCGCGTGTTTCTGAACAGTTTTGGGGCGCGGACGGTGCCCTTTGCGCTATGCGAACCGCTCTGCTCCTCTGCTTGTTGTTACCCGCCGCGCGGGCCCATGTGGGCAGTCCCGATGTGTTCTTTGAAGGCAAGGCTGGACCTTATCCCGTCTTTGTCACCATTCGTCCGCCGATGGTGATTCCCGGCGTGGCGGAGATCGAAATACGCACAAGCGCGATTGATATCGACTCCATTCGCATCACGCCCCTGCCATTGACGGGGGAAGGCGCGAAGTTCGCACCCACTCCGGATCGCGCCGTGCGCTCGAAGGAGGATGCGCAATTTTTTACAGGTTCGCTGTGGATGATGGCGACTGGGTCGTGGCAGGTTCGCGTGCAAGTGCAGGGTCCGCGTGGAGCCGGAGAGTTGTCGGTGCCGGTGCCGGCCGTGGCCAGCCGCACAAATGGCATGGATTCGGTGATCGGGGCTGTGCTGTTCGCGCTCATGCTCCTGTTGTCCGCGGGGATGGTGAGCATCATCGGCGCCGCTGTTCGCGAATCACAACTGGAACCGGGCGCGGAGGCCGGCCCCGCCCGCCGCCGTCGCGCGCACCTTTGGATGGGAGTTTCCACGCTCGTTGTCTGCGGCCTGCTTTTCCTGGGCAACCTTTGGTGGAGGGCCGAGGCCAGCGCGTATGACCGCTACATCTACAAGCCGATCGAAATGGACGCCACGCTCGAATCGGGCGAGCGCCTGGTGCTACGCTTGCGCGATCCCGGCTGGATCAGCGCGCGGCTTCTGGATGACTTTCTTCCCGATCACAATCACCTCATGCATCTCTACGTCATTCGTCTGCCGGAGATGGAGCGCGTCTGGCA
>JAENWC010000550.1 GCA_016650235.1 Terriglobia bacterium
AGCGCGGGCACGTGAGTGAGACGGGAAATGATGGCGTCGTAACGCTCCTCGAGCGGGGCGAAGTCGAGAGTGTAGAGGCTGAAGATTGCATTCCCAAGTAGTTCGATGTAAACAGTGGGGTTGTGGCGATGGGATTGTAAGGTCTCCAGTTCCAGGCGGGAGAGCCGGAGATGCGCGGTGATTATATCGTAGTCGGCGCGCTCTTCCAAAGAGAGTTCCCCTACCGCGACACCGTCTATCCGTTTTTGAAACTGGTTGAGGAAGTCCCGAACCTGGTTCAGTTCCGTGGAACTGAAGGTCTCCATCTTGTCATCGAGCGGGATACCCGGATGCGAATGATAACCGGCCTGCGTCGCCATGGAAGGATTCAGCGACAAGTATGTGTAAACATAATCGCGAGCCAGGTCGGTAAAAGTGGCGGGTGGCGCGGAGGGTCCGCAAGAGACAAGAAGGGCGCAAGCCAGAAGTGCAGGGATAGGACGAAAGATCACACTCTAGATTGTACGTCCTGTGGGCTGGGAAAGTGCTCACCAAGGTGTCCGGAACCACTTTTCGATGAGCGTTCACACAGGTGTTCTGTCATAATGTGAGGCGTGACGGCTTTGGAGGTATACGAGTTGACCACACGGGGAGGCGGGACCGACTTCGCGACCGCGATTGCTGCCTGCGCTTCCTCCGGCCCTTATTGCCTGATTGGCGGTTTGGCCGTGAATTGCTATGTGCCTCCGGTGTATACGCTCGATGCGGATATTGTGGTTATCGCCGGTCAGCTTTCGCGCGTGTCTGATCTGCTGCGCCAGCAAGCCTTCTCGGTGGTGTCTCATGAACACTCGGTGAATGCGCAGCCGCCGGGCAGCGATCTGAGGATTCAGTTTACGACCGATGAGCGATACCAGGATTTCCCAAGCCGGTCTGAAGAGCGTGAAGTCCTTGGCCTGCGGATTCAGGTAGCGTGTCTGCGGGATGTTACTCAAGGCAAGCTGTGGGCTTACAGCGATCCGCGGCGCCGTCTCAGCAAACGCAAAAAGGATGAATTAGACCTGATCCGTCTGGCGGAGGTCTATCCCGAACTGCAAGCATGCTACCCGCCCGAACTGGTCGATCAATTGCGGGCCGGCTGATCACGGCGGACCGGCCTCGCAGCCAACCCGCTGTTTGCTGCCGGATTTCGCGCGCGACATGGCCAACTATGGGGTGATCCAAATTAGCATGACGCGCTTCGTGACTGAGTCCGCGGTAAGGTCGGCCATCTAAAAAACTTTGGCGCCGGTTCCACAAGCGCGGGCACGTGAGTGAGACGGGAAATGATGGCGTCTACTTGGCGCATCTAATCCGGGACGGACTGATCCACAAACCGCACTGCGTTCGATCCAGGTTTGCCACTCACCCGCACCCCCCCTTATACTGAATGTTTAGCGAATTGTGGATCTCCGGTTCGTTCCATCTTTGTGCGCATCGCCCTACTCCAAATCAATACCACCGTGGGCGACCTGGAAGGCAACGCCAGTCTTATCGCCGAAGGTGTCCTGGAATCGGCTCGCCAAGGCGCAGGTTTGGTGATCACACCGGAACTGAGCCTGATGGGCTATCTGCCGCGGGACTTGCTGATGAATGAGGGTTTCATCAAAGAGGCCGACGCCACCCTCGGGCGGTTGGCGCGGGAGTTGGTGGATTCGCCGGCCGTGCTGGTGGGAACAGCCACCGAGAATCCGGGAACCACAGGACGGCCGCTCCGCAACAGCGCCGTGCTGTTGGCCGGGGGAGACCGCGTCGCGGCATTTCACAAGACACTGCTGCCCACCTACGATGTCTTCGACGAAGACCGCTATTTTGAGCCGGCGCCTGGGCCGCATGTTTTGGAGTGGCAGGGCAGGAGGATCGGGATCAGCATCTGCGAAGACGTCTGGAATGATCGCGATTTCTGGCAGCGGCCCCGCTACCCGGTGGATCCCATTCAGAACCTCGCCGCCGCAGGGGCCGAAGTGATTGTCAACCTTTCCGCATCCCCGCTGGTAGCCGGGAAACAGAAGCTGCGTGAAAAAATGTTGAGCCACATGGCGCACAAGCATGGACGCCCCATCCTCTACACCAACCTCGTGGGTGGAAATGATGATCTGATCTTTGATGGCCGCAGTTGCGCTGTGGATGCCGGCGGGAAGCTGGTGGCGCGCGCGAAAGGGTTTGCGGAAGACCTGTTGATCGTGGATTTGGATCCAGTCCTCGCCGGACGCATTGAATTGGAACAGTCGCAGCCCGAGGCTGAGATCTGGCAGGCGCTCGTCCTTGGCGTGCGCGACTACGCCCGCAAGACCGGGTTCCGTTCTGTCCTGCTCGGTCTATCCGGAGGGATCGATTCCGCCCTCACTGCGGCGATTGCCGCCGAAGCGATGGGCCCGGAGAATGTCCTGGGAGTCATGATGCCTTCTCCCTATTCGAGCCAGGGCAGCGTAGCGGACTCCGTCACGCTGGCCGCGAACCTCGGCATCCGGTCCATCACCATCCCCATTGAAAAAATGATGGGCAGTTTTGAGCAGGCGCTGGCGCCGGCTTTTGCCGGACGCAAGGCGGATGTCACGGAAGAGAATATACAGGCGCGCATCCGGGGCAATCTGTTGATGGCGCTCTCGAACAAGTTTGGGTCGCTCCTGCTTACCACCGGAAATAAGAGTGAGCTGTCGGTTGGGTACTGCACCCTTTACGGCGATATGTCCGGAGGCCTGGCGGTGATCGCGGATCTGCCCAAGATGATGGTGTATTCGGTGTCGCGCTGGAGAAATCAGCGTAAACCGGACATTCCGGCGGCGATTCTCACCAAGGCCCCTTCCGCTGAGCTGCGGCCGGATCAAACAGACCAGGACTCGCTGCCGCCCTATGATATCCTCGATAGAATTCTCGAGCTCCATATCGAGCAGAACAAGCCATCGGAATATATCATTGAACAAGGATTTGAGCGGGCGACAGTGGAGCGAGTGCTGCGCCTCGTAAAGATTGCGGAATTCAAGCGGAAGCAGGCGGCGCCGGGCTTGAAGGTTACTTCCCGGGCGTTCGGAACTGGTTGGCGCATGCCGATTGCCAGAAAAATGTAATTCAGGAAATGGACCAGGCAATGGACCACGCAATGAAAATTTCGGTCATCGGGTTGGGCAAACTGGGGGCGGTGATGGCTGCTGTATTTGCCGAACGCGGTCATCAGATCATCGGAGTCGACCTCAACGAAGCCTTCGTTTCGGCTATTAACGAAGGCCGGTCGCCGGTGGAGGAACCGGGGCTGGCGGAGTTGATCGCGAAGAACCGCACGCGACTGCGCGCCACCGGGGATGCGGCCGCGGCCGTTGCGGAAACAGATGCCACCTTCATCATTGTTCCTACGCCGTCCGGGGACGACGGCACGTTTTCCCTGCGGCATGTGTTGGCGGCGGTGGAAGCCATCGGAGGCGCGTTGCGCCACAAGAGCGGCTATCATCTGGTGGTTCTGTCGAGTACAGTGATGCCCGGAGCCACCGGTGGAGAAATTCTACCGCTGCTGGAGGCGTCCTCCGGCAAAACATGCGGCCAGGATTTCGGACTCTGCTACAACCCGGAGTTCATTGCGCTGGGAAGCGTGATCCGGGATATGTCGCGGCCGGACATGCTGCTGATTGGCGAAAGCGACCAGCGCGCCGGGACGCTTCTGGCCAGTGTCTACGAGCATGTTTTTGAGAACCAGCCGCAGGTGGCTCGCATGAACTTTGTTAACGCGGAGTTGGCCAAGCTGTCGGTCAACACGTTTGTCACCACCAAGATCTCCTACGCCAATATGCTGGGCGAGATCTGCGAACGGTTGCCGGGCGCGGATGTGGACGAGGTAACGCGCGCGCTGGGTTTGGACTCAAGGATCGGGCCCAAGTACTTGCAGGGCGCGCTGGGCTATGGCGGACCGTGCTTTCCGCGGGACAACGTGGCGTTTGCGAGGCTGGCGCGCAACCTGGGTCTGGAGGCTGTGCTGGCCGAAGCTACGCAAAAGGTGAATCTGTTGCAGGTGCCGCGGCTTGCGGCATTGATCCTGTCGCTGTTGCCGGAAGGTGGAACGGTGGGGATTCTCGGAGTCTCCTACAAGTCCTCCACTAACATCGTTGAGGAATCACAGGGCATAGCGCTTGCCTCGCACCTGTTGGCCGAAGGTGTGGCAGTGAACATTTACGACCCTGCGGCGATGGAGAACGCCGCGCGCGCCTTGCCGCTAGAGAACGTGTGTTTCCGGCGGTCAGCGGCCGAATGCGCCGGCGCTTCACAGGTTGTCGTGATCGCCACGCCGTGGAAAGAATTCCAGCAACTGCGTCCGGAGCACCTGAACACAAGTATGGGGATACCCTCAGTGGTGGACTGCTGGCGGATCCTCGATCGGGAGAAATTTGAGAGTGTGGCAAACTATGTAACGCTGGGGATTGGATATGCCCCGGGACGGGCGGCAGCGCCGGCCGGGAGGAGATAAGAGGAACGTGAGCACGCAATACAAAGCCAGGGTTCTGATTACGGGCGCCGGCGGATTCATCGGACATCACCTGACGGACTATCTCAAGCAGAAGGGCTACTGGGTGCGCGGGGCCGATATCAAGGAGCCCGAGTTCAGCGCCACGCACGCCGATGATTTTCAAGTCCTGGATCTCCGCGACTGGAAGCAATGCGTACGGGCTACCGAAGGCGTGGATCATGTCTACGCATTGGCGGCGGATATGGGTGGGATGGGGTTCATCTCCAACCACCACGCACAGATCCTCTACAACAACTCGGTCATCAATCTGCATACCATCGAAGCGGCGCGGCAGAACGGGGTGAAGAAGTATTTGTACACCTCCTCGGCCTGCGTATATCCGGAGTTTAAGCAGACCGATACGATGGTAACGCCGCTCAAGGAAGACGACGCCTACCCCGCGCAGCCACAGGATGCCTACGGCTGGGAGAAGCTGATAACAGAACGGCTGTGCGATCATTACCGCGAAGATTATGGCCTCCAGACCAGGATTGTACGGTTCCACAATATTTTCGGCCCCAAAGGGACTTGGGAAGGCGGCCGGGAAAAAGCGCCGGCGGCGATGTGCCGCAAAGTGGCCTACGCGAAGCTGACGGGCAATCCGGTGATTGAGGTGTGGGGCGACGGGGAACAGACGCGGTCATTCTGCTACATTGACGATTGCGTCGAAGGTATTTACCGGCTGATGAACTCGGGCTATCATGCTCCGCTGAATCTCGGACAGGACCGTTTGATCTCGATCAACGAGCTGGCGCATCTGGTTGCCTCCATCGCGGGCATCCAGGTACAACTCAAGCACATTGACGGGCCGATGGGTGTGAGGGGCCGCAACTCCGACAATGATCGTTTGCGGCTGGTGCTCGGATGGGAGCCTGGAATCTCGCTGGAGGAAGGTCTACGCAAGACCTACTTCTGGATCGAGGAGCAGGTGCGCCAGAAACTGGTCTTGCCGGCATCGGACTAGCCTGCCCAGTAACGGGACAACATTTCCCGCGAACAGGTAAGGGCGCGGAAAGCCACGTCCTCCACAGGGTCCTGATTCAAGGCGGAGCTGAACACCTCCACCGCAAAGTCCCCGCGGTAATCGATCCGGCGTAATTGCTGGAAGAAGCGTTCGTGGTCGATACAGCCCTCACCGGGAAGCAGGCGTTCGCCATCGCGAATCTCCTCCGGCGGAAGATCCGGCGCATCGGCTAGATGGACATGCAGAACCGAGCCCCGAGGTAATTCCAGATCCGGTGAGCCGGCATGGTGCCAGTGCCAGGCGTCCACCAGCAATCCTGCCGATGGTGTGATGATGCGCGCAAAGTCGAGCATCTCGGCAAACCGCCACAGGAACGGGAAGGGATGCATTTGGCGCAATTGGAGCACGCTAATGCACTCGAGGGCAACCTGGAGGTCATGGGGGACCAGCGCGTCCAGGCAGCGCCGGAAACGGTCCAGGAATACTTGACGCTGCTCGGGGAACGGCAATGTGGAGGAGGCCGGGATCCCGATGGTCGCGATGGCGCAACCGGCTTGCCGGGCAAAGGAAGCCTTCAATGGGAACGATGGCAATGAGGCCAGGAAAGCATCACGGGAGGAGCGGATTTCGACGGGAAATGTGAACGCCGCCAGTTGCACGGAATGTTGCGCAAGCGCGTTCCCGATCTCATCCAGTTGATGCGGGTCATCGGGCAGTTGCCCAAGTGTGATCGCGGAGAAGCCGGTCTGAGCCGCCAGTGACGGCAATTGGCGGGCCGGAACACGCCAACCGAGGGTGCCCGGATGTAAGGCGAGATGGCGGAGCGCGAGGGAAGTAGTCTTCATCGATCATCCACCATGTTGACCCCATCATGGTAGCCTAATGGCTTACCCACAACCTAAACTTTTCAAGGAGATCTAAAAGCATGAAGCGGATTCCAATAAGCGCGTTGTTTATGGGTTTGCTGGCCGTGAGTTGGATCGCCGGCAACAAGACCTTGTCCAATGCCGCGCAGACCCCGGGCGGGGGTGCGGTGAGCGGACAGGGCAAGATGAAGTTCCGCGTCCTGTACACTTCAGACCATTTGCCTCCAGAGGCGCAGAAGGTGCTCACCGGCGCGCATGGAGGATTCGCGGTCGACCTGCGGCCGGGCAAAGGGGAATCCTACTTCGCGTTGAAAGGCGCGGGCATCATTCAGATCAGCGCCGATCTGAAGAAGACGCGGATGCTGGATACCGACGGCGCAATGAAGAATACGAATCTGCACAACGCCATGTTTTGGCAGGGCAAGGATGGCAATTCCTTTTTGACGTTTCCCGGCAACGAAGCGAACAAGGTTTTCACCACAACAGTGGATGGCAAGCTGGTGCATACGTTGGGAACGCCGGAGGGCGGCACCGACATGGGACATCCCGCGGCAACGGATTATTTCAGCGGGCGCGGCAACTTTATTCCGACGGATGTGGAACAGTTGGACGGCTTGTTCTACATCACCACGGGTTATTCGAATCTCGACTTTGTCCTGACGGCGCGGATTCTGAGCACCAGTCCCTTCAAGGCGGCCTGGCATGATCTGGCCTTTGGCGGACGCGGCGCTGGGCTGGGCCAGTTAGGAACGGGACATGGCATCACCGTGCCGCCCGGAACCAAACGGATTGATGTTGCGGACCGGTCCAATTCGGAGATCGACCGCTACACGCGGCATGGCCAGTATCTCTCGACGCTGAAAATGCCGCTGGGCTCGTTCCCTTGCGACACTTTTTATCTGGGTAAGTATTCGGTGGTGGGGTCTCTCCATGGTCCTGACCGCGGCAAAGGCGCGCCGATCTACATCATGGAAAACGATCAATTGATCTCGACCATCATGCCGAAGGAAGACTTGGGACTCAAGAATTTTCAGCACATACACAACGCTGTACTGCGCGAATTGGGCGGCAAGATGTATGTGATCGCGCAGGCCTGGAACCCGGGCGACTTCGCGATTCTGGAGCAGGTGAGCAACTAGCCCGCGTCTGCCTGGGGCCTCCCGAGTTGTGATCGAGCCGGTTGCGATAGTATTTGGTACATGAAGACGCTTGACTGCAGGTTGACTCGTCGCGCTTTGTTTGGCGCAGCCACCGCGTTCGCCGCTGGCGAAAAGACGCCGCCCAACATCCTCTGGTTCATGTACGACGACCTGGGGTCGGCGGGGCTGGGATGCTTCGGGCAGGAGAAGGTCTTGACGCCGCATTCGGATCGCCTGGCGCGCGAGGGCGCCAGGTTCACGGCGTGCTACGCGGGCGGCTCTGTGTGTGCGCCATCGCGGAGCGTATTGATGACCGGCCAGCACTTGGGGCATACGCCCGTGCGGGCGAACGCGCAAACCGTTCCGTTCCAGGACGGTGATGTAACGGTGGCCGAAGTTTTAAAAAAAGCGGGATACGCGACGGGCGGGTTCGGTAAGTGGGGGCTGGGGGACGCTGGCTCTACTGGGACTCCAACGCGGCAGGGGTTCGACGAGTTCTTTGGCTATCTGCATCAGACGCAGGCGCATAATTATTGGCCCGAGTATCTGCGCGATGGCGATGAGAAGGTTCCACTGCCGGCTAACATTGGACGTAAGAAGGGAACCTACAGCGCCGCATTGATCGCGGACCGGATGGCCCAGTTCGTCGAGAAGAACCGCAGCCGCCCGTTTTTCCTTTACGCTACGCCGACGCTCCCGCACTCTTTGTTTCATCCGCCGGACGATGCGCCATATTCCGGCAAGCCGTGGACGCAAAAACAGAAAAACTATGCCGCGATGGTGACCGACGCCGATGCCCAGCTTGGAAGGCTGCTGGCGCTGCTTGATCAACATGGCTTGGCCAAAAATACGGTGGTGTTTTGCACCAGTGACAATGGCGGGCCACAGTCGCCGGATGATCCCGACGGAACTTTTTTTCAGATCAACCGCGGCTTGCGCGGGTACAAGGGTTCGCTGTGGGAAGGTGGGCTGCGTGTGCCGATGATCGTGCGCTGGCCCGGCCGCGTGGCCCCTGGCAGCGTGGATGCGACGCCTTGGTATTTTGCCGATTTTCTTGCGACGGCCGCCGAGATTGCGGGCACAGGCGCGCCGCGCGGAGTGGATGGAGTGTCGGTTGTTCCAGTGCTCGGCGGAAAGGCATTGAAACGCCGGGCGCTTTATTGGGAGCAGGAGCGTTGGGACGGCAAAACGCGGCATCTGCGCCCGGAGACTCTGGCTCAAGCGGTTCGGCTTGGGAACTGGAAGGCCGTCCGCCACGCGCCGGGGCAGACCTTGGAGCTCTATGATCTCGCCAAGGACCCTCGCGAGCAGAGCAATGTGGCTGGGCAGAACGCGAAAGTCGTCGCGGAGATGGAGACGTTTTTGCGATCGGCGCGGTTTGCTGCGCGTCCGCACGATGATGGGAATCCGGAGTGGGTGGGACGGAAGGACCTTCCCCCGGAACCCTAATCCCGCCGCAGCGCCTGTATCGGATTGACGCGGCTGGCGCGCCATGCGGGAATGAACCCCGCCGCCGCGGCGACGGCTGCCAGCAGCAGGGTCGCGCCCGCCAATGTAACCGGATCGTGCGGAGCCAGGCCAAACAGAGCGGCGTGTAAGGTCCGGGAAATCGCAAGCGCCAACAAAAGCCCCGCCACAGAGCCGATCGTGACCAGGCCTAATGTCTGCCGCATGACCAGCCAGATAATTTGCATTCTCGCGGCTCCCAGCGCCATGCGGATCCCAACTTCGCTGTAGCGCCGGGCCGTGATGTAGCTCATGACTCCGTATAACCCTACCAGAGACAACGCAGTGGCCAGTGCTCCAAACCCGGTCGAGAAGGCGGCCATGAAGCGCTCCACAGCCAGCCGTACGCTGATTTGCTCCTCCATCGTCCGCAACGCATAGACGGGAAGATCGGGATCCAGGTCGCGTAGAGTGCGCCGGATTGTGGTGGACAAGGAAGCGGGGTTTGCGGCCCGGACGTACACCGTGGTCTGGGATGGGGAGCGATCCTGCAGAGATGGCAGATAGACTAGTGCCTCGCCTTCTCCGCGAACCCAAGCGTACTTGGAATCCCTTACCACTCCGACAATCTCCAAGGGTGTTTGCCGGGGCAGCGTGTTTTCCAATCCGATCCGCTGCCCGAGAGCTTTTCCGGCGGGAAGATAGCGCTTGACGAAGGCTTCATTCACCACCGCCACTTGATAATCGGTACCGCGATCGCCCACTCCGAATTCCCGGCCCTGCCGCAGGCCGATGCCCGTGGCGCGGAAATAAGATGGACTGACCACGCAGATGTAGGCGTTAGGACGCGCACCCAGGTTGGTTGGCTGACCTTCGATCGCGATGCTGTTCAACCAATACTCACCGCCCAGAATGGCGAACTTGCTGTAGCCAACGCCTTGGACTCCGGGTAGCATCTCCAGCCTGGTCTGCAAGCGGGACTGTAAGCGGCGCGACTCTTCGGGTGAATAGCCATTTAGCTTGGGGTCGATGCTGAACATGATCAGGTTTGAGAGGGGGAATCCGGGGTCGAAGTTGCGAAGGTTGCGCAGGCTCGACACAAACAGCCCCGCCGTGATGAGCAGCACCAGGGAAAGTGTTACCTGCAGTACCACCAGCGCCTTCCGGAAACCGTGCGAGGCGCCGCCTGTGATGAGATTGCCCGACTGCTCTTTGAGCACCGAGGACAGTTCCGGACGTGTGGCCCCAAGTGCTGGAGCCAATCCGAACAAGAGTCCGGCCGCGGCCGCGAGGACGAAATTGAAATAAAGCACCTGCGTGTCCAAATCGGCCGACAACAGAGTGGACATCTCCGGAGGGGTGAACCGGAGCATGTAGGTTACTGCCCATTGCGCCATTGCAAGCGCGGCGACGCCTCCGGCCACCGAGAGCAAAAGCGATTCGATGAGGAGTTGCCGTATGAGGCGGCCGCGCGTGGCGCCCAGCGCGAGCCGCACGGATACTTCCTGTTGCCGCGAGGTGGCGCGCGCCAGCAACAGGTTTGCGATATTGGCGCAGGCGATCAATAACACGATGCCGACGATTCCGGGCAGGAGGAAGGAGACCGGACGGACCCGTTCCCGGTTGCTGAGCTCCGGTTGCCAGCCCGGTTGCAGTTCGAGTGAGCCCTGCAGTTGTTCCGGGCTCGTCCCTTCAGAGGAGGGTTCCCGCGATTCCTGCTCCAGTAAGCCGCGGTAGAGGGGCTGCAAGCTTGCGCGTGCCTGCCGCATATCCAAGCCGGGTTTCAGGCGCGCATAAACGTTGAACCAGCGCATCCGGCGATTTTCCATCTCATCCCAATTGGGCGTCATCCGCGCTTTCATCATTACGGGAACTCTGATCTGCGGGGCGACGTTGAGGTCGAGGCCGGCATATTCGGGGCCGGAAACTCCGACGATGGTGAAAGGATGTCCGTTGACGTAAATTCGTTTGCCAATGATGGAGCGTTCCGCGCCCAGAGAGGTGGTCCAGAAGCGGTGGGAAACCACGGCCACCGGATGCGCGCCGGGCGTACGATCGTCATCGGGCTCCAGCAGGCGCCCGAGATGAGCATGTAGTCCGAGGGCTTGAAAATAATTGCCGCTCACCATCTCCGCCCACACTCGCTGCGTCTCGCCGCCGTAGCCGATGTGCGCCGGAAGCAGCAGGCGGCCAAAGACGTGGGAGAACACGTTGTTCCTGTCGCGAATGTCCCGATACAGCGGATAGGACATGAGAGGGCTGCCGCTGGGGTTGCCGAAAGCAGGCCCCTGAGGATTGAGCCAGACCAGTTGCTCGGGGTGATCGACCGGCAGGGGCTTGTGGAAGACCTGGTTCATCAGGCTGAAGATGGCTGTGTTGGCTCCAATGCCCAAGGCCAGCGAGGCAATGGCGATGAGAGCCATGCCGCGGTTTCGGCGCAGGCTGCGCCAAGCGAAGGCGATGTCCTGCAACAGGTGATCCAAGGCGGGAAGCCTCCACTGGTCGCGATACAGTTCCCTGATCTGCGTTGCGGGCCCCAGCTTTCGCTTGGCTGTTCGAGTTGCCTCCGCAAGGGACATGCCCTGTTGCTGGTATTGCGCGATCAACTCATCCAGATGCGCCGACAGTTCCTCTTCGAACTCTTGCTCTGGCGCGGACCCGCGGAACAGGCTGCCCAGACGCGACCAGGCCTCTTGCAAACGCCAGTTCATTTCATGGAGTCTCCACCAGGAAGCGCCAACATGCGTCCAATCACCGTGGACAGTCTTTGCCAGTTTCTAGCGCCGGAAGCAAGCTGTTTGCGGCCTGTTTTGGTGATGGCGTAGAACTTGGCCTTGCGGTTGTTCTCCGACGTGCCCCATTCCGCTTGGATCCAGCCGCGCTGTTGCAGGCGGACCAGCGAGGGATAGATGGTGCCTTGGTTAATGAGAATTGTCTCTTCACTGATTTGTTCGATGCGCCGCGCAATCCCATATCCGTGCAGAGGACCCATCGTGTCCAGCGTTTGCAGCACCATCAGGTCCAAGGTTCCCTGTAGAAGATCCACTTTGACTTGTGCCATGAAGGAATCCTTTCAATCGCGCTCGATACCGAGAGTCTGCACCCACACCTCGGGCAGCTCTTCAAACTCCAGCTTGCCCAGACCACGATCCTCCAGCCGCACAAAACGGATCCGCCACCAGATGACAGCCAGGATCAGGAAGAAACAAACGGCCACCGAAGGCGCGCGCAGGCTGCCCAGCACCATCGCGCCGAAAGTAGTGATGTAGCCAGCCACGCAAACAATATACAGCACCACGGTGTCCACCACAGGGCGGCGGCCCGGCAGGTATGAGGAGGTAAACGGAATCCGGGCAAGCCGGAGTAACAGGAGTTCCATGAGGATCAGAGACGGCATCAGACAGAGCACGGTAACGGCGATTCCAGGGCCAATTCCCAATAGATGTATTTCGAGCGGCAGCGTCAGTAGTGCGACGGGCGCGACCGCCCAATAGATGAGAAACCGTTCTACTCCAGCCATGAGAGCCGCGCGGTTGCCGGTTTCGCTCAGTTGGAAAAGCCAGTTGGCCCGGAGTTCCACCGGGAGCCGGAATAGATACGCGAAACCGGCCAACCCAAACAACGAGAATGCGAGCGGCGCTGAAATCGCAGCGCGCGATAGCGCGGGTGTCGGAGCCAGAAACCCAGCGCGGCCCGGATTGAGAGCCAGGCCGATGAATCCGTTCAGCACCAGCGCCACGGCAACGGCGAGGAATCCGGTGAACAAGAGACGGTGTGCACGGCTTCGCACGAGCGTCTTTCCAACAAAGCTGAACACACCCAGTTCACGGGGGTCGGAGAACAACCTGACGGCGCGTGTGGACAGCCAGCTCTGATCGCTTTGTTTGTTCACATCCGTTGGCGCCTCCAGCACACGCACACGGTGGCGGAGGTAACTCCAGAAGTAGGTGAGAGCGGATGCCGCCGCAGCCGCAAAAACCGATTGCAGCGCCAGCACCGCCAGCCGCAAGGCCATCGGTTCGCGGTTTCCAGTGATCACCTGATGCAAGCCGAGAAACCAGCACGGCGGCGCATACACAATCCAGTCCGGCCTCAGGTTCATGGAGCGGGAAAGGCTGGGAATCGAGAAGATCAGCGGCAAAACGGATAGGATCACGGCAAACAGAAAACCTTGGGCCCACAGCGAGAGCCGCGAGAACAATCCCACCGGGAGTAGATTCAGGAGCAGCCCTTGCACGCCGACCAGCGATAAGAAGCTGAACCAGGCGGCCATAGAACTCGACAGCAGCAGTGCGGCAAGTGTGACCAGCCCCGGCCCCGCATGCCGGCCGGACATCACCGCGGGCAGCACCACGCTGGGCAGGACGGTGATCGCAGCGATGAATAGTGCGCAGTACAGAGTCAGCGCGGCGAATTTGGCCAGGAAGATTTGCTTCGGTCGAACGGGAAGCGCCGCAAGGGCGAAGTAGTCGCGCAGACCGGGGAACAGGGCGGTCCACTGCAAGGTGGTGAGCAAACCGATGGCTGCCATGGACAAAGAAATGAGAAACAGGGCGTCGGCCACTTGGGCCAAGCGGTACGGTCCCGCGTTGTCGAGTTTGGTCAGTTCCAGATACTTGTGATAGTAGGCCTGTGTGAAGAGGAGCCAGAAGGAGGCCAGCACTGCCCCCGTACCGGCGGCCACCACGCGCCATTGGCCGGGCGTGGAAACCAGATCGCTGTCAAAGAAGCGGGCGAAGAAGTGCCGCAGCAGTTCGAACCGGGCCGAGTGCGTTTCCTCCAACCACTGCCTCACTTTTTCCATCGTCAACCTCGCATGGCGGCCATCATGCCGCTGACGGCCCGGGCGGGGTCTTCCTCCCCGGTGAGTTGCGAAAATATTCCTTCCAGGGTTTCCTGTTGCATCACGTCGCGCAGACGCTCCACCGCATCATGCGCCATTACCTTGCCTTTGCGCAGGATCACCACCGAGGTACAGATCTTCTCCACAACCTCGAGCACGTGTGAACTATAGAGGATCATCTTGCCTTCCGCCGCCATCGCCTGCAACAGCGCGCGCAGCATCAGCGCCATGTTGACGTCGAG
>JAENWC010000551.1 GCA_016650235.1 Terriglobia bacterium
ACTTCGCCCCGCTCCGGTTCGGCTACATGTATGAATGAGCAACTACATGGTGAACTCCTTTCAGTTCACGAGATCAGCCAGGCTTATCCTGGTATTCCCAAGGTCACCAACAAGCCCTTCGAGATTCACTACCTGTAGGTCAGTAGGCGGTCATCGCCTCCTCAAACAGCCGTGCCAGGTCTTCCTCGTTAGCCGGACGCGGGGATAGCTTCGTGACGCGGTGCTGCGGCAGCGTCCCCTGCACCAGCGCTGGAATATCGGAAGAGCCATAGCCCAAGGCCTGCAAGCCATTCGGTACACCGAGGCGCTGCATCAGTTCTGTAATGCGGCCGGCGAGGACCTTTCCCGCATCGGCGTTGGAAACCCGGCCCACATCCACCCCTAATACTTCGGCCGCGTGCAGATGGCGGTCCGGACAAGCCGAAGCAGTGTAGCGGAACACCGCCGGGGCGTTCAGAATCACCGATACCCCGTGCGGCACCATAGCGTGATCCGCGGGGTAGCCACCCATGTGAAATCCGCGCACCATGCCGGAGACCGGATAGGACATCCCGTGCGGCAGGTGCACGCCGGCGTTGCCGAATCCCACCCCGGCGTAGGACGCTGCCAGCAGCATTTGCGCGCGGGCCTCTTTATCGTCGGGATTCTCCACGGCCCGCGTCAAATACTGCGCGGTCAGCTTTAACGCGTGCAGCGACCAAAGGTCACTAATCGGGTTCGACCCTTGATAGGCCGGCCGCATCACCGGCCGCAGTGGCATGGGCCTCTGTTCAAATGGAAGCGCGGTGTAGGATTCGATGGCGTGGCACAAAACGTCCAGGCCGCTACTGGCGGCTACCTGCGCCGGAAGTGATCGCGTATTTTCCGGATCCAGCAACCCTAGAGTGGGTTTCAAGCGGCGGTGCGCGATTCCTGTTTTGGCGCGCATCCCGGACATGTCGAAGATGGCAACGCCGGTGGTCTCGCTTCCCGTCCCCGCCGTGGTGGGCACAGCGATCAAAGTTTTCAACGCGCCCGGAACCGGCAAGCCCTTCCCGATGGGAGGATTCACATAATCGAGAAAATCCTCCGGAGTGTGGCAGGTGTACAGGTTCACCGCTTTGGCGGTATCGATGACGGAGCCTCCCCCTACGGCGGCAATCGCGTCAAAGGGCTGTTGGCCGGCAAACGCAATGGCCCGTTGAAAACTCGAGTCAGTCGGTTCCACGCGGACCTGATCATAGAGCCGTGCTTCCACGCCGTTGTCTTCCAGCGACTGGAGCACGGTGGCCACCACCGGGAGCTTCGCAATCACAGGGTCAGTCAAAACCAGAACACGGCGCGCGCCGAGGTCCTGAAAATCCATTCCGATCTCGCGCGTAACGCCCCAGCCGAAGCGTATGCTCGAGGTGGCCATCTCGAAGGCAATCTCATTTTGCATGCTCCGGCTATTCTACAACTTTGGCAAAAACCGGCCCGTGGCAGCCATGTAGTTGCGATACGCATCGCCGAAGCGAGCCACCAGATTTTCCTCTTCCTTCCGGCTGCGGATTGCCAGCAGGAGGAACGCGGCCAGCGATGCGGCTCCCATGTACCAGTTGGCGGCGAGCAACGCGAAGGACAATCCAAACGGCACAATCATCGTATAGAGCGGATGGCGTATCCAACGATAGGGCCCACGCTGCACCAGAGTATGCTCCCGGCGCGTGACCACCGTATCGGTGAGGTTGCTTCCGAGTGAGTGCAACACCCACCATATCCACGCCAACGCAATCCAGCCGAGCGGGAGTCCTATCATCCGAAGGCCGTCGGGCAGCGAAACGCTGGACCATGCCATACTCCGCGGAGAAATGAGCCAGGCGATGAGGGATACCCAAACCGACAATCCAATGAGCCGCAGCGATATCAGGATCGGGATCCCTTCCTGCCTTCGGTCCAGTTTTTCAGTTGTTCGCACGCGCAGCCGGTGGTATAAGCCTACGGTGAGGGCTGGGACAAAGACCATCAAGGCAAAGATTCTAAAAGGCATAGTTGAGATCATCATTGTTGTTAACTATGGTTAAGTGCAATAAGTATGCTTTAGTTCATTGCCGCTGTCAACCCCTGTGCGATAATAAAGGTAATGGATGCCATTTGGATTGCGCTCATCGTCGTGGCCTGGCTCCTCCTGTCCCGCTTTACAGGTGGTGGTTGAGGCCCCAAACTCCCCGGTCGTGGACCGGGTTCCGGCTGCGGCCCATCCGCTTAACGATCATTGCTTTTTCTGGAACTCCCCCGCCAGTTTTCCACGACGATGATGCGACGGGACCCTCCAGCTTATCCTGGTATTCCGAAGTCACGAAGCCCATTCCGCCAAGCATGACACTATAGCCGACCTGCAGGCGTAGCCGTTGCGAAGCTCCGTCAAACAGTTTTTCCACCCCCAACACGCTAAAGCTGGGCTGCAGATGGACTCGCGCAGCCATCATGGAGTTCCCCTCCAGAAAGTACAATTCGTCGCCTTTCGGACTCCAACGCGGCCTTTGGCCGGTTTTGGAGGAGACCATCCACTTGCCCTCTCCCGCCGGAAAAGACCGGACGAAGGTTTCCTGCGTCTGAGTCTCGTCGGAGGTGTAGGCGAGGTATCGGCCGTCGGGAGAAATGGACGGAAATTGCATCATTCCCGGTGTAGTTAGAAACGGGATGGGCTTCTGGTTCGGTTGGAGTGGAATGTACCAAATTTCAAACCCCGCTCGAGCACTCCGCTGAAACACCAACAAGTCGCCGCGCGGCGACCAACGAGGCATTCGGAATTCCCCAGCCTTTCCAGATACGATGGTTTGGACTTTGCGGCTGCCGTCCGCAGGCTTGACGACAATACCATTGGTGCTCATGAAGGCAATCTGTTTTCCATCTGGTGACCACGCTGGCTCGCTTTCCCTTTCTGCCGAAAAAGTAAAGCGTTGCTGCTGATTGCTTCCCAACTGAAAGATGGAGATGTCAAAGTTGCCGTCATAGAACCCGGCGGCAATCCGGCTACCATCGGGAGAAACATCCGGCTCACTCAGCTCTAGAAATGAGTTGGAGGAGTTTGAAGGATTCGCCCGGAGCGGTCCGTCACAACTAAGCGGAGCATGCTTTCCTCTCCTTCGAGGTAGCTCAGGATTCCCGCAGAGGATACACTCGCTTGGGTGGCCTTGGCATTCACTTGAAATGCACTGCCGCGCGGGGCCATCGTGGAAACGTCCACAGGCACGGCCCAAGGGCCTCGCTCACCCACATCGCGATGGAACAAAACGTGGCCAGGAGAGGAGTGGTACACGGGAGATCGCAGCCTGCCTTCGGGAGAGCGGGCAATGGTAGTGCGCTTCTGCCCTCGAATGGCGATTACGAGCCAGCCCGACATGGTGGGTCCATGCGTCGCACAAAGTACTGACCCGTCCGGCAGGAAACTGGGTTCATGGAAATCGTATTCATCCTGTGCGGATCCGGTTTCACCAGCAGCGTTGGCTGACCGCCCTCCGCTGGCACCTTAAAAAGACCCAAGCGGTACAGGCCCACGACGATGTATCCTTCTGCACTCCAGGCGGCTCCTAAGCTCGATGCAGGCAGCTTCGACAATTGTACCGCGGGCCCGCCTTGTGCTGAAACTTTGCGGAGGTTGAGGCCGGCGATATAGCCAAGATAGAGGCTGTCCGGAGACCAGAACAACATAGATGATGAGCCTTCGGCCCCGGCAATCTCGCGCGGTTGCAGGCTGTCCATCTGGCGTATCCAGATGCGGTTGTCCTTGACGTATGCGATCATCTGCCCATTTGGAGAAATCACCGCCCTTTGCAGACCCATGGCTGAGGCCACTTCGAACTTCCTGGGAGCGGTGGAGGTTGCGATCCGCGATTCCTGTTTCCATAGCCATGACCACAGGAGCGCGATCGCGGCTCCTCCCACTGCCGCGGCCAACGGCACGAGGCGGTGGACGCGCTTTTTATCCTTGACGCTGGTTTGCTTGACGCCGGGATGCTGCTTGGCCGTTCTCAAATCAACCAGCATGTCTTCCACATGCTGGTAGCGTTCGGCTGGGTTTTTCGCAAGCGCCTTACTTACGATGCGGTCCAGTTCCACAGGTAGCCCAGTCCTCAACGCGGTCATTGGCTCCGGCTCTTGCGTCAGGATTGCATTGGCAACGGCGGCCTCCACTCCTCCGCCGAACGGCACCCGCCCTGTCACCATCTCATAAAAGACCACCCCCAACGACCAGATGTCGGTGCGATGGTCGGGCTGCTTGCCTTGCGCCTGTTCCGGCGACATGTAGGCAGGGGTGCCCATGCTCATACCTGTTTTAGTGAGCCTCGACTTGTCGGCCAATGCAGCCAGTCCGAAATCGGTAATCTTGGGCTGGCCCTGAGCGGTGAGGAGAATGTTGGCGGCTTGATGTCGCGATGGACGATGCCTTTTTCGTGGGCGGCTTGGAGACCTTGAGCGATTTCTATCGCGAGGTCCAGCGCTTCTTCGAGTTTCAGCGGACGCTCGGCTATCTTTTCTTTGAGGCTGCTGCCTTCGACCAGTTCCATGGCGAGGAAGCCGTGTTCCTCATCGATTTCGAACAGCGTGCAGATGTTGGGGTGGTGGAGCGCGGCGGCAGCTTGTGCCTCGCGCAGAAAACGTTCGCGGATTTCGGGTTCCTGCTTGAGTGGAAATTTTAGCGCGACGGTGCGGTGGAGTTTGGTGTCCTCGGCTTTGTAGACAGCACCCATCGCCCCCCTCGCCCAGCTTGTCGAGGATACGGTAGTGGGAGATGGTTTGGCCAGTCATTGGATAGGAGGGCCCATTCCCGGCTCGCTAACCCGCACCTTAACCCCCTGCCGCGCTACTTCCACCGGCAGCACCTGCGCCCCCTCCCCCTCAATCACTTCCTCCACCCGCTTTTTCGTCTCCGGTTCCACCAGGAAAAACACACACCCGCCTCCGCCCGCCCCGCATACCTTCGCCCCGCGTGCCCCCGCTTTCCTCGTTGCTGCCACCAGCCGGTCAATCAACTCCGTGCTGATCGTAGGAACGTTCCTCTTCCGGTGCGCCCACTCCTCGCGCAACAGTCGACCAACCTCGGCCCAATCCGCTTTCTCCAGCGCGCCCCGCATCGCCTGCGCGATCGCCGAAATCTGCTCGAAATTCCGATGCACCTTCTTGTCCCCGTTGATGTGCGCCTTCATCACTTCCCAATTGTTGATCCCGGAATTCCGCGGCTCCCCCGTGTAACACAACACCACGCGCGAATTGAACTCGCCTACATCCACACCGATCGCGCGCCGCCGCACCCCCGCCGCCGTCAATTCTATTGCGCTTACTCCTCCGTACATCGCCGGATAGTAATCCTGCGCCCCCGTCGGCACCCGTATGATCTGCGACTCTACGTTCTGGCAGATCTCCCGTAATCGCTCCGTCGAATACCCTGTCCCCAGCAATCGATTGAACGCATGCGCCACCGTGATGATCAGCGAAGAAGATCCCGCTATCCCCGCCCCCGCCGGAGCCTCCGAATGCGTATCGAGTTCCAACCCCATTCCCGGACGGAAAAACCGCACCAGCCAGGCCAGCAGCGGCAGTTTGTACTGTTCCGTCCGCAACAAATGATCCAGAGACCGGAAACTCTCGCCCGCCTTCTGATCGCGCGATCGCAACACCACTCTGCCGTCCTCTCTCGTACGCAACTCGCAACTGGTGTACCGGTTCACCGCGAAGTTCACCGTCACCGCGCCCGGATGGTAAAGGTACAACGGCCATATATCAAGCGTGCCGCCGGCCATGTCCACGCGGCAGGGAGATTTCGATTGGATCTGCATCAGCTTTTCGAACTATAGCGCGGATGTTACCAGCCCGGATGTTGCCAGCCCGGATGTTGCCAGCGAGGATGCGCGGCGACAGTCCGCAGTATCACAGCCGATACAACCAACAGCGCCACTGACCCCGCACCCGACAAACGCGCCATCCCCTCCGCCGTCAACAGCGACGTGAACGCCTCCCGCCACTCCAGCAGCCCGTACCGCGCCAGAATTACCACGCCCACCAACGCCCAAAAGAATCCGCTCCGTAGCGCGCGTTTCACACTCTGTTCATCACGGTTCCCCAGCGACAACATGACTCCCAGCGCTGTAGTGAACAACGCCAGGCTCAACCCCAGCAACAGGCACCACATCAGGAATCCCGTCTCCGGCAACACCGCGGCCCCGTGCCACTCTTTTACGTTGACCGTCGTCAACGCCATTGCCAGCAGCACGATGCTCGCCAACCACCCATACACAACGCACGCCACCATCTTCCCCGCCAGCTTCCCCGCCAGCTTCCCCGCCAGCTTCCCCCCTTCCTCACTGAACGAGGCGGCCACCACGCTCGACAAAAAAAACGGCGGCGAGCACGCGTACATCGCGATCAAATGCGGGTCCAGAAAACCGTACCCCATGCTCGACGGCAGCATGTACCCCAATGCGCCAAGAAAGCCCAGCAGCAGAAACACCCCGGGGATTCCCCCCAACCGTCCCGGTACCAGCCGCCACTCTCTCCACACATCCCTCATCAAACCAGCTTGCATAAAGTGTAGAATGACACATATGCCGCGCCGCTCACTACGTTACCTCGCCCCCCTCCTGGCCGCCATCACTCTTACCTATGGTTTCCAGGCCGCCCGCAAACCAGCACTTTCCTCTGATCCACTCATCGCCGGCTTCCAACAGACCACTGTTGCCTCCGCCGCCGATGCCGTCGATCAAATCATCGGCCGCCGCGGTTTCATGTCCCACGATATGCGCCCGCGTATCGAAGGCAAATTCGTCGGCCGCGCCGCCACCTCCCTCATGCGTGAAACCACGCCGGACAAGGCCACCCCGCAACTCAGCGCCAAGCATTCCGTCGCCCTGATCGACGCCGCCAAACCCGGCGAAGTCGGCGTCCTGGTCATCGAGAACGGGCTCGATGTGGCCGGACTTGGCGGCCTCATGGGCACCGCCGCAAAAGCGCGCGGTATGGCCGGCATCGTCATTGACGGTGGCGTCCGCGATCTCCCGGAAGTTCGTTCCCTGGGCCTTCCCGTCTATGCCCGAAGCGTGGTTCCCTCCAGTTCCGTCGGCCGCTATGCCACCGTCGCCAGCCAGATCCCCGTACAATGCGCCGGCGTCGAGGTCAGGCCCGGCGACGTAATTGTTGCCGGAGAAGACGGCGTCGTCGTTGTTCCGCGGGACAAGGCTCAGGAAGTCCTGAAACGCGCTCAGGAGATCGACGAGCGCGAATCCAAGATGGTACCCTTGATTCAGAAATTGAAGGCGCTCGGGAAAGCGATCGAGCAGTTTAACCGGATATAGAAATCCGTTCCAACCGGCCGGAACGCCGGCCGGAGACATCAGTTTTGCCCGGCTGGGGATATCCCGTTTCCGAGCCGTGACCAAAGGGAGCCGATCCCAGTAACCTGGGACGGATTAAGGAGTTGCACCGCCTTTGTGTAAGGTTAATTCGCAACTGCTTGGTCCCCTATTTCATTCCGGGCTCCTCGCCGATAGTTGAGTATATGTTAGAAAGGCGCGTTGAACCCCGGCTGCTTTGTGCCGATTTGATTGAAATCGAGTGGCAGGATAACTCTGGCCGCAGCCGCCGTGTGATGGCCAACCTCGAGGACATCTCCATCTCCGGTGCCTGTTTGCAACTGGACGGGGCCATCCCCTTGCAAACCCGCGTCAGGATCAAATACCCCTCGGGGGATCTCCACGGACTCATCCGCTACTGTGTCTTTAAGGAAATCGGCTACTTCCTCGGCGTCCAGTTTGATGAAGGCACCCGGTGGTCTCAGAAAAACTTCAAACCCCAACACTTGTTTGACCCGCGCCGCCTCGCCCCCAAGAAGCAGACTCGCTCCAAGAACGCCCGCGCCTGAGGCGTTCGACCCTGCCCGTTTCGGGACCACCGCGTCGCACGCCACCATATTGGTTCAGCCTGAAATGGAGAGAAGATTCGCGATGGAGTTCGCGCAGAATGCCAAGCGTGCGGATTTGCCCGCTCTAGGTGGTGGGGTGCAGGAAGTTGGGATTGATCCAGAGTATGCTTGAAAAGAAGTGAACCGGGGGACAGCCTACCGTTTTTGCAGACAGCCGCCGAATACAATGATTGGCATTGTCACGCTGGCAAGAGCGAAGATGGTGTTATCGAATGCCAATCGACACAAAGGGCGGGAATGCGCCAGAAGCGCCGGCCTCACCCATCGGATACCTGGTAAGCCAGTATCCGGCCGTCAACCACACCTTTATTTTGTGGGAAATCCGTGCCCTGCGGCGCCTGGGCTGGAATATTCACGTTGTCTCGATCCGGAAGCCGGACCGGCCGCCGGAGAAGCTGAGCCCGGAAGAGGCCGAGGAACAGCGTGTGACGTTCGCCATTTTGGGTAAGGGCGCCATCTCGACGATCGCCGCGCAGATGCGAGTGCTGTTGTCGCAGCCATCAGCGTATCTGGGCTCCCTGTGGGGAGCGTGGCGTCTTGCCGGCGGCGGTTGGCGCGCGAAATGGTCGCACACGCTCTATTTCCTGGAAGCCGTTGTTGTGGCCGGCTATTTCCGGCGGCATGGCGTGGTTCACTTCCATACGCATTTCGCTTCGACGGTTGCGTTACTGGCGGCGCG
>JAENWC010000552.1 GCA_016650235.1 Terriglobia bacterium
CACAGGCCGGCTCTGAAGTATCCGCGCTGCTCGGCCGCATGCCTTCCGCCGTTGGCTACCAGCCCAACCTCGCCTCCGAAATGGGTGAGCTGCAAGAGCGCATCACCTCCACAAGTAAGGGCTCCATCACCTCCGTCCAGGCCATCTACGTACCCGCCGACGACTATACCGATCCGGCGCCGGCCACCGCCTTTGCCCACCTCGACGCCACCACCAACCTTTCCCGCGATATCGCCGCGCTCGGCATCTACCCCGCGGTGGATCCGCTCGCCTCCACTTCCCGCATTCTCGATCCGCGGATTATCGGCGATCTGCACTACAACACCGCCCAACAGGTGAAGCAGATTCTACAACGCTACAAGGATTTGCAGGACATCATCGCCATTCTCGGCATTGATGAACTGTCCGAAGAGGACAAGCTCGCGGTCTCGCGCGCCCGCAAGATACAACGCTTCCTTTCCCAACCGTTCCACGTCGCCGAGCAGTTCACCGGCATGAAGGGCAAGTACGTCAAGCTGGAAGACACCATCAAGGGCTTCGGGCAGATCTGCGAAGGCAAGCACGACGATATTCCCGAACAGGCGTTCTATCTGCAAGGCACCATCGAGGAAGTGCTCGAACGTTCCGAGCAGCTCAAGAAAGGGAGCTAGTCAATCATGGCTGAATCCTTCGAACTCGAGATCGCCACGCCGGAGCGCCTGCTGGCCCGCGTACAGGCCATCGAGGCGCAGATTCCGGCCGCCAATGGCTATCTCGGCATACTTCCCGATCACGCCCCGCTGCTCAGCGAACTTGGCATTGGAGCGATGACCTACCAGGTGCTGGGCGGGCAAACTCATCATCTGGTCATACATGGCGGCTGGGTGGAGGTGACGCCGGGTTCGGTGCGCGTCCTTGCCACAAAGGCCGAAGACGCCAATGAGATCGACGAGGCGCGCGCGGAGGAGGCCATGAAGCGCGCCGCGCAGCGGCTGAGCAATCCTGAACTTGGCCTGGACATGGCCCGCGCCCTCAACGCCCTCAAGCGCGCCCAGGCACGCCTGGCCGCGCGTAAGCTCCTCCAACAAGGCGTCAACAACTAAAACTAAACCGCTCCCTCTGGATGACGAAACCGAGCCGCGCGCGCAGCAAGCGGTCTTCGCGATCAGAAGAACAGCTTCAGTGCGAAGCGGATTTCCCGTTCGCCCGTTGCTCCCAGGACTTCCGTGTAGCCGTTGAGCGCGCGGATGGAGCCATCGGCGTTACGGGTCATGTTAGACACGGTGGCGCCGGGATTGTTGAAGCGCGGCGTGTTGGTAATGCTGAAGGCTTCGGCGCGGAACTGGAAGCGCACCTTCTCCGTGATCTGGAAGTTCCGGAACAGACTGGCGTCCAGTTGGAAGGAGCCCGGGCCGCGCATGGTGTTGCGGCCAGTGGTGCCGAACCGGGCGGTGGTGACGGGCGCGAAGGCGTTGGGGTCAAACCATCTCTGCCCTGGGCCGACGTTGTGGAGGATCTTCACATCGGAGAGGATCTGGTCCGCGGTCTGCGAATTGCCGGGGGCGTTGAGGGATGTGGCGGCCGTACCGACACTGAAGGGGGTGCCGCTCAGGATGCTCAGGACGGCATTGGTCTGCCAGCCGCCGATGATCCAGGCGGACGGGCCCTGAGTGGCGTAACGCTTGCCTTTGCCGAAGGGCAGTTCATAGACAGAGTAGACCTGGATGTTGTGCGGACGGTCGAAATTGGCGACGGCCCGGTTGCGATCCCAGTATTTGGGCAAGGGCCAGGAAAGACCGGAGTCGTTGTTGTCCGCGAAGCTGATCGCTTTCGACCAGGTGTAGGAGAGGCCGAACAGACCGCCGCCGGCAAACTGGCGGCGCAGTTGTGTCTGGAGCGAATTGTAGTTCGACGTGTTGAACGGCCGGTACATGTTGATGGTGCCGATACGGCCGGGGTATAGGAGGGCAAGTTCGCGGCCGGCGTTGCCGCCGCCGGCGTCGGCGGTATTTATGTTGACAAGCGCGGTCTGGCGGATGGCGCGTGTGCCCACATAGCCCGCCTGGAGATTAAACCCGGCGCCAATGTCGCGTTGGATGGTGAAGTTGAACGACTGTATGTAGCCGCGGTTGAATGTTTCCGGGAAGGTGGTGGTGCCGACGGCAAGAGGCAGATTGATGACACCCTGATCCAGTGGCGGTCCAACGACGGCGGGAATGCCGGTGCGGAGATTGCCGGCGGCCTGGAAGGTGGAGGCGCCGGAGAACTGCGAGGAGATGGTGGCGGGGTAGGCGTCGCGCATGCGGCGGAACGAGTCCGGGTCCACGCTGATTCCGTAGCCGGCGCGGAAGACCGTCTTGTCGTTGGCGCGGTAGGCGATACCAATGCGTGGAGCCAACTGGCCGAGGCCGACGTCAACACCGGTATCGGTAGGAGTGGAACCGACGCCACCGATGAGAACTTTGTCGGTAGCGGGATCATAGCGCTCACCGCCGCGATGATCGCGTGTGGCGAAAGGATACTTCTCGAAGCGGACGCCATAGTTGATGGTCAGCTTCCTGTTCGCCTGCCATTGGTCGCGGGCATAAAAGCCATAGCCTGGCATCCGGACAGCCGCGGGATTGATGTACTGGACGTCCTTGCCCATAGCCTGCGGAAGGCCGAGGAGGAAGTCGGCGTATCCGTTGAAGGCGTTGGAGCCAGGGGCGCCGGCCCGGTTCTCGACGGTGAGGCCGCCGGTGAAATTGAAACCGCCGCGCGGGCCGAAGGCGGCCTGGGGCTGGAAGTGGTTGATGGTGTAGTAGGTGTACTCGCCACCGAAGCGGAGCGAATGGGAACCGCGGATCCAACTAAGATTCGCGGTGGCCGAGTACTGGTTGTCGCGGAAGAGGAACGGATTGGAGACGTTGGGGTTGCCGATTGCAGAGAACCCACTGATGTTGAAGCGAGGGTAGCCGCCCTGGAGACGGTCGCTGCCGTTGGTGCCTGGGATCTTGAGCGTGTCCAGCCCGTAATTGGAGCCGATGTCGATGTTTTCCGCCGAAATCCGTTGCCGCGTGAATCCGACGTTGGCGTCCAGCAGCACTGTGGGACTGATGGTGTAAGTACCGCCGATAGCGGCTGTTTGGATCAGGCCCGGAGCGTTGCCGGGCTGGCCGCCGGTGAGGGCATCGCCGAGCGCTTGCTCAAGGGAAGGCGGATCGAAGATGTCACTCGGCGAGAAGCTATAGCGGCCAAAGATAGACGACTTTTCCGTGGGGTGATAGTTCACCTTGAAGTCGGCGTTGTCGCGATTGAAGACGTAGGTGCCCGTGGCTTGATAGTTCGACGGGAAGACGGGGAGATTGGGTGACGGGATGAGGCCGGTCATGTGGACTGAAGCGGGGTCGAAGCGGTTGGCCGGGATGCGGTTGTTGGGAAAGAGTTGGCGGCCTGTGCCGTTGGCGGCGCCCGTGGCGGGGTCATAAATGTTCGTACCCGTGGCGGAAAAGTCGCCCTGGCGTAGGCTGGCGTTGGGAACCGTGCGGAAGGCGGAGGCAAAGCGGCGCCGCGTGGTGCGTTCCCAATCGGCGAAGAAGAAGAGCTTGTTCTTCTTGATAGGGCCGCCGATGGTGCCGCCTGCTTGATTGAGAAGATTCT
The DNA here is from genome assembly GCA_016650235.1 of Terriglobia bacterium. Lineage (GTDB taxonomy): Bacteria > Acidobacteriota > Terriglobia > Bryobacterales > Bryobacteraceae > VFZE01. The sequence goes on from JAENWC010000552.1 coordinate 3,619, forward strand.
TGGGCAACTGGGGCGCGGTGAAGAAGAAGTTGCGGGCCTGGACCTTGGAGTTAGTGTGATACCAGTGGCCGGAACCATGGAACTCGTTCGTGCCCGACTTAATAGAGACGTTGATAGCGGAGCCGCCGGCCATGCCCTGCTCGGCGTCGAATGAGTTCGAAACAAGGTTGACCGCTTCAATGGCTTCCGCCGGAGGGACGTACGCGATGATATGCGGGAGCCAGGGGTAGCTGACCGTAGCGCCATCGAGCCGGGTGTTGTTATTGGAATAGGACGCGCCGTTGACATTAGTGCCGAGGGAACGCTGCGGATTGCCTGCGTCCGAGTGCAGCTCAACGGGCGGGGAGAAGCCCGGGAGGAGTTTGTAGAGATTCTGGAAGTTCCGGCCCTGGTTGCCGCTGAAGGGAAGATTCATGACCTGGGTCTTGGTGATCTGGTTATTGACGTCGGCGCGATCCGTCTGCAGGCTCAGCGTAGACGCATCCACGGTGACGCTCTCGCTGACTTGGGCCACCTGAAGACGCGCTTCGATTCGGCGAATCGTGTTGGTTACGATGGCGACGCCTTCCTGAATCACGGTGCTGAAGGAGGGCGCGGAGATGGTTACTTTGTACGCGCCGGCTTGCAGGTCGTTGATCTGGAATGCCCCGCGTTCATCGGTTGCGGTTTGGCGGGAGACGCCGGTGGCGGTGTTGACGGCTTCTACTTTTGCATTGGGGACGGCGGCCCCCGAAGCATCCACAACCGAGCCGGTGAGTGTGCCGTAGAGCACCTGGGCGAACGAGTCAGCCGAGGTGAAAGATAGCGCGATGACCAGTGCCGCGAGACGCAGCGGGAGAATCCCTTGAGAACGCATAGTGCTCCATATCCTACCGCAAAACGCATCGCTTCTTTCGAAGATCATAGTCAGCCTTTCTCTGGTCAACGGCGTCGTCAGATCGCCAGAACACCGCCGCCAGCTTCTATTCCTTCCCGGCGCTGCCCGTGGGCGTCAAACCGGAATCCAAATTGCTGGACAAATCCAATACCCTTGGTCCGGTCTCCTTCAAGGATGCTTCCGCATTCCGCATTCCCGCCCCCGGCGATAACGGGTTCGGAGGCATTCTCTTCTACGGCGCCGGCTACTGGAACATCGATTTTGGGGGCGGCTCGGCAATCCTGAACTTGGCCTGGACATAACCCGTGCCCTCAACTCCCTGAAGCGCGCCCAGGCACGCCTGGCCGCGCGCAAGCTCCTTCGCTAGACTAGACAAGGCTCCACAAATGAGCCGGAACTCCAGGCCCGCGGCGGATGAGGCGGTTCTGTCCGGATCGTCACTCGGAAGTTATCTTTTATGCCCGGCAAGGGCACGGATTATCCGCCGAAAGTCGCCAAGTGTTCCTCTATAGGCTCCCGGAATCCGTGAGCGAACTTCTGAAACCGGGTACCCGCGCGAGGCGAGCAGCTCCGTTTTGAGGGTTTCTTAAGAGGTTCATCACAAAACTGAAAATATCCCATCTCGCCCCTTTTCAACCACTTACGTGTTCACATTTTGCGCTTTTCCCGCCTCCCCCTGCTAACCTTCTAGCGGGTGGACTCCACCCTACTTTGCATCCAAAAGGAATAACACAATGTCCGCACTAACGAATTTCACCGGGCCGCTTACCACGGAAGACAAAGAACAAGCGCAAAGGGCCGCGCAGCAGGCTCCGTTTTGCGCTGCCAAAATTGGCTCCTCTATGAACGCGCTCAAACATGGTTTCTCTTCCACAAAAATCATCGTCATGGCCGGCCAGGAGGACGATTTCCTCAAACTCCAGTCCGACCTCACCGCCGAGGTCCGCCCCGAAGGCGCTCTCGAACTCACTCTCTTTCAACTGTTCCTCCGCGATGCCTGGACCCTCCACCGTGTCGAACTCCAGCAAGTCGAAATGGCAGCCTCCGGCCGCGACCCGCTCTTTGACCCCGATTGTGAAAAAGAGTTCGATCGCCTCGAACGCTACCACTCCCGCTACCAAAGCTCCTTCCATAAATCACTCCGCGA
>JAENWC010000553.1 GCA_016650235.1 Terriglobia bacterium
CGCCGACGGCGAACCGGCCGTGCTTGAGATGCTGGCCCGCTTGCAGGACAACCGCGACTATTGCCTCGACGCCTTGTCACGCATGCCCGGTCTGAGGGTGCCCCATCCGGACGGGGCGTTCTACCTGTTTCCCAAAGTGGATGGGCTCGCCGACTCGTTCGAGTTCTGCAAGCGCCTTTTGCTGGAAACCAAAGTGGGCCTTGCTCCAGGAGTGGCATTTGGCGCCGGCGGGGAAGGCTCCATCCGCATCTGCTACGCCGCCGAGCGCAGTATTCTGGAACCAGCCATGGAGCGGCTGGGCAATTTTCTCGCAAAAGTGTGACACGCCCTCCTGGCCTGTATAACGCTTATTGAATCGCGTCGATGCTGGCAATCGTCCGCGGCCCCGTCCGCCACTCATGCACCAGCTTCCCCTTCCCATCCACCTCCACGATCCGCCGCCCCGTGTAGTCGTTGATCAACAAATTGCCGTTCGCCAACGGACTCATCCCCGACGCCCACCCGAACTGTATGTCCATCTTTGTCCCCCCAATGGACCGCACCACCTTGCCGCTCGCGTCCACCTCCATCACCTCTCCCGGATCCGATGCGCTCACGAGCGTGTTCCCGTTCGCAAGCCGCAACGCCTGATACGTCCGGCGATCCTTCCCCGGAGCCGTCCAGCTCCACACAATCTTGCCGCCCGCGTCCACTTCGATAATTTTGCTCGCCATCTCCACCGCGATAAGAGTTGTCCCTTGCCCCGTCCTCCGCGAATTGCGCATCCGCATGTTCCCCAGATCCGCGCTCTCGTACTTCCAAACCACCTTTTTATCCGGCGTCACCTCAATCACCTTCCCTAACTTCGCATCGCCGATGAGCGTGTTGCCGTTCGGCAATCGCTGCGCCGCAAGCGGATGCTCCAGCCCCTCCGGACCATAGCTCCACACCACTTTGTGCGATGCATCGAGCTCCGCCACCATCTTCTGCGCGCCATTCGTGAACAGCACATGCCCGTTTGGCAGAGCCTGCACATCATGGCCCCTCGAGTTCGGATGACGCCACACCACCTTCCCCGAAGGCCACTCCAGTTCCAGAATCTCCCCCGCCGGACCGTGATCGGAAACCAGAATCCGGCTCTGCGCCTTCCCTCCCAAATGCCTGTCGAAAAATGCGAACGCGCGCTGCTCGGCTCGCTCCGCATCGGCGCCCTTGAACCCGTGCCCTGCCCCGGAAATCGTCTCCAGTTCCGCCCCCACCCCGGCCGCCAGCAATCGCTCCGTCAGCCAAACTGAATGCTCATACGCCACAAAAGTGTCCGCCGTTCCGTGTATCGACAGCACTGGCGCGGCGTCCGGCGTAACCCAGTTCAACGGGCTCGCACGCATGTGCGCCTTCCTGTTCTGGTCCAGATGCCCGCCGAGAAACAGCGGCAGCACCTCCGCCGCATCCACGCTCTTCGAATAGGACTGCGTAAAATCGGTCGGCCCGTAGTAGTTCACTACGCACTGCACCCGGCTCGAAAATTCCCGGTTCGGCCCCGTCCCCTCCAACTCCGCCACTCCTCCGGTCAACCCGAGAAACAACACCAAATGCCCGCCGGCCGACCCGCCCATCGCCCCAATCCGCTCCGGATCAATCCCATACTTGCTCGCATTGGCCCTCAGAAATCGTACCGCCGCCTTCACATCCTCCACCGCCGCCGGAAACTGATTCCTCGGAGCCAGCCGGTAGCTCGCCGTCGCCGCAACATAACCCTTCTCCGCCAGCCGGGCTGCAACCGGAAGATAACTCTCCCGCGTTCCGCGCCGGAATCCACCCCCATGCACCAGCAGTACGGCGGGCCTCAAACCAACCGGGGAAGCCTTAGGCCGCACTATGTCCATCATCATTTTGCCGCCGATGTTCGAATACTCGACGGTATCGGGCACTTGCCCGAAGGCCGCTGCCGCACAGCACAGAAGAACAGGTTTGCCAAACATCCCTATACTGTACCGAATCCCGTAAGATAGGCCTGTCGAGCCTGTCCAAATCTTATATATTCATCTCATGAGGACAAGAATCGCGTATCTAGCCTGCTCCATGCTCGTGTGGGCTGCCATCGCGCCGGCCCAAACCTCGACGGGGCAAATCTCGGTCACCGTCTTTGATCCATCTGGAGCTGTCGTGCCGGGCGCCGCTATTCAACTCACCGGCTCCGATACAGGAGAACTGGTCCGGACCCTCGTGGCAAATGAATCGGGAACGGCCACCGCGGCCCTGCTCCGGCCCGGCGCCTACACCGTCACCGTCTCTCGCGAAGGTTTTAAACGGCTCGAACGCAGCGGCATCAATCTGCGTGTGGATGACGCGATTGCATTGCGGCTGACGCTCGATCCGGGAATGGTCAGCGAATCCATCAGTGTCGTAGCCCAGGCGGAGTTGCTGGAGCAGACGACACATTCAGTAGGTCAGGTCGTCGATGATCGCACCATGCAGCAGCTTCCGCTGAATGGGCGCAACTATCTCCAGCTTGGAAACCTCACCGCCGGCGCTGTTCCCAACTCGCGCTCGCGTGACCGCACCTTTTCCGCATATGGCAACCGCGGATTGCAGAACGCCTTTCTGCTCGACGGTGCGCGCAACCAGAACTACCTCCGCGGCCTCGACAACCGCGCGCGCGATGCCATGCGCCCGTCGCTCGAAGCAATCGCCGAGTTCAAAGTGCAGACCTCCAATTTCTCCGCCGAATATGGCGCATCGGCCGGCGCCGTAGTCAACGTGGTCACCAAATCCGGGACCAATCAATATCACGGGTCCGCCTTCGAGTTTGCGCGCAATTCCTCCTTCGACGCCCGTGATTTCTTCACTCCCTCGGATCGCGCCAAGCCCCTCTACATCCAGCACCAATACGGCGGTTCTTTGGGCGGCCCCCTGAAACGCAACCGCGCCTGGTTCATGGGTTCCTACCAGCGCACTCACATCTCTGAAGGCGACAACATTGTTTCTACCGTTCCAACGCTGGATCAAAGAAACGGTCTGTTCGGCCCTCTCAACATTTTCGATCCGGCTACCACGCGCGCAAACCCCGCCGGTGCAGGCTCGGTGCGTGACCGTTTCATTAACAACATCATCCCTCCATCCCGCTTCGACCCGGTGGGGAAGCGAATCGCGGATTTTTTCCCCAATCCTCAGTTCGCCGGCGCCGCACGCAACTACGTGAATATTCCGCTGCATGGCACCCGCTATCACAACGCCACTTTCCGCGGCGACATCCGTGTCTCAGACAAAGATTCCCTGTTTGGCCGCTACTCTTTTGACGACGGAACCTTCCACCGCCAGAGCGCCCTGCCGGAACCGGCCACGACAGGCACCATCCGCACACAGCCGGCCCGGAGCCTCGGCTTTGGCTACACTCGCGTTCTGACACCCACCTCTGTCAACGAATTGCGCTTTGCCTGGAACCGTGTCAGCGTCGTGCAGGACGGCACCGTTCCGCGCGATGAAATTATTCCCGGCGGCCTGGCCCCGGATGTCACCAGTTCCATTCCGGCTTTTAACGTGACCGGCTTCACTGGCATCGGCGCCCAACCGGCCAACTTCGGGAACATTCCCCTGGACAAGTCCTCCGGCGTTTGGAATATTTCCGACAACTTCTCATCCGTCCGAGGCAAACATACCATCAAGGCAGGGTTCGACTACCAGTTGATTCGCGTCCGCACCTCCGCTACATTGAATGGCCGCGGC
>JAENWC010000554.1 GCA_016650235.1 Terriglobia bacterium
CCCTCAGGCCAGAGCTGAACAATGCAACCCCTTCGCTCCAGCCCCATTACAGGGCCTTCTTCGCTACTACGGCCTCTGCTGTTCCCAGCCAGCTCGTCGCCCGCACCCGGCCTCGCTGCCGGTGTCGTGTTCCTAAGTCGAGGGTTTGCTACGCGCTTCTTTCAGCTTCCCCTCACGGCTACGCCTCGCGTTTCGCCACGGTTGTCGTCATCAACTCCGTCGATCTCCTTCCATATGGATAGATTCCGCCCATGCTGGGCACACTGGGGCAGCCAATCCTGGCTGCAGCCGCCTTGTTAGGCGGCCTCCAGGGCCGGCTGAAAGCCGGCTGCGGGCACGATTGCCCGCCCCACAGGCCGATCCGCGTGGCCTGCAACACATTTTTCATCACCTCAAGTGGGCCGCCACGCGGCTCCATGCTGGTTCATCGGCGGCCAATAAGCCTCTGGAGAAATGTCGGGTAAGACAGCCACTGAAAATGATGCCTGCGGATGAACGCAGATTGGATCGAAAAGATGTCCAGCTAATTCTTGGACACTAGCCGATACGCTCCACCCGGCGCACCAACAGGAACAGTCCACTGATGGCGATGGCCGGCATCAATCCCGCCGCAAGGAACACCGGGTAGTAGCCGAAGCGATCCACCACGATGCCAGTGGCGAGTGTCACCGTCATGTTCACCACCCCTTCGCACATGCCGCTAAGCCCGGTAAGCCGCGCCAGCACCTGCGGAGAAAACAGATCCGTGAGCAGACCGATGTGAATGGCGGCAATGGCGCCCAGGGCAAAGGTCGCCAGGCAGATCAGCGCCATGGCGGACAGCTCTCCAGGCGCCAGTGGCACGGCGGAGCTGATGAGACAGAGCGCCCCGCAAATGCCAAAAGCCGTTTTTCGCGAACGGTCCACGCTTACTCCGCGCCGCATCAGAGCCCCGGAGAACCATCCGCCCGCCAGGTTCCCCAGACCGGCAAAAAGAAATGGAATGCCCGCATAGAGACCGATCATCTCCATGCTGAAATTCCGTTCCCGTTTCAGATACTCCGGCAGCCAGTACCAATAGAAGTGCATCACAGGCCCAGCCAGAGCCCGGATCATCACGGCTCCCCACACCTGCCGCATGGCCAGAAGCGGGCGGATGGAAACCGGCGCATCAGTGCGTGAAGCTCCCGCGGTTTGGCGGTCGCGGTACCAGACCAGCCACGGAACAATCCATAACAGGCCGAGAACGCTCGGAACAAGAAAGGCCATCCGCCATCCGAAAGCAGAGGACAGCTTCACGATCAGGAAAGGCGCAAAGAACGCTCCAATCACAGTGCCGCTGTTGAAGATACCGCCTGCAAGCGCCCGTTCCTGCGCGGGGAACCATTGTGATATTACCTTCACTCCCGCCGAGTAGTTGCCGCATTCCCCGGTACCGAGCAGGAACCGGAAAAGCGCCAGATGCGCTGCGCTCCGTGCCAGCGCATGCAGACCGTTGGCGATGGACCAGATCACCATCAACACGGGAAGGGCCGAGCGTGGTCCGATGCGGTCAATCAGCATGCCGGATGGCACCTGCGCCAGCGTTAACCCGAGAAGAAAGCTGGTGACGATGTAGGAATACTGCGTGTTGCTCAGACCCAATTCATCCCGGATGGTGGGCGCCAGAATAGCCAGCACCTGCCTGTCGAGCAGATTAATCGCAATCGAGAAGAACAGTAAAGCGAGAATGCCCCACCGGCGTTTGTCCGTCGCCGCGTCCATTCAGATAGCATAAGACGAATGCCAGCGTACGCGGAATTGATGAGGCTCCCTGTGGAGGCATTGCGCAGCCGTGCCCGAATGCGTTTCCGTTTGGTCGAGGACAACGCAGCGCTGCTGGCGGACATGGCCGGCGCCATTGCCGGCGAGATCCTGGCGGCCAATCAGTTGGGCCGGCCGGCGCGGCTGATCCTCCCGGTAGGGCCGGTGCGGCAGTATGCGATGCTGGTGGAGATTACCAACCGCGAGCGGATCAGTTGGCGGAATGTGTGGGTCTTTCAGATGGACGAATTCCTCGACTGGCAGGGACGGCCCATCTCGTGCGAGGATCCCCTCAGTTTCACCGGCTACCTGCAGCGCGAGCTGTTCGCCGGAATCGAGGCGGGATTGCGCATGCCCGCGGGACAACACATCGTCCCGCATCCCTTTCGCATCGACTCATTCAGCGAGACGCTGGAACGCGTGGGAGGAGCGGACTGCTGTTTCGGCGGTATCGGCTACCACGGGCATGTCGCCTTCAATGAACCGCTGATTTCCCGCTGGAACCGCATCACCGCGGAGCAGATGAAATCATCCCTGACTCGCGTGGTGGCCCTCGGCGACGACTCCATTGTGGTGCAGAGCATCCATTCCGCCGGCGGCAACTCCCACGCCATTCCCCCCATGGCCGTGACCTGCGGTATGCGCGATATTCTCGCCGCCCGCAAGATCCGCCTCTACTGCGCCGCTGGAGAACGGCACCGGGCCATCTTCCGTATCGCCGTGGCGGGCGAACCTACTCCGGACTATCCAGTGACGTTGCTGCAAGGGCACGCGGACGCGGAAGTGGTCACCGACAATGGCACAGCCATGCCCGTGGCAGTGGGGCTGTGGTAGGCGCTCAAGTCCCGGCGCTTTCCTTGCCCAGGATCTCGTTCATCAGCGCCTGCTGCTTGAGTTCCTTGCGTGTCGGCGGCACTACACACCGGCGATAGTCATGCTCGTTGTAACAGGACTTGCAGCGCACCTTCGCCGCCACCGCATTCATCAAGGAAACGATCAGGTGGTTGGTGAGCCGCTTGCACTTTATGCAATAGTCGTCGATCTCATCCCCGAGACGATGCTCTGCCATTTAACCCTCCAGCCGGTGCCTGAATGCGCCAGTATATCGAACTTACCCGGACTCATGCATGCCGGAGCAGAGTCAGGGCATGCGAGGTCAGGCCCACCGCCGCCGCGCCCAGAATTACCCAAACCGTGTCCACCTTTGTGCGCACCAGGAGAACCAGACTGATCACGGCCACCACCACTGTAAGTGGACTGGCCAAGGCGTCTTGCGCCATCGGAATCGTCGCTGCCAGCAGCAGGCCGGCCGCCGCCAGGATCACCGCCCGAATGGTTCTCTGGACGGCCTCATGCTCAGCCCGCCGGCCAATAAAACGCATCAAAGGAATAATCAGGAAAGCCGGTGTCATCATTGCCAGGCACCCGGCGATGGCCCCTGGAATCCCGGCGGTAAAATAGCCTACGCAAACCAGATATAGACCCAGTGGCCCCGGCCCCATACGGGCCACCGCTACCGACGTGTTCAACTGACGGTCTGTCAGCACGCCCCGCTGGGCCACCAGGTCGTGATGAATGATGGGCAGGGAGGAGAGGCCGCTGAAGCTGAGCAGCGTCGCCTTCACCAAAAGCAGGTATAACAAAAAGACGTTCATCTCCGGGCCGGCTCTTTCCAGAAGAAACCAGCCATTGCCGCCAGTGCCAGGATCACCAGAGGAGACACGCCCGGCATGGATTGGGCCAGCGCAGCCCCGCCGGTCAGGATCCCGCACCGGAGTACGCCGGCATCCTTCAGCCGCGGTTGTACCAGCAGTACCGCGCTGGCCAGCATCATCGCGGCCACGGCGGCAAGGATGGATCCCATGGCGGCGCGCACAAGCGCATTGGTCTCCCAACTCTGGTACGCCATGAGAAGCCACACCGCCAATACCGCCGATGGCACGCTTACCGCCAACACCGCCATCAGTGCGCCGGCGCTGCCTCGAACCAGCCATCCGGCCGCCGCGCAAAAGGCGAGCAAGTTGGTCCCCGGTGTAATGCGCGCCAGACTATAGGCCAGCCCAAACTGCTCCGGTGTGAGCCAGCGCTTGCGATCGGTCAATTCGATTTGCAAAGCGGCCAGCGTAGGATCGCCGCCGCCGAAGGTCAGGTTGCCCACTCGTAGAAAAAGGCCCGCGAAGGGGCGCAAGGTTGGTCGCATCGCATGTTACTGTATCATCGATTCAGTGACTCGAAAAGTGACAAGGGAGGAGACGCTACGGCCAGCCTCCGGCATTTGGCTCCTCATTGCAGCATCCGTTGCAGTGGCGGCAATCGCCGCCGGGGCTGTCTACTTCCTTCTCCGCCCCAAGCCTGCACCGCCTCCATTGGCGGCGGTTGAACCCGCGCTTGCTCCTGGAACCGAAGTCAGTTTCAGCGGAACGGTACAGGCGCGCAATGTTGTGCTGGTTCCCGCTCCGATCGAGGGAACGCTGGAGAACGTCGAAGTGGAAACCGGTCACGAAGTTTTTGAAGGCCAACTGCTGGCGCGCATCAAGAACACCAGCCTCGAGTCCTCCAAAGCGGCGGCGATGGAGGTGATGGAAAACGCGCAGTCCCGCGTGAACAATTTGGAAAGTGCGCTCATCGCGGCGCGCCTGGAAGCCTCGCGCGCCTCCGCGGAAGCCTCGCGCGCCCGCCTGGAATTCGAGAAGGCCGAAAAGCTGGCGCTCCGCCAGCAAATGTTGCTGCGTGAGGGGGCCACGGCGCGCGTTGCGCATGACAAGGCACAGAAGGATTTTCAGGGCGCCTCGGCCGATCACGACGCGATGCGCAGCAAAGCCAAGATGGAACAGGAGCGGGTGGAGTCGTTGGTGCGCGACCTGGAGAGCGCGCGCAAGAAGTTGGAGGAGGCGAGCACGCAACTGGAGGCCGCCACGGCCGATCTGACGGGCGCAGAGGTGCTCTCTCCGGTGGATGGCGTGCTGACGGCCATGCGCGCCACATCCGGCGATGCGGTCACCATGGACATACTCGATCTGTTCCAGATCGGCGTCGACCCCGGCCAGTTGCAGGTGGCCATTGACCCTGACCCGCGCGTGAAGGCCAAGCTCAGAGCCGGTCTCCCGGCGCTGGTACAGGTGCTCGAATTGTCGAGGGATGGCGTCGAAGGGGAAGTGAAGTTTACCGAAGAGGGGAAAGTGCTGGTGGAGTTCTCCACCGCCGATCCTTATCTCAGGCCTGGCCTGTCGGCGATAGTAAAGATCAAGCTACCATAGGGGTTGGAAACTCCTATGCAATTTCTTCACAACAGTCTGCTGGAACTGATTACGCAAACCTCAACCAATCTTCCACCCGATGTGCGGGCGGCCATGGGCATCGCCATTCAAACAGAGACGCCCGGCACGCAGTCCTCGCAAGCGCTCAACGTGATCGCCTCCAACATCGACATGGCGCAAGAGGACGAGGGCCCCATCTGCCAGGACACCGGCATGCCCACTTTCGTGATTCACACTCCGGTAGGCGTGAATCAGATCGTGATCAAAAAAGCGATCCACGCGGCCGTTGCGGAAGCCACCCGGCTCGGCAAGCTGCGGCCTAATTCGGTGGACTCCATCACGGGCGTGAACAGCGGGAACAACTTGGGCCCCGAGACTCCTGTGATCCACTTCGAGCAATGGGAGCAGGACGAGATTGAGGTCAAGCTCATCCTCAAGGGCGGCGGCTGCGAGAACAAGAACATTCAGTATTCCCTGCCCTGCGAGCTGGAGCACCTGGGCAGCGCCGGCCGCAACCTGGAAGGCGTTCGTAAGTGCATTCTGCATGCTGTCTGGCAGGCGCAAGGCCAAGGCTGCGCGCCGGGCGCGCTGGGCGTATGCATTGGCAGCGACCGCGCACACGGCTACGTGCTGGCCAAGCAGGAGTTGTTCCGCACGCTGGACGATGTGAATCCAAACCCGCTTCTGGCAAAGCTGGAAGCGGACATTATGGAGGAGGCCAATCGCATCGGTGTCGGAGCGATGGGCTTCGGCGGCAAGTCGTCTTTGATCGGCTGCAAGATTACGGCGGCTAACCGTTTGCCGGCGAGTTTCTTCGTTTCGGTGGCCTATGATTGCTGGGCCTATCGGCGGCTGGGGATTCGGCTGGATACCTCCGGCGGCGCGATTACCAAATGGCTGTATCGTGATCCGGAACGGCCACGCCCTCAACCTTGGCTTCCACGGGAAGGTTTCGCGCTGACGGGCCGCGAAATCATTCTCACTCCTCCCATAAGCGAGGAAACAATTCGCGCCTTGAAGGTGGGCGACGTGGTGTTGATCGACGGCGAAATGTTCACCGGCCGCGACGCGGTGCATGCGCACCTGATGAAGAACGATCCGCCGGTGGACCTGCGCGGCGCGGTTCTGTATCACTGCGGTCCTGTAATGTTGAAACAGGGTGGCGAGTGGGTGATGAAAGCAGGGGGGCCCACCACCTCCAGCCGCGAGGAGCCCTATCAGGCGCACGTCATCGGCAAGTGCGGCGTACGCGTGGTGATTGGCAAGGGAGGCATGGGCGCAAAGACGCTTGCGGCGCTGCAGCAGCACGGCGCGGTCTATCTGAACGGAATCGGGGGAGCCGCGCAATTCTACGCCCGCAGCGTGCAGAAGGTGTTAGGAGTGCACCTGATGGAGTTCGGCATCCCGGAAGCGATGTGGCATTTGAAAGTGCATCACTTCATGGCGATTGTCACCATGGACTCGCACGGCAACAGCCTGCATAAGGACGTCGAGCAACACACTGGTGCGCTGCTGGAGCAACTCCAAAAGGTATAAGGCGCGGCCAATTTTGCGATTCGATTTGCTAGAATTGAATTTGTTCCTGGCCAGGTAGCTCAGTTGGTAGAGCGCAGCCCTGAAAAGGCTGGCGTCGGCGGTTCGATTCCGTCCCTGGCCACCAACTGCATTACTCCTTTTGAGTTCTGGGAGAGATCCAAGGCTCCGGACACCTCAAACAGCTTCCTGCCACCCACCAATCTTGGAGTCAAGACGAGCTTTACAATGTGCTTGGCCAGGATCGCCTTGGCTGTGGCGGTGTCACCTTTCATGCTTTTGCTCAACTCGAACATTGCTTCCACCACCGCAGTTCGTACCTGATCTCGTGATGGTGGCTTGGGCTTTCGGCAGGACTGCGTAAGGCATCTGGACTTCCAGAACTTCCGTTTGGTTGCCCTGCGGGGCTTTCGGGCTAGCGTCACTCGGTTCCCACCAACAGTCGCTGCAGCTCGCGTTTCTCCGCGGCCAGCGTCTTTGCCGCGTTCCAGTTCAGGATTGCGATCGCAACTCCGACCGCGAGCATGAAGCCCGCCATCACGAAACCAAACGCCGGCGCGTAATCGTGGCCGAGACTCGCGACCACCAGTCCAGTCGTCGTCGGCAGCACATACCACGCCCATGCTGTCCGGGTCAGCAGGATCTGGCGGTCGTACTTGGCCAGCAGCGCTTTCTTGTAGGCCTCGCCAGGGGACTCCGGCAGTGGTGCCTGCCTGGATCGCTGCATCAGCCAAGCGAAGAGGATGACCCACAGCGCGCCCGCGCTCACCGTTGCGTATCCCACCCGCTCTAAGGGCGTCTTGACGTTGGACGCAAGCAGGGCAAAGACGACGGCCACGATCGCCGCCGCGACATACTCGCGGACATTCCGCCAAAAAATCGTTCGTTCAAATCTTCTCGCGCGTGTTTCCACCAGTTCCATGATTTCGTGTACCTCCTTGCCGGATCTCGGCGGGTCCAGCCCTTGCCAATGCCGGCATAGTTCATCGTTCTGTTCGAAGCTCATGCTCACGACCTCACCGTCCTTGCTTTGGCGGTTTGCAGGCGATCTGACAACCTCTGCCGAATTCTCGACAGCCGCACCGTCACGTTGCTCCGGGTTAGACCTGTAACCGCCTCGATCTCAGCCGTCGAGAGGCCCTCAAGGTATAGCAGCACGAGCCGCCGGTCTTCGAAAGGAAGCTTCCGGACCAGCAGTTGGAGCATCTGCTGCTTCTGCGCCTCGGCCAACTGAGACTCCATATCGCTGCCGGCGCCCGGCACGTTCATCTCGTTGTCGACCGGCTGCTCCCGCTCGACCTGCTTTCGCCTCTTGGTCACGAATGTCAGGGCAACGTTATGGGCGATCCGGTAGAGCCACGTCCGATCGCTGGACTCGCCCCGAAAGCGCGCCAGCGCGGTCCAGAGTGCCAATGCGATCTCCTGGAACAAATCCTCGGCTTCAGCGCGCGTTTCGCAGTAGGAGTGGCACAGCCGCCGCAGCGCCGCCGTGTGTTCCTCGAGTAGTGCCAGGTATCGCTCCCGATACGTTCCTTCAGCGTCCACTTTCAGCCTCATTATAGATAGTCTGGGTTCGAGTGATCTTGCTACAGCCTATTTTTCCCACAGCCACACTTCCAGAGGTTTTCTGATGAGTGATCTCACGTGCACCGTTAGGCTCGCCACCATTGGGGTGGGCGGTGCGGAGCACGCTGAACGGCGCCCTTTGGCGCGTCCCCTGGGACACGCCCGATCCCGGGAAGCACATGGCTGAGTTTCCCTCCGTCCAGACCCTGACCAAAAACCGCTAGTGAATCGGCCTTGTCAAGTCTTGGGACCGCTGTTGTCTTGGGTCCGCTGTTTCAGTACCTCGGCCAGATTCTCGCCGGCGTGCTTGTGTGAGTAGAATCAGCCGCGCGGGAGGGAGTTACGCGCGAATGCGGATCGGCGGGGCCAGCAGAACGCCACAGCTGACGCCCGCGAAGTTGGCGATCATATCCTCGAGTTCCACGGTGCG
>JAENWC010000555.1 GCA_016650235.1 Terriglobia bacterium
CGCACCGGGTCCGAAGTTGGTGGAACCGTCGCTGGCGTTGACGATGCCGCGGCTGCCGCCGGTGATTTGTGGTTTCGAGGTAGCCCCGCCTTGCTGCAGCGGGATCACGCTGAGTCCGGCCAAGCCGATGGCGTAGGCGACGCCTTTGGAGTCCACCACCAGTTGGCGTGCGGGAACGGAGAGGCGCTGAGTGCCAAAAATCATAAGTTGCGGGCTGTCAGGCGCAACACCGACGATGGTTTCACCGCCCGTGCGTGTATCCACCAACTCGATGGTGGTGCGCGGATCGTCCCGAGTCACGGAGTTGATGTTCTGCCGGACCGGCACGGTCATGCGGATAAAGTGCGTGCCGCTGATGGGGAAGACCGAAGAGATGTGGCGCTGGCCGGCGCTGACCACGGTTTGCGTGGGAGGTTGGCCCGGCTGGGCGGGCGGGTTGAACTGTGTGGCGCTGGGCCGCTCTGCGCCGCCAATGACGGCGAGGGCCGAGCTGAGCACCAGGCCGTTGACAGTGAAGAAGGATCCGTTGGGCGCGCCAGCGGCCGGTCCATAGTAACTTTGAATCGGATTGGTGTTGATGAGGCGGGCGGTGGTGAAGTTGTCGGAGAGGCCATCGTAAAGGTAGACGTTTCCGTTGCCGGCCAAAGCCACCATGTATTCGCCGCCTGGGGTGGAGGCGAAAGAGTATTGGGCAGGGGCGGCAAGAGCGGTGGTATTGCTTGTGGGGCTGACGATGGAGCTAGCCGGGCGCGGCGTGGCAGTGGACCCTACCAGTTTCCAGAGCGTTCCATTGGACATAATGAACTGTAGGCCGGAGAGTCCCATTCCGAGGGCGCGCGGGGCCACAGTGCCCTGTACCCCGTTGCGTGGGATCGGCGGGAACTCCACATTGCCGATCACACGGCGCGCGTCTAGATCGACGATGCTGATGGATTCCCCGCCGGAATTACCCACGTATAGAGTGCTGCCATCCAGGGTCATGGCCATGGAGTGGGGGAGTTGCCCGACCTCGATCGGTTCCACAAAACGCAGGCGGCGCGTATCGAATACCTCCACTCGATTGAAACCGGAATTGGAAATATACACCCGTCCACGTGGTTCATCGAGCAGGATCTCCTGCAATCCTTCGTTGTTGGACAGAGACACCGGGACCGTATACACGACGCCACGCTGGTCTTTGTCGCGGAAGTTCATGTAGACACGGATGGTGTTGGGGTAGTTCACGGCCTCGCGCGAATTGAGCGTGATGTTGATGGGCGCGCCATTGCCGCCATTGCCGCCGATGAACAGGTTGGTGCCGGCCAGGCGGCGCACCGTGGTCCGGCCGGGCTCCATCACAAAGTTGACGCTGGAGGGCGCCAGACCGCTGGTGACCTCGGTGACCAATGCCGGGCTGACGTTGGGGACGGTGAAGGTGACCGTTCCCGCACCCAGGTTGTTGATCTTGACCGAGGCTCTGGCGATCCCTTTGTTGCAATTGTCCACAGCCAGGAAGACAGCCGTGGATTCCGGCTGCAGGATGGGCGCTTCAAAGAGCCGCGACACGGGAATGTGCACGACTCCAGACTCTGAAGAAGCGAACACATCGGCGCCATCCGCGGTGGCCACCATCTTCCCGATGATTGATTCCGGCATGCGAATACCCAAACGAACACTCAAGTTCCTGGAATTGGAAACCATCAGCGCTTTCGATTCCACCAGCGAGGTGGTCTGGTTGCCTCCCACGTTGAAAGCGCCATAGATAACTTCGCCATCCGGGGAAAAGATGCTGCCGCCGAAATTGCGCTGGAAGGAGATAGCTGGATTGTTGTTTGCGGCGATCAAAAAGGGGAGGTTCGCTGTGTTCACCTGCGCCAGCACGTTGAGATTGGCGGTCTCATACAGTGTGGATCCGGCCATAAAACGCGAACCGTCCTGCGCCATGGACAGGACCGTGGATTGACCGGTCACGGTGCGGTTCCTGAGCACTGTGCCCGATGCGGCCTCGTAAACAAACAAAGTAGTCTGAGCGCCGTTATTGTTCTGATTGATGGCGACCATGCCCACAATAAACTGGCCGTCCGGGGTACGAATCAAACGGCCGGGAAATGGCGTGGACGGGCGTCCGGCAAACACGGCCGGAAGCGGATTGGGCGTGCTGAGTGGGGGCGGAGAGGGCACCACCGATAACTGCTGCAACGCCTCCTGGGACGGGTCAAAGATCAGCAGTGTGTTCTGGGCGTTGTTGGCGCCGGAGCCCTGCGTGGTGATCAGCACGCGGCCATCGAATCCCACTTCGATGCCTTCCGGGCGCGCCGGTACGCTGATGCTATTGATGACGCGGTCAATATCCAGGTTGATCACGCTTACTGTTGAACTCTGCACATTGGTCACGTACAGGAGCTTGCCGTCCAGAGACATGGCAGCCGAGGATGGAAAGACGCCAACATCAATCCGGCCTTCCATGCGTTGCTCCACCGTGTTGTAGATGAAAACCTGGTTTGCCCCGGAAACCACAAGGTACAATCTTCCGCGCGCCTCATCGAGAATGAGATCGGAGGGCGCGCCACTGGCCGGAATCACGACACCGAAGCTGTTTCCGGAAATGACGGAGATTTGACTGAAGGCAGGCACCATGGCGAGGAGAAGAAGGAAAAGCAGGGCAGCAATAGAATGAACGGATCTTAATGTTGATTGCAAAGGCATCTTTTGTACGATACCCTAAACCCTTCCGGGCCGGGGAAGTTTCGTGGACGGCGCAACAATAGCACTTATGGCGGGTTATAGGAGGGACAACTGGCACTGAAGGTATTTAACACGACGCGCAAGGCGCTGCTGGCCGACCGCGCCGAAGCGGCGGATACGAGTGCGAAGCGCAGAACAGGGCTGCTGAAGCATGCAATGTTGGCTACCGGCGAAGGGCTGTGGATTGCGCCATGTGAAGCGGTGCACACGTTCGGGATGAAGTTTGCGATCGACGTGGTTTTCCTGAGCAAGAAGAAAGTGATTCTGAAGATGCGGAAGAACATGGACAAGAGAAGGGTTTCCTTTTGCCTTCGCGCGCACTCGGTGTTGGAATTGCCGGCCGGCAAGATTGATGAGACCGGCACCGAGACCGGCGATCAACTGGAGTTCGAGCGGCTATGAAGCAGTGTGTGGTGATGGTGGCGCTTGCGGCGGCCCTGAGTTCGGGCTGCGGCCCCAGGAAAGCACCGGCGGCCCATGCACCCACGGGTGTAAAGGCGACCATGGCGCGGCAGGTGGCAAACGCGGTCGAGGTTGGTGAAGGGGACTATCAACTGCGGCAGTTGCGGGCGCGCATGGCGGCGGATCCGGGAAACCTGGATCTGCGGCTGGAGTTGGCCGCACGCTACGAGAGCATGGGATTCGAGGAAGTGGCGCTGGAGCATTACCGGCTGGCGGCCCAGAGCTTCCCCGACCATCCTGGGTTGGAGATGAAACTGGCGCGTAGCCTGCGACAGCACGGGATGGCTAAGGAAGCGCTGCAATCTTTGGAAGGCTTTCTGCGGCGGCACCCGGATTCGCGCTACGCCGGCCTGCGATCCTGGGCCGGGATCTTGAGCGACGATCTGGGTGAATGGAAGGCAGGGGAAAAGTACCATCGCGCGGCGATCGCGCAGTCCGAACAACCACAAACGGCCTTGCATAACAACCTGGGACACAATCTCCTGCAGCAGGGTAACAAGAAAGAAGCGGCGCAGGAGTTTCGAAGATCCTTGGAACTGGATAGTCGCAATGAGGTGGCGCGCAACAATCTGGGTATCGCACTGTCGGCCAACCCGAAGGAAGCGGTGCTGCAGTGGCAGGCGCAAACAGATCCGGCCACAGCGCATAGCAATCTGGCGGCAGTACTGATCGAGGAGGGCCGATACCAACAGGCTCGCGAAGAACTCAACATCGCGCTAGGATATAAGCCGGATCACCCTGCCGCGCTGAAGAATTTGGGTTTGGTGGCGGAATTGGACGGCCGTCCGGCGGTGATCGAGAAGAGAGAGCCGCCGAAGTCGTTCTGGAGCCGGGTAAGCTCGACGATGGGCAAGATATTTTGGACTCCCGGAGAGCCGGCACGCAGGTCCGGCAACTGAACAGGAATTATTGTTGAGGAAGAAGGAGAATCAGATGAAGGAAAACATTCTCAGACTGTGGCTCAGACTGTGGAAAGATGAGCAAGGGCAGGACCTGGTGGAATACGCTTTGATCGTAGCCGCCGTGGGATTGGCCCTGATCGTCACTGTGAATCAGCTCTCGCAGGCGGTGGTAAGCCTGTATTCGAGCATTACGGAAGGCTTGGCCAGCATCGGGGCCTCCGGCCAGTAGTGAAGACGGGACATCCTCTGCAACAGCCCGCCAGACGGGGCTCGTCCCGGCGCGGTGGCTGATCTGTTGGCCGGATGTGCCGAGCGCCGCAATGGCCCCTTGCGGGCTAGTGAGCTGTCCCGCGTAAGAGTTTGCTCAGCAGCAGCTTCCGAGCGGTTACCAAAGGGAGCGGTTGTCAAGGCTTGCATGGGACATTACACTGGCAAATGGCTCGTTCCCGACTTGGCGATGGTGGGGGCAGCGGTCACCCTGCTGTTTGCGCTGTTCCTGTTCGATGGCGGTGAGAAGCTATTCCGCGACTCAGACACCGGGTGGCATATTCGCACTGGCGAAACTATTCTCGCTACGGGCGTCTTGCCAAGGAGCGATCCCTACTCTTGGACGCAGGCCGGTAAAGCATGGGTAGCCTGGGAGTGGGGCGCCGACGTGCTGATGGGAGCCGTGCACCGCGAGCATGGTGTGACGGGAGTGGCGCTACTTTATCTGATGGCGATTGCGGCCTGTACATGGCTTTGGTTTCGTCTGCACTGGATTGCCGGGGGCGACTTTCTCATCGCTTGCGCGATGGCCTCGCCCATGTTGTCGACAGTCAACATACATTGGCTGGCGCGTCCGCACGTCTTCGGTTGGGTTTTTCTCCTGGCTTGGATTTCGGTTGCAGAAAGGTCCCCGCGAAGGTTCCTTTGGTGGCACGCATTGGCGGCCGCGGCAGGTTCCGCCCTCTGGGCCAACATGCACGCCAGCTTCTTCCTGCTTCCCCTCACTTGCCTGCTATACGCCGCCGGACATCTGCTACGGCGCGCTGTTTGGAAGGCGGACCCCTCCCACGGATCACCGGAGAAATGGTTTGCGGGCATCGCATTGTTCGCCGGTGTGGGGAGTTTATTAAACCCCTATGGCTGGCGCCTGCATTTCCACGTTTGGGAATATTTGCGCGGAGTGGAATTGCTGGCGCGCATCGGGGAGTTCCAGAGCTTCAATTTTCACTCCGAGGGCGCATTTCAGATTCTGCTCTGCCTGGCTTTGGCTGGAATGGGCGCGGTGCTGGCGCTGAGTCAGGGCAAGGTGGCGCAGTTTCTCCTGATGGCCGGATTGGCCGCTACCGGATTACGGTCGGCGCGCGGTCTGCCCCTGGTGGCGCTGTTGGCTTTGCCGCTGGCCAACGGAGCTCTTACGCAGGCGCTGGCAAGCGCGCAAGGGCTACGGCCGGGCCTGCGCCGGAGACTGGATCAATTCCTGCAATATTCGGGCAATTTGCGGAGGCTGGAAATGGGCTTCCGCGGCTACGCGGCGGCGCCGGCTCTGCTGGTGCTGGCCTTTGTGGTCTTGCACGCGCCCGCAATGCGGGCCCGCACGGGTTTTCCAGCGGATCAGTTTCCGGTCCAGGCCGCCGCGGCCGTGGAACGCCTTCCGGCCGGGGCTCGCATTCTGCATCCGGACAAATTTGGAGGCTACCTGATCTACCGTTTCTCCGGACAGAGGAAAGTCTTTTTCGACGGCCGCAGCGACCTGTACGGCCTGGAGTTTATGAAGCGGTACATACGGCTGGTGCAGGTGAGGCCCGGGTGGGAAGAACATATCCGATATTATGGATTCACGCACGCTCTGCTTCCCAACGACTACTCGCTGGCCGGGGTCCTGGAGGCAAGGGGGTGGAAGAAGTTGCACAAGGACAGCACGGCAATACTGCTGGGGGCGCCCGAAGACCCGTAACCTTATGGATGGTCTTGGGTTTAGACTGCATAGGCAAAGAGCGAAGGAACGACTGAATGGATCGCCAAAAGTTACTGACCGTATTCGGCGTGGCGTGGCTCTCGGCAGCGCTGCTGACCTGGTTTTTGTACGCCAAGACTAAGTCTCCCAAGACCGAGAAAACAGTGAAAGTTGTGGCCGCGTTGAAGGAATTGCCGGCCGGGACCAGGCTGATCAAGGACCACCTCAAGATGGTGACGGTGGTGGAGAAGGAAATGCCCGCGGGGGCATTTACCGCGCCCGCGGATGCTATGGGCCATGCCTTGCTCTACCCGGTAGCCGCCAATGAACCTATTACGGCGGCGCGCCTGGCCACGATGGGCGGAGCCGAAGGGGTTGCCGCCACCATCGAACCGGGCATGCGCGCCATCTCGGTGGCCTACACAGATGCCAGCGGCGCCTCCGGACTGATCCAGCCGCGCTCGCACGTGGACGTGTTGTACACACGGGCTGGGAATCTGTTTGAATCGATGACGGTGACGATTCTCGAGGATGTCACTGTCCTATCGGTGGGGCGCGTTACGGAAATCCAACAGAGCTCCGCCATCACGGCCAAGGCGAACGTGACGCGCTCCAGCAACCAGACGGCGACGCTCATGGTGACGCCGGAAGATACCAAGAAGCTCGAGCTGGCCAAGAACCAGGGTAAGCTCAGCCTGGCTCTCCGCAATCCAATGGACCGGTCGGTACAGGCCGATGCATCCCCGGTGACGGCGGAGCAGATTGAGCCGATGCTACTGATGCGTTCGGACACCAAGCGGCCGCCCAGAATGCAGGCGAACGTAAAGGACAAGAGCGCGTGGGCCAGGCTGGTGGGCGAGGATGAGCCTGCAAAGCCTAAACAGGAGCCAAAGAAAGAGCCCCCCAAACCCAGGTTGGTGGTGGATGTCTTCCGCGGGGAAAAGCACGTTCAGGAAATTTTTCAATGAAAAGCCAGTTGTTTCCGATATTCCTGGTGCTGCTGCTATCGACGGCTGCCTTCAGCCAGACTGCCCCGCCACGGGATCTTTCTTTGACCGTCGGACGCGGCGAATTGATGCCATTCCAGAACGATGTGGTGCGCGTGGCTGTGTCCGAACCCAAGATCGCCGATGCTGTGGTGGTGAGTCCGCGTGAGGTGATGATCAATGCAAAGGGTGTCGGCAAGACCACTATTGTGGTCTGGGAGACCGGCTCCATCCCAGCCCGGTACAACGTGGCCGTAACCCCTGACGTCACCAACTTCGACAACCTCAAGAAACAGATGTCCAGCAGCCTCGCCGAAGGCGGCGTCAACATGTCGGGGAATGAAGAGACGCTGGTGCTCACCGGTTTTGTCAAAACGATGGAGGAGTCGCGCCGCGCTGAGGCGCTGGCCTCCACGCACGCCAAGAAAGTTGTGAATTTAATCGAAGTACCACCCGCTCCTGAGCCGCGGCAGATTCTGCTCCAGGTCAAGTTTGCCAGTGTGGACCGGGTGGGTTTGTCCGAACTCGGGTTCAACTATTTCAGCAGGAACGATAAAACGCTTGGCGGGCTCACGACGCAGCAGTTCTCCTCGCCGCGATTTAGCCAATTGCAGTTTCAGGATCAGGACTTTGCCAATTCGAGTGTGAACTTCTCAGACCTGTTGAACATCTTCATTTTCCGGCCGGATCTGAATATCGGCATGACGATCAAAGCGCTACAAAGCAGAAATCTTCTGCAGATGCTGGCCGAGCCCAACCTGGTGGTGATCGAAGGCAAGGAGGCCGATTTCCTGGCGGGCGGCGAATTCCCGTTCCCCACCATACAGGCAACCACAACGGGCGGCTCCACCGCGCCAGTAGTAACGGTACGATTCCGCAAGTTCGGCATTGGCTTGGGCTTCACTCCGACGGTCACGCCGCAAGGGTCCATTCATTTGAAGGTTGCCCCGGAGGTGAGTTCACTGGATTACTCGAATGCGGTTACGCTGCAGGGATTTCTGATCCCGGCAGTGGCCACGCGGCGCGCCAACACGGAGGTGATCCTTAAGGACGGAGAGAGTTTTGCCATCGCCGGACTCATCGACAACCGCGTGATCCAGACGGTGAGCCAGATTCCGTGGCTGGGCAACATTCCCGTTCTGGGCAATCTGTTCAAGAGCCGCAGCACGCGCAAATCGACCGATGAGCTGCTGGTGGTGGTAACGCCTCGTTTTGTGAAACCGCTGCTGGCCGGTGAAGAGGCCCTGTTGCCGGATACGGTGGAATCCTATTTGCCGGCCGTGTCCGAGCAGAAGGCCGTAAAGGACAAAGGTAAGAAGAAGCAGGACAAGCAACCGGAGTTTGTAGGACCGCGTGGACATCAGCCGCCAAAGTAAACGCGCTCGTCACTTATTGGTGGCGGGATTGGCCGTGCAAACTGGAAACGGCCTGAGAAGCGGAGCCTCGGCCAGGCGCCGGAGCGGCGTCACGGCCATTCAGATGCTCACAATCCTGGTTCCCGTGCTCTTCGGATTCATGGGCTTCGCCATCGATCTGGGCCGGCTGTACATGATTCGCGGTGAGCTCAAAGTGGCCGCGAACTCGATTGCGCTGGCAGCGGCGCAACAGTTGGCCGGCTCCGATATCTCCTCGGAAGACGCGGCAGCGGCGGCGCAACTGGCCGCGCGCGAAGCGGGCGGATTCTCCAACAAATACGACTATGCGGGCCGCGCCATCGGCGAAGAGTCCGGCACTCTCACCAGCACAGTGACCGAACCCACATACTATGAGACCGTCGAATCCGCTCTTGGCGCTGGCGAGACAGGCGGGGCGGAAGCCTCCGGTGGCAGCACTTCCAAGCACGTGAAGATCACCATTCAGGCGGAGGCGCCGCTCATTTTCTGGAGCCTGCTCTCGTTGGGAGTGGAGCGCAAGACGCCCATCATTGTGGATGCCGTGGCGGGCATGAGCGCGCCGTTATGCACGGCCTGCAACATCGAACCCATCGCCATTGCAGCCTTGGACCAGGAAGATACCACGGATTTTGGGATGGTGGTTGGCACGCGCTACACTCTGGGCTATGTATGCAACGGAAACGGGGCGCCCGTTGCTCTGGCGGGCACCACGCAGCGGCTCACCTACCTGATGATCAACCGTCTCAACGAAGAGGCCGAGCTTTTTCCAGATGAGCTGACACAGTCCTACCGCATCGGCGGCGCTGGTCTTCCGAGCTCCAACCTGGAAACGGTGAGCTGTCTGAACATTAACGCCGCCGAGGCAATCTGGGCATCGGCGGCGCCGCTGGCGTGCACGCAGAACCGTGTACCGGGTCCCATACAGGCATTCACTTGCGGACTGGCCACACGGTTTGAAGCCGGCGTATACAGCGGCTGCGAAAGCGTACCGGAAATCGAGTCGGCCACCATCCCGTTGCTGCCCGACACCGATGTCGCCGATGTCGAGGACTACCTTACCTACACCGGGAACCGGCGCCGCATCATCACCATTCCCATTGTCGATTCTTTGAGCGATCCGCAAGCGATGACCGTCCTTGGCTTCCGGCAGTTCCTCGTGCAGCCTCTGGCCAACACAGCCAACATCGATCCGCTGGACAACAATGGCCGCTTCATCGCCAGCTACATTGGCAGTTCGGTTCCTCTCAAACAGGGGCGCTTTTCCGGCTGCACGGTGACCACTGGTCCGGGCAAGGTGGTGTTGCACAAGTGAAGCATCTCAGTAACAGCCCGCAAAACGGAGCCCGCGGGCGCGGCAACAAGCCGGGGCGGGTGGGCTCCTCGATGGTCGAGGCGGCGATGTGGATTCCGATCCTCGTCATCATGCTGGTAGGCATGGTCGAACTGGCACGCGTTTCCTACACCTATTACACGTTGAACAAGATTCTCTACACCATGGCGCGCTACCTGGGCACCCAGCAGGGGCTCAACTTCTGCGACACCGGCAGCGAATCCATCGAGACCGCAAAGCAGTACGTATTGCGCGGCAGTCCCGAAGCCACCGAGGCGATTCTGCCAAATCTGACATCGGACATGATCGAGATTCGCATCGAACGACGCAACCCCGACTCAGGGGAGTTGGAGGTTTGTGAATGTTCCGATGCCGGCTGCGATGCCTCCGTGGGCGGGCTGGCGCCGGACTATCTGGTGATCTCCATTCCGGACGGATACCCGATTCGGCTGAACATTCCGACGCTGCAACTGGAGCCAGTTCCATTGCGCCCGCAAGTGCGGGTGCCCTATGGAGGAACTTAGTATGCGGTTCCGCCAAGCGGTTTACAACAGCCGCTCCCTATGGTCACGGCTCAGCAACATCTTCCGATTCCGCCGTATGCGAGGCAAAGCCGCGCGACGCGGCGCCGTCGCCGTGGAGTACGCACTGGTCTATGCGGGCATTATTCTCCCGCTTACCTCGATGATTATTTTCACAGCGGAACTGCTGTGGGTCTGGAACAGCGCCGTGGACTACACCAACGACGGCGCGCGCTACGCATCCACGCACTGCTGGCAGCCGGATGGGGCCAACGTGGTGACCCGGATGCGGGAGAATACGCCCATCATGTTTGACCGGCAGCAGTTCATCGATGGGCAGGCCGAGATCGAGGTCCGCTATTTTTCCAGGAACGCCGAATCCGGAGAATTGGAGGACTTTTCCTGTGACGGCAGCGAATGCAGCCGCGAGTGCATCCCCGATACGGTGCGAGTGCGGATTTCGGGCTACGAGTTCCGGGCATTCATGAGCTACCTTGGCCTGCCCCCGGTTCCGATCCCCGATTTTCAAACCTCTTTGCCGATAGAAAGCGCCGGATGCAGTCCGGACTCGGAGGAGTGCCTGCCGTAGAGGAAGAGAGCTTATGTCGATATCCCTGATTGTGGCATCCAGTGATGAACACTTCCGCGAAATGATTCGCGAGAATCTGGCCAACGTGCCCAACTCGAAGCTGGCGGCGGAGTATCCGGAGGTCTCCTCCAACCTGTATATCCGCGTGATGCAGGATCTGGAGCGGCATCCGGAAGCGGGGCTGATGCTGGACCTGGCCGGCGATCCGGAATCGAGCCTGAAGACGCTGGAAAAGGTGAAGCAGGCTGTGCCTGACCTCTACGTGATCGCCTCCAACTATCATGCCGACGGCGAGACGGTGATCGCGGCCGTTCGCGCCGGCGCTACGGATTTTCTTGTGCAGCCGGTGAAGCGGCTCGAGTTTCGCGACGCGATGGGCAGGCTGGAGCGCGCCCCCAAGCGTAGCCTGATCACCACCAGCAGGCTGGGAAAAGTCTATACTTTTCTCGGCGCAAAGGGGGGCGTGGGAACCACTACTCTGGCCGTTAATTTTGCCGGCGTGCTGGCGCAGCGTAAACAAAACTGTGTTCTGGTGGACCTGGACTGGAACGCCTGTGATACGGCCATGCAACTGGGCGCATCGCCGCAGTACACGCTGGTGGAAGTGGGGGAAAATCTGTCGCGCCTGGACCAAGCCCTGTTTGAAGGATTCGTGACGCGCGATCCGCTGGGGTTCTTCG
Source organism: Terriglobia bacterium (assembly GCA_016650235.1). Classification (GTDB taxonomy): domain Bacteria; phylum Acidobacteriota; class Terriglobia; order Bryobacterales; family Bryobacteraceae; genus VFZE01. Next base: position 11,531 of record JAENWC010000555.1, read on the forward strand.
TAGTGGGTCCGCCGGATTCGCTCGAGCACCACGGTTATTTCACCGAACCAATGTTCCATGATTTCGCCAACTTCCTGGTGGAGAAATATGACTCGGTGGTGGTGGATGCCGGCCGCAACATTTTGGACGACGTGACCATGGGAGCGCTGCAAGTGTCTACGATGATCTTTCTGGTGCTGGACCAGGAGTTCCCGTCCATAAGAAATGCGCAGCGATATCTGGCTCATTTGATGCGCATGGGTTTCCAGCAGGATCAGATCCGCATTCTCATCAACCGGTATCAGAAGAAGAACTCAGCGCAGTATGCCAGCCTCGAGCAGGTGCAGCAGACGCTGAACCAGCCAGTCTTCTTCGGAGTCCCTCCCTCACCCGCCGTGGTCGCCGCCATCAATAAGGGAAGGCCGTTTGTAGCCGACCGTGAGGCGGCCGGAGAGTTGGATAAAGTGTTCCGCGGTTTTGTCGACAAAGCGACGGGCGCCAAGCAGCCTGTGGCAAAATCAGCGTAGGGGTTCACCCGCAACCCCGAATAGCAGGAAATGGATAGCAAGAAATGAGGATCAGCAGCACGCATGGGTAGCCGAACAACCCCGAGGCCTGGATCGGGCGCAGACCGCTGGTTTGCCATCAAAACGCAGATTCACACGCGTCTGCTGAATTCCCTGACCGCCGATCAACTGCGCACGCTCAACAAAGACGGTGTGCGGGATCAGATTGGATCCGTGCTCGAAAAGCTGATCGTCGAAGAAGGTCTGCCGATGACGGCGCACGAGCGGGAGCGCTTGCTGGAGGAGATCCTTGACGAGGTATTCGGGCTTGGACCGCTGGAAGCTTTGATGAAAGATCCCACCGTGAGCGACATCATGGTGAATGGATTCGACAATGTCTACGTGGAGCGCGGCGGACAGATGGTGGAGACCAACATCCGGTTCAAGGATCAGGCCCACGTGCGGATGGTGATTGACCGCATCGTGTCCAACATCGGACGCCGGATTGACGACTCTTCCCCGATTGTGGATGCGCGGCTCAACGACGGCTCGCGCGTTTGCGCCGTGATTCCTCCGCTGAGCCTGATCGGCCCGGTGATGTCCATCCGCCGCTTTGGCCGCAAGCTGCTCTCGACCGAAGATCTGCAGAAAAACGAAACCCTCACGGCCGGGATGCTGGACTTCTTGAGCGCGTCAGTGGAGGCGCGCCTGAACATCGTGATCTCGGGCGGTTCCGGTTCCGGGAAAACCACTATGCTCAACACGCTCTCGCGCTTCATTCCCGAAGAGGAGCGGATTGTCACCATTGAGGATACGGCCGAGTTGCAGATGCAGCAGTCCCATATCGTGCGGCTGGAAACGCGCCAGATGAACATAGAAGGAGCCGGGGCGATCACGCAGCGCGATCTGGTGATCAACGCCCTGCGTATGCGGCCGGACCGGATCATAATCGGGGAATGCCGCGGCTCGGAAGCGTTCGACATGATGCAGGCGATGAACACCGGTCACGACGGCTCGATGACCACGCTGCACGCCAACGCGCCCCGCGACGCTTTCACGCGCCTGGAGACTATGGTGATGATGGCCAGCCAGCACGTCCCGGATCACGTGATTCGGGAGATGCTGGTCTCTGCCATTAATCTGGTGATCCACGTGGCGCGCCTCACCGATGGCTCGCGCAGAATCACCAGCATCAGCGAGGTGGTGGAAGTGGTGGATGACCAGGTGGTCATGGAGGACATTTTCGTATTCGATCGGACGGGTGTGACCAAACGCGGTAGGGTGGTGGGCAAGTTCCGCGCCACCGGGTACAAGCCGGTGTGCCTGAGCCGCATGAAGGCCTATGGCATTCACCTCTCCCCTGCCATCTTCAGCGAAGAGCAAGAGGTCAAGGAGCGTTAGACGCATCTCATGTTTGTAGTCCTCTCATTCCTGATCTTCTCCGGCGCCTTGATGGCGGCGGCCTACTATGCCTGGATCGTTCCTCAACAGGCCGCGGCCCAGGCGGTCACCGCACGCTTGCGCGAGTTGCGGGCGCGGAGCGGGCAGCGCGCCAAAGCCGGAGCCGGCGGTGATCTGTTGAAACGCGAATCCCAGGGAACTGTCGCGTTTCTAGGAAACGTAGTCCAATGGGTGGGCCTGCTGCGCCGCATGCAGGAGTTTATTGACCAGGCGAATCTGAAGTACCGCGCCGCCGACGTACTGGGGCTGTCCATCATTCTTGCCGCCGTCACGTATTTGTTTCTAGGCGTGCTGGGGCTTTCTCTATTGCTGCTGCGCATCCTGTTGGCGGCGGGCATAGGCGCGCTGCCTTTTGCGTTTATCAACTACAAAAGGTCCAAGCGGCTGGCCAAGTTCGAGGATGTGTTTCCGGACGCCATCGATCTTTTCAACCGGTCTATGAAGGCCGGCCACACGATACACAGCGGTCTGGAGACCATCGCGACGGAATCGCTGGAGCCGGTGAAGATGGAGTTCAAGAAGGTGATTGAAGAGCTCGCGCTGGGCTCGCAAATCGATGCCGCGCTCCACAACATGGGCAAGCGGATTCCCATTATCGATCTCAAGTTCTTTATCACTGGATTGATTCTGCAGCGCCAGACGGGAGCCAACATGGTGGAGGTGCTCGAAAATCTCTCTACCCTGGTGCGCGAACGTTTGAACATGGCCGCCAAGATGAAAGCCCATACGGCGCAGCAGCGCTATTCGGCTGCGTTGCTGTGCGGCATGCCGGTGGTGGTGGGGCTGGGCTTCTGGCTGGTGAAACCGGAATACATTGAGATGCTCTACACCGATGAGACGGGCAGCAAGTTTCTCACCTACGCGATCATTTCTGAAATTGTGGGCATTCTGGTGATCCGGAAGATCGCCAATCCGAAGTTCTAAACACATGGTCATCGCCGCCGCACTCTTTTTTATCGTCTCCTTCATAACACTGGTGACGCTGCTGTGGTGCGGCTTCCATTTGTTCGCCGCGCAGGACAACCCGCTGGAGGACCGGTTGGAAGAGCTGCAATCCAATACCGTGGGTGTGACGCAAATGCGCTCCCGCCGGCGGCGGTCCGGCGGCGGCGCTCTCAACGCCATCCTGTATGCCATCAGTTTGTTTCCCGGCGCGGAGGAATGGTTGCGTGACACCGAGAAAGAGTTGCAGGCGGCCGGAGTTCGCAGCCGCGCCTACATCGCGCTTTACTCCATCGGTAGTGTTCTGTTTCTGTGCTCCATGCTCGGCGGCATGCTGTGGCTGCAGTGGGAAAACGAGCTGGCGAAAAAGATCGCCGGTCTGGCCGCCGCTTTTATTCTCGGCTGGCTGCTGCCGCGCCAGGTTCACTACCGCCTGGTGGCCCGCTACAAGCGCCGCCTCAATGAGGCTTTGCCCGATACAATCGATCTTCTGGGAATCGTGCTCGGCACCGGTTTGGCGCTGGACCAGGCGCTGGTGCGCGTGAGCGAAGAGATGCAGTACATTTACCCGGAACTGGCCAGCGAATTCTACACCGTGGTGATGCAGGTCAAGGCCGGCCAGGAGCGTTCCAAGGCGTTTCAACAACTGGTGCGCCGCACCGGAATCGAGGACATCAAGTCGCTTTCGGCCATGATCGTCCAAAGCGAACGGTTCGGAACCAGCCTTGCCCACGCCTTGAAAGTCTACGCCGAGGCGTTGCGGACCCGGCGCAAGCTGCGCGCCGAGGCCGCCATCGGCAAGGCCGGAATCAAGATGCTGTTCCCGATTGTGTTGTTCATCCTGCCAGCCCTGTTCGTCATCACGCTGGTACCAGGATTGTTGAGCGTGCTGCGCGACCTGAAGGGCGGTATCGGAGCCGGCGCGCGCTAAGCAATGCAAGCAGGAATCGGGTCGCCAAACTCCTGCGCCGTCTCGACCCACAGGCGAATCGCTTCCTGTGCGCTCGCAAGCGCCGCCGGCTGATTGTCGCCGTGCGCCGCGCATCCGGACAGTTCCGGCGCCTCGGCGACAAAAGCTAAGTCTTCTTCGCCCCAGTAAATGATCACTTCGTACTTGTTCATCTGATTGCACCAAGCTTGTACTTCAAAATAACAGTGCACACGCTTCCCGTGGTGAGGCTTGGCATTGTTGCCTGAAGTGGAAAGAGGCCTGATGGCGCGAGCGCAAGCGCGTGGCGTGTCGCTCGACGACTACCTTCAGGAACTCGTCGCCAGGGAAGCAGGCTTGCCGGCAGCGGAGGAAGGGCGCCCGATTCATAGGCGGTTCGATAATCTTTCCGATCTCCTGCTCAATTCTCCCTTTGCCGGAGCCAATCTCGATCTGGAGCGGCCCAAAGACTTTCCGCGCCCGGTTGATCTTGGATGAGCGGTTTCCTGATTGATACGAATGTCCTGTCCGAGTACAACCGGCCGGGAGGACCTGACGCCCGGCGTCAAGCGCTGGCTTGAGACGACGGATCGGTCATCCCAGTATGTGAGCGTCATCACGCATGGTTTGCGGGCCGCATTCTCCCGGTGGATCGTCAAGTTGCCGCTCGCTGGGCGTTGCTTGTGGCGCAAGGCGCACGAGCAGGGAGACCTTTGCCCGCAGTGGATTCGTTGATTGCGGCGACCGCGCTTGCATATAATCTCACCATCGTTACGCGATGGCCCCCTTTTTCCGCCGCAATCCCGGCTAAGGTCTTCGCCCGATTGCACTCCTTTCCCCTCAAGCCTAGGCTGAGGATATGAAGTGCTGTCGCACCATCCTGCTCGCTGTGTCTCTCAGCATCTCCCTCACCATCTCGTTGCAGGCCGAGGAGAGCAGCAAGACACTGTCCACCCACACATATGACGTTAATGGAAATCGTGTGTCCGCCAGTGAAATTGCCGCCACTGGTTCCCACCGGTCTCAGACCATTCAATCCATCAACGGCCGCAACGTGCCGATCGAATCTGTGGAGGAGCGGATCATCTCGGAAAGTGCGGGCGGCCGCGTCGTGGAACGATTGGTGCGCAAGTTCACCCCGAATGGCCAACTGAGTAGTACAGAGAAGGTCCAAATCGAGGAGAACAAGAATCCTGACGGGACCATCAACCGCAATTTGACGGTTTATGATTCCGACCTGAACGGGCGCTTCACGCTGCGGGAGCGCCTCACGGCAACCGCCAGCAAATCGGGAGAAGTGGAGCGGACCGAAACACGCGTGGAGCGCCCCGATATCAACGGCGGCGCAAACCTGGAAGAGTTGCGCATCCAGGTGGTGACGGGCAACGAGAAGGATTCGCAAAGTGACCTGACCGTGCTTCGGCGGAGCGCGGCAGGCGGATTTTCCGAGGCGGTGCGCGAGATGTCCCAAACCAAAGTCGACACTGGCGGCAGCGTTACCACCACCACCGAATACAACGCGGCGATGACCGGTAAGATGGAACTGGCCGGCCAGAGGGTAGTGCAGGCTACCAAGAACCCGGACGGCACCCAGACGCGCGTGGTGGATGTGTACGGCATGGTGGCCCCGGGAAGGACCGTGGACGGCTACCAGTCCGGCGCCAAGCTTCGTGAGCAGCAGGTGATTGCACAGCGATTGGGCGCGGATCGGAGTGTCGTGGAGACCTTTAGCGTCCGGCGCGCCAATCTGGAGTCCGGCCACTTGGGCCCGGAATACAAGATCTCCGAGACCGTGTGCTCGGGCAACTGCCTGCCTCCCGTCCTGCCTCCCGTCCTGCCTCCTGTAAAGAAATAATTGATTTTGGGGGACTAGTCTTCGCTGCCCAGGATGCCGCCCAGGGCTCCCAGCGGGCTGCGTTCATCGCCCCCGGAACGGTATGGGGCCATTTCCCGCCGCAGTTTTTCCAGCGTCATGCTTTGGATGAGCACTTTGCCCGGCCCGGTAAGAGTGGCCAGGAAAAGCCCTTCTCCACCGAACAGAGTGGTCTTGATGCTGCCGACGAACTGTATGTCATAGTGGACCGATTCCTCAAAGGCCACAATGCAGCCGGTATCCACCTGAATCGTCTCCCCTTCCGCGAGGTTGAACTCGAGATGATCGCCTCCGGCGTGAATGAAGGCAATGCCCGGGCCGGTGATCTTTTCCAGGATGAATCCTTCACCGCCAAGGAATCCGGCTCCGAGCTTTTTGACGAAGGCGATGTTCAATTGGACGGAGGACTGGGCGCAGATGAAACTGTCGCGCTGTACAAGGATTGATCGGCCCGGCTCGAGGTGAAAGGCCTGGATGCGACCCGGATAGTCCCCGGCAAAGCCGACATTTCCCTCGGCGGTGGCGCGAAAATAGGTGAAGAACAGCGATTCGCCCATCAGCTTACGCTTGAAGGCTCCAAACAGTTTTTCTCCAATGGATGTGCCGCTCATCTTGGTTTCCCATTGGATGGTGGCCGTCTTATACAGCATTTTTCCAGCTTCGGCGAAGACCTCCTGGCCCGGTTTCAAGTGTAGCCGCGCAACTTGCAGGTTGTCGCCATGTATTTCATATTGCAAGGGTTGCGCTGTCTGGGCCGGTACCACCGCGGCGCCAGGGCCGGCAGATCGGCCGCAACCACCGCAGAAACTAGCTTGTTCTGAGAGCTGTGTGCCACAAACTGTGCAAAAGGGCATAACGCAAATGTCTCCTGATCCGTATCTTACAATGGAAGTGTTGTGCAGCAACACAACCGCCCCGAGGCCATTATCTTGAAAGCCATCTTGAAACCCATAACGACTTTTTTCGTCATTCTGTTCCTTATTTTTGAGCCGCTGCAAGCGCGCCAGGAGTGGCACACATGCGGCACGCACCCGGACAGGGGCCGGGAGGAACTGGCCCTGCACCGCCGGTCCATGCGCAACAGGGCCGTAAAGCTGGCAAGGCTGGCAGAAGCACAGCCGCTCAGCACGAATCGGGATATCGGCGACATCGCCATCCTCGAGGACAGCGATGGCGTGGTCGCCCGCCGCAACAGTTTCAATCTGGAACGAAAGACTCTTCGGTTTACGCCGGCCTCCATCGAAGCCAAGCGGTACTCCTTTTCCGTTTCTGAGGGCGGATGGGACGAGGCGGTAGCGGCCAACGGGAGGCCCTTGTCCGGCCTGGAGGACGATGACACCCGGGAAATGGCGCTTCCATTCGCGTTTCCATTTTATGGAAAGTCTTACATGAAGATGAACGTGAATTCCGATGGAAACATTACATTTGGAGGTGGCGATACTAGCTTTGGAGATCGTTCTTTGGGGCGTGTCACTTCAGGGCTGCCAAGAATCGCGGGGTTTTTCCGCGACCTGAACCCGGAGCCCACAAACGGCGGAGTGCGCGTTTCCAGCCTCGGTGCCAGCGTCGTGGTGAGTTGGGTGAATGTTCCTGAGTATGTCCCATTCGGATCGGGCCCGCCCAACAGCTTTCAAATTCGCTTGTATTCGGATGGCAAGATTGAAATTGCCTTTCAAGGAATAGCCTCGTCGAGCGGCGTAACCGGGATTGCGCCGGGCAATTTGGAGGGGTCCTCGGCGGTGGTGAGCTTTGCGGCGGGAAGCAGCCTCGACTACTCCGGCGCGATTGTCGAACGGTTCACAAATCTGGAAGAAATAGACACCGTGCTGGCAGCGCAGAAGTTTTTTGAGACGCATGATGACAGCTATGATTTCCTGGTGATTTATAACACTTTGGGTATTGCTTCAGGACCCGGGTCAGTGGCCTTTGAGGTGACTGTACGGAACAACCGGCTCGGAATCGGGGACATTTTGGTCGACGACGGGAAGGAGTACGGGTCGGCGCGGCGCTTACAGGCGATGATGAACCTGGGTCCGTTGAGCCAATACCCAACCGATCCGGATGCAGTGGTTCCGGCGAGGTCTTTGAGTCGTGACACTCCCTTGACCATACTCGGGCACGAAGCCGGGCACCTGTTCCTGGCTTTTGCCAGCGTCCGCGAGCCAGGCAATCCAACCGCGCTGCCGATGTTGGGCCGGCAGGGGGCGCATTGGAGTTTCGTTTTCAATTCCGAAGCCTCACTGCTGGAAGGGAACAGGATTCGAGACGACGGCCCAGCCGCTTCGCAGAGATTCACAACCGTGGCCACAGTCGAGGGGTATGCGCCGCTCGACCAATACTTGATGGGCTTGCGTGCGCCTGAGGAAGTACCGCCCACATTTTTCGTGAATAATCCCACCGTTGGCCCATCCAACCGTCAACCTCAATCCGGGATCTCCTTCAACGGCGACAGGCGTGATGTGTCGATTGATGAGCTGATACAGGCCGAGGGAAGGAGGGTTCCGGACCATACGGTGGCGCAGCGCCGGTTCCGGATGGGGTTTATTCTGGTCGCGGCGCAAGGAACCGATGTGACCGCTGCTGACTTGGCAAAATTGGACGCGTATCGGAGGAGGTTCGAAGGGTTCTACCACCAAGCCAGCGGGCAGCGGAGCCATTTGGATACCAGCCTCAAGGGAGGGCTGCACCTCAGTTTGTCGCCCGCCGCCGGTGTGCTGGTGGGTGGAACGGTGAACGCGAAGGTGTCGGTGGCCAAGCCGGTGGCCGCGCCGCTGGCCGTGATTTTGACCAGGCAGTCCGGAGCGCTGGATGCTCCGGCGGCGGTCACCATTCCGGCCGGTCAATCCGAGGTTAGCTTCGCCGTGCGAGGGCTGCGTGCGGGCGTGGAAGAGCTAAGCGCGGAGGCTTCCGGCGGCGCCTACGCGCCAGGGTATGCCCGTGCACAGGTATTGGATGGGCTGAATCAATTAAAGCTGACCGCTGTGACCGGGGACAAGCAAGCGGCAATCTCCGGAACGTTGTTGCCCAAGCCGGTGGTGATCGGCGTGATGGACCGGAATAACTTGCCCTATCCAGGATTGGAGGTGAGCGCGGCAGTGACGCCGGGTGGGACAGTGCAGCCTGCCGTTGCCGTCTCGGATGCGGACGGGCTGGTACGGTTTCAGTGGACCCCGGGTCCGGGGCAACTGCATGAACTGCGCGCCGCAATTACGGGCTCGCCCGCGGGCGCATTGCTGGTGACCGCGCTGGGCAAGCCGGTGCTGGAGACTGCCGGCGTGTTGCATGCGGCCACCTTCCGTAGCGGTCTGTCGCCAGGATCGCTGGCAACCTTGTTTGGGTTGAACTTGGCCGGAGGAGCAACCGCGGTTGGCGCCGCGCCTTGGCAGACGCAACTGGGCGGAGTGAGTGTTTTGATCAACGATGTTCCGGCGGGACTGCTCTATGTGAGCGACCGGCAGATCAACTTGCAAGTTCCCTCGGAACTGAGTGGAACGCAGGCCGTGGTAGTGGTGGAGTATGGTTTTCCCTCGGCAGTGCAGCGGACCTCACCCGTAACAGTGCCCTTGCGCCTGCTCGATCCGGGCGTGTTTGTCATTGATCCGGCGACGCAGTTGGGCGCGGTGCTACTGGCAGGCACCGGCGCTACGACATCGCAGCGCCCGGCCGCGGCAGGGCAAGTAGTGGAAATCTATTGCACGGGGCTAGGACCGCTGCGAGCCTCCTCGAGCTTTCCCGGATTGCTGGAAACAGTGAACCTGCCGGCAGTCTTTATGGCGGGCGTGCAAACCAACGTGACCTTCAGCGGACAGGCGCCGGGTATTCCTGGACTCTATCAGATAAACGCTCGCGTGCCGGCCGGTCTGGGCGCGGGCGCGCAGACCCTACAGATCCGGATGGATGGGGTTGCCGGTAATGAAGTGAAACTGGTCTTGCGCTGAAAGGCCTTTGTCCCTCATCGCCAAAACCGCCCGCTGGTTTCGGCATTACACGCTTGCCGTTGCGCCGGAAAGTGCTCAGGCGCTTCTGCGCGACCAATAAGAATAAAAAGGCAGGCCAAGCGCGATGAGCCCAAGACTGGACAGCGCCTGCCAAGGCACGGTCAGAATCGTGTTCAGGAGAAGCCAGATGGTCACCAGCACGAATAGACCCGGAACCACTGGATAACCCCAGGTCCGGAATGGCCTGTCTGCATCGGGCTGCGTTCTTCTCAGCACGAACACGGATGCCGCCGTGAGCCCATAGAAAAAGTAAAGGGCGAAGATGGCGTAGTCGGTCAGCTTATCGTAGGAGCCGCTCAGGCTGAGGATAGCCGACCAGGAACCAATCAGGAGAGCGGCGCGGACCGGTACGCCGGATGGCGAGACTTTCCGGAAGACGGAAAAGAAAAGCCCATCCAGGGCCATGGCATACGGCATCCGCATGATGGGCGCCATGCCCGTATGTATGGCCCCAAGTGAGGAAAACAGCATGGCGGCGGCCATCCAGGCCGCCACGGCGGATCCGAGGAATCGCGAGAGAGCTACGGTGGCAACCGAGGATGAGGCGGGTACGGACGCCACCTCCGCTGGAGTCAGCGCGTAAAAGTAGGAAGCGTTGGCCAGCAGATAAATGCTGGCCACCATCAAAGTGGACAGCACAAATGCGCGCGGAAGAATGCGCCCCGGATTGCGAACCTCTCCAATCATAGGCGCAAGGTTAGCCCAGCCTTGATAGCCCCACAAGGCGGCGATCATGGCCGCCCCAAACCCCATCAGCCCTCCGCGGGCCGAATCGGGTATTCCCTGGCATGCGCCGGAAGCACCCGAAAGAGTGTAGTGGAACCAATCCCCTGGCGCAAACGCAAACACGGCAATCCCGATGGAAGCGACGATTCCAACCTTGATTGCCATCGAGATTGTGGCGAGCCTGCCGGTGTGTTTTACCGCGAGGCAATTGATCACTCCGGCAAGCGCTACAACGGTCACCGAAGAAAGTTGAAGTCCGGAAAACCCGAATGCGGAAAATCTCTCCAACGCGCCTCCCGTAACCATGTTCAGAAAAATCGCCGCGCCCACCGATTGTGCGGCGAGGGATCCACATCGAGCTACAAAAATATAAGTCCAACCATAGAGGAACGCCAGGCGGGGTCCGTAGGCCGCACGAAGAAAAACATACTCGCCGCCGGCCCGCGGCATCATCGCCGCCAGCTCACCGTAGGCGAGGGCTCCGGCCAATACCAGCAACGCTGCGAGAAACCAGACAGCCAGCACCCGGATGGGCGAATCGGTGTTGCACGTCATTACGCGCGCCTTGAGAAAGACGCCGGTGCCGATCATGTTGGCGACGTTGAGAGAGATCGCCCCGGCCAATCCCAGTCCGCGCACGAGTCCGGAGGAACCGTTGGCGGAAGACATCGCTAGCGCCCTGTCCCGGCGGAAATTTGACAGCCGCGGTTGAACCGCAACGCAGTGGAACGCCGATCACAGGCGAGGAAAGACGCAGTTACCATTTTGCTGAAACTTTCTTGTCTATTCTGCCCTGTTCCCGTACGAAGGGCAACAGCCGGCTCAGAAGCCGTTGCTGAGCCGCGCGCCTCAGCAAGCGATCCCGATCCGCTGCCAACATGATTCCGTAACAGAACTTAACCCGGCGCAGCCGGAACCAGACAGGCAGGAACGCCCAAAGTGGGGCACCCCGTAGAAGTGCCAGAAACATTCAGGATCCAGATGTAGAGGTACCAAACTAACCGTGCTGCATCAAGGAAATCGCATGGGCCGGCACAGCCGGCCGGAGCGCACCGCGCCGCATTTACTCCACCCAAACCTTGGCGGCTACCGCCTTGCCCAACTGCACCGGAGCGCCATCCACGCGGAACGTGACGGTTTCGTCGTAGTTCTGAGCCACTACTTCCAGCCGTTTCCCGGGCTGAATGGCAAGGCCGTCCAGGTACTCGAGCAAAGGCCGGTCGCGTTCAAAGACGCTACGCACCGTAACGGTGGTGTTGGAGGAGACTTGATCCAGCGTACGCCAACCGCGCTGGCGGCGCAGGTCCGGGGTGTCGAGGTCGACGATATTGCCGTGGGGACAAGCTTTCCCTGGGCCCAGCTTGTCCACCAACAGGCGCTCAAAGTCGGCCGAGACGGCATGCTCGAGTCGCTCTGCCTCATCGTGAACTTTGAACCATTCCATTCCGAACACCTCCACCAGCATCCGTTCGATCAGGTGGTGGCGGTTGAGGATCCCATTGGCGATGTCGCGTCCGGCGGGGGTGAGGTTAATTTGACCGGTTGTATCGATCTCTATCAGGCCGTCGCGTTTGAGTCTCCGCGTGGCCATGGTGACGGCGGGAGCGGATACGTTGAGCCAGCGCGCCAAGGTGGCTGCAATAACGGCTTCGCCTTCCGCTTCCGCTTCGGCGATGGCCTTCAGATAGTTCTCCTTGGAGATGGTGATTCTCACGCACTCCCGATTGTACCTTGCTACGCACCCTGATATGCTCTGGAAGACTCCCATGACACAAACAATTGGATGCTTGCTGCTTCCGGCCGTGCTGGCTTATCCGGCCGCTTGTCTTGGTCAGGAGAAGGTGGATCTCAACATGGTCCATCGCATCAAGAACGAGGCATTTGAGAACTCGAAGGTGATGGAGCACATGTTCTATCTGACCGACGTGCATGGCCCTCGACTGACCAACTCGCCGGGCTACCGCGCCGCCGGCGACTGGGCGGTGAAGCGGCTCCAGGAGTACGGGCTCGCGGGCGTGAAGCAGGAGAAGTGGGGTCCGTTCGGCCGCGGATGGGCCTACACGCGTTTTTCCGCGCACATGCTGGAACCCGGCTACTCCGCCATCATCGGATTTCCATTGGCGTGGACCCCCGGTACGGACGGGGTTCTGTTGGGTGAGCCCGTTCTGGCGCCCATGCGAACGGAGGCTGATCTTGCCAAGTTCAAGGGCAAGCTGCAAGGAAAGATTGTATTGGTGGACGCGCCGCGGGAACTGGGCATGCAGACCAGCGCCGCCGGACGCCGGTTCAACGACATCGACCTCACCGAACAGTCTCTGGCGCAGATCAGTGCGCCGCGCCGTCCCGAGTCTTCAAACAGCCCAGCGGCGCGCCGCTTCGCCGGCAAGCGGAACGAATTCCTGAAGTCCGAAGGCGCAATTGCGGTTCTCTCCGCCGGGTTTCGAGGCGATGGCGGAACCATCTTTGCCAGCTCAGGCGGCTCCTTTGATGGCAAATATGCTGACCCGCCTCCCTTCGCCGTCATTACGCCTGAGCATTACAACCGCATCGTGCGCCTCCTGGACAAGAAAATCCCCGTCAAGCTGGAGCTCGACATCAAGGCGCAATTTTTTACCGAGACCAAAGACTCGTTTAACATCATCGGCGAAATTCCGGGCGGCCGGAAGAAGGATGAAGTGGTGATGATTGGGGCCCATTTCGACTCCTGGCATGGCGGCACCGGCGCCACCGACAACGCCGCCGGCAGCGCCGTCATGATGGAAACGATGCGAATTCTCAAGGCGCTGAACGTCAAGATGGACCGCACGGTTCGCATCGGATTATGGGGCGGTGAAGAGCAAGGACTGCTTGGGTCCAAGGCATACGTCAAGGAACATTTTGCCGACCCCGTAACCATGGCCCTGAACTCGCAGCACGGCAAGCTGGCCGGATATTTCAACTATGACAACGGCACCGGCAAGATCCGCGGCGTTTATCTGCAGGGCAACGATATGATCCGGCCGGTGTTTGAGGCTTGGATGGCGCCGTTCAAGGATCTCGGCATGACCTCGCTGAGCATCCGGAACACCCGCGGCACGGACCACCTTTCCTTTGACGCCGTCGGCTTGCCGGGGTTCCAGTTCATCCAGGACCCCATCGAATACGACAGCCGGACGCACCATTCCAACATGGACGTTTATGACCGGATCCAGGCGAGTGACCTGCAGCAGGCCTCCGCTATCCTTGCCTCGTTTGTCTATCACGCGGCCACCCGGCCGGAGATGCTTCCGCGCAAGCCGCTGCCCAAAGCAACACCAAAGCCGGAGCCTGCTAAAGAGGAGGAAAAGAAGAGTGCGACTGGTCAGTAGTTTTTTCACTCTAGGGCTTTTGTGTTTCGCCGGTGAACTCAAATCCGATATCGAGTTTGCCCGCCCCGGAGGCATGCCGTTAACGCTCGACGCCTGGGTCCCCGACGGCAAGGGTCCATTTCCCACCGTGATCGTGGTGCACGGCGGTGGTTGGGTGAACGGTAACAAGCAGACCTACGTTACACCGCTGTTCGACCCTCTCAGCAAAGCCGGCTTCACCTGGTTCACCATCAACTACCGCCTTGCGCCGGGCCACCATTTTCCCGCCCAGGCCGAGGACACCTTCACCGCCATCGAATGGGTGAAGAAGCACGCCAAGGAATACAAGGCCGACCCTAAGCGCATTGCGCTGATGGGCGAATCGGCGGGCGGCCAAATCGTCGCCTACGTGGGAGCCCGCGGCCGAGGCTCGACGTCGGTGGCGGCCGTGGTCGACTTCTACGGTCCCCACGATCTTCTCGGCAGGGCGCGCGAAAGAGGACCCACTGATCCCACTCTGAAACTGGTGGGCGGAATCGCTCTCGATGCGGAAACCGAAAAACGCCTTGCCGAAGCCAGCCCCATCAATTACGTCCACAAAGGAATGCCGCCGTTCCTGTTCATTCATGGAACCAAGGACGCCGCAGTTCCCTACAATCAATCCCCGATGATGTGCGACAAGATGAAATCGGTGGGCGTCGCCTGCGAAGTCTACACCGTCGAGGATGCACCGCACGGAGTGGGTCCATGGGAAAAGAACCCCGCCTGGCAAACCTACAAAATAAAGATGGTGGACTGGCTCCGCCAGACGCTGCGGTAGAATAGGCCTCCCGACTAAGCGGCAAGGATGCCTGTCCTACG
>JAENWC010000556.1 GCA_016650235.1 Terriglobia bacterium
GCCAAATGATGCCGGATGAGGGAATGGCGGGCTCATGGCGAGCCAGCTTGGGGACATTTCTACTTTGCCGAAAGGGGACATTTCTACTTTGCTGCCACAGGGTGCTGTGGATTGTCGATGAAATTCCGTCGCCGCCAAATCGTTATATACTGCCTCCATGCACCGGCTGATCTTGCTGTTCCTGGTTTGCCTCGGCCTGCTTCCCGCGCAGGATCGCTTGGCGCGGTTGATGCGCGACATCCTCATCTTCGACGCCCACATCGATACCCCGCGCTATTTCGTGGACGAAGGCTACCGCCTCGCCGACGAGCATCGCTACTATGAGCTGGACATCCCGCGCATGAAGAAAGGCAAGCTTGGTGCGGTGCTGTTCGGCATCTATGCGCAGCCGCAGGATTACGCGCCCTCGCTCTGGCTTCCACGCGCGCTGGAATGTCTGGAGGCCCTGCACCGCGAAGTGGACGCCAACAAGAAGGATATGGAGTTCGCCCAATCCGCCGCCGACGTCGAGCGCATTCACAAGTCGGGCAAACTGGCCGCGATGGCGAGCCTGGAAGGCGGGCATCTCATCGCCGACAACCTCGCCGTTCTGCGCCTCTTCCACAAGTTGGGAATTCGCTACATGACGCTGGCACATTTCGCGTCCAACACCTACGCCGACTCCATGACCGGCGACGTAGTTCACAACGGCCTTTCCAAACAGGGCCGGGAACTGGTGCGCGAAATGAACCGGATCGGCATGATGGTGGACGTCTCTCATATCTCCGACAAGGCCGTGCTCGGCGCCGTAGAGGAAAGCAAGGCGCCCGTCCTTGCCTCGCACTCCTCCGCCAAGGCGATGACGCCGATTGTGCGGAACATGCCGGATGATGTCATCCGCGCCATCGCGAAGAAAGGCGGCGTAATATGCATAAACTTCCACGCCGGATACCTGGACAAGGCCGCCTACGACATCTACATCGCGAACCGCCCCGCTCGCGACAAGGAGATCAAGGACGTGCTCGCGCAGCGCCCCGACGATCCTGCTCGTTGGGAGACGGTTCGCGAAATCCAGCGCAAGTATTTCGAGCGGATGCCGAAGGTCAGCTACAAAGCCCTGCTCAAGCACGTGGACCATGTCGCGAAGATTGCCGGACCGGATCACGTCGCCCTAGGTTCGGATTTCGACGGCATCTCCGGCATGGCCCCGGTTGGCATGGAGGACGTTTCCAAATATCCTGTTCTCGTGGAAGGTTTGATCGAATTGGGATACTCGGATACGAACATTCGAAAGATCATGGGTCTGAACATTGTGCGCGTCTTACGCGCCAGCGAGGAGATAGCGGAAAAATGAATCGTCGCGAACTATTGACGGGGGCGGCCGCCGCGGCATTGGCGCCCGCGCAGCCGCGCAGGAAGCGCATCGCGTGCCTGTCCTCCACCTACCACGTGCGCTCGCATTCGGATAATTTCATAACTCGATTTCTCGAAGGCTACTGGATTCACGAAAGCTACCACCCGCCTCCGTATGAGGTTGCCTCCCTGTGGATGGATCAACAGCATCCGGCCGACATCGGTCACCGTTTGGCCAAAGCCTACGGAGTGCAGTCCGCTAAATCGATTGCGGACGCGCTCACGCTGAACACCGGCAAACTCGCTGTCGACGCCGTGGTCCTTATCTGCGAACACGGAAACTATCCGCATAACGAAAAACAGCAGCAACTTTATCCGCGCTATGAATTCTTTGAGCAGGTGGTGAAGGTGTTCAAGGATAGCGGCCGGTCCTGTCCGGTCTTCACCGACAAGCATCTTTCCTATGACTGGACGAAGGCTAAGCAGATGTATGACTGGTCGCACGAGTTGAAGTTCCCGCTCATGGCTGGCTCCAGCGTTCCCGTCACCTTCCGGCGGCCTGAATACGATCCCCCACTCGGTTCGGAAATGGAATCCGCGCTCAGTGTCGGCGGTGGATGGGTGGCCGATGGCGGCATCTTCCATATCCTCGAAGCTCTCCAGAGTTTCGTCGAACGCCGCAAGGGAGGCGAGACGGGTGTGCGTTCCGTGCAAATGCTCAAGGACGCCGAGGTCTGGAAGGCGGGGCAACAGGGACTATGGAACCGTGAACTCTTGGATGCGGCGCTGGCCCGGCGTCAAAAAGTACGCTCGGACAAGCGCCCGGAGGACATGAAGGCGGCACTAGGGCTGGTGGAATATCGCGACGGCTTCCGGGGAGCGGTGCTGGCCTTGAACGAGGTCTCTGAATACCTGGTGGCCGTGAAGCCCAAAGGGAAGAGCCCCGAAGCCACGCTCTGCTACACCCCGATTGAGAACTCCAATAACTTTTCCATGCTCGTGCATGGGATCACGCGGATGATCGATACCGGCAAGCCGCCTTATGGGGTGGAGCGCACCTTGCTGGTCAGCGGCGCACTGGCCTCCTTGATGGATTCGGGGTATCAAAAAGGCAAGCGGCTCGAAACACCGCATCTCAAAGTTGCCTACAAAGCGCCGGCAAAGAGTTGGTATGCACCGGGGGTGGGTTCCTAATGCTCGAAGCAAAATCGGAAAAATTCTGGAAAGTAGTGAACAGGGACGCCGCCATCCGGCAGGTCTGCACAGGCTTTGCGTTTACCGAAGGTCCTGTCGTCAGCCGGCGCGGGTTCCTGCTGTTTAGTGATATTCCCAATCTCAAGATCATGAAGTGGGAACGCGGGCAGCTTACGGCCTTGCGCGAGAACAGCAACAAAGCCAACGGGCTCACCTTCGACCATCAGGGCCGGCTGCTTGCGGCCGAAGGCGGCGCACGCGTGACGCGAACGGAGAAGAACGGGACCATCACGGTGCTGGCCGCCGAAGGGCTAGAAGGGCCGAACGATCTGGTCTACGCCATCGATGGGAGCATCTATTTTTCCGACCTGCCCCGTTCGCGCGTGTATCAAATCACCCGCCAGCGCAGCGGCGTCGGGGGCGCGCCTCCCAAGGGTGAGGTGCGGCTTGTGGCCGAAACGCCCGCGCCCAACGGTGTTGCCCTGTCGCCCAACCAGCAGCAACTCTACATCGCCGACGTAAAGACCAGCATGGTCAGAGTGCACCAGATCGCCGCCGATGGGGCGCTCGACAAAGGCCGCGACTTCGCGCCCTTGCGCGTGGATGGCCTTAAAACAGATGAGATGGGCAATGTTTGGATGGCCTCCCGTGACGGAATCTACGTGCATGCCGCGGACGGAGAGCATCTGGGAACCATCAAGACCCCCGAGGGCCCCAGCAATTGCTGTTTCGGCGAAGGTTTTCGCGGCCTTTATATCACCGCGCGAAAGTCCGTCTATCACATACCGACGCTGGTCCCGGGCACCCGGACGTTCTGAATCCGTCTCAGGTGTGGAGCAACTGTTCCCGCACCCGGTTTCTGTAAGCGATGGAAAGCTCCAGTTCCCGCCGGAACTCGTCCACCTCCACGTCCCGCTCGGTACAGATCAAAAACAGCATGCCATCATCGCGAAAATCGCCGCACCAGTTCACCGTCTCCTCATCGCTCCACTCCGGCCGGTACTGCCGCGCTTTTTCGTCCGGCATGCGGTCCAGATAGGCGCGCAAGTTGACGCTGGTTTCATCGCCAGTCTCCGGCCTCGGCTCCTGTTCATAGTTCCAAATCGGCTGTTTCATGGCTACCCAAAGTGTATACTGAGCGCTTGAGCCAAGACCAGACCCTCAACGCGCATTTGGAGCAACTGGCGGCCGCCAAGTCGCCTGCCTACAGGGCGCTCGGCCGCGTGCAGGACGCCGGACTGCGGCGCGAAGCAGCTCTCCTGCTCGATCTCTTGCTATCCGAACAGATCGCAGTTCCGCCGACCTTCCCTAACCCGGTGGATGCCGTGGCTGCGCTCCGCGCCGGCGTGGAAAAAGCAAAGCCGGACCGCAAGTGCATCGGCTACATCCTCAAGTCTTACCCCGCGTGGATATCTGCGCTGGCCCCGCACGCCCGCGAAAGCTTCCTGGCCTCATTTCCCGTGCTGGCCCCCGCCGTCTACGATCTCAATGACGCCGGCATGCGGCTCGTCCTCGAAGCCGCGGCCAACGACCCTGCCATTCTCCCCCACGTCGCCGCATATTCCATGACCACCGCGGATGCCATCCGGGCCATGGCCGGCATCGCCCAC
>JAENWC010000557.1 GCA_016650235.1 Terriglobia bacterium
GTATATGGAGGGCAACTCTTCAAATGGAATGAAGCCGTCCCACTCCTGCTTGCCCGATGCGCCGTCGGCGGGCAGGTCTCCATCGCGATCCCTGCGGATGGGAAGCTTGCCGGTTGCCTGGTAGCCGATGTTACCTTCCGTATCGGCATACACAAAGTTCTGCCCGGGTCCGAGGAAACGGGAAAGAGCTGCGCGGAACTGGCTCCAATTTCCGGCGTGATTGATTTCGGCGAAGGGGAACTGAAACAAACCTGGTTCGGTGGCTGTCCAGCGGATGGAAAGATGTTGCCCTTTGGCGGTGAGCAGAATCGGACCATGACTCGTGGAGGCTACCGTGAACTCGCGTTGGCCACCGCCGCGAATCCTGACAAACTCTTTCTCCTGGCGCAAAGTCTTCGCCTGTCCTTCGAACAAAAAGGCGCCGGCAGCGCTGTTCACCCGCTCCGAATAGAGATCCTGCACATCAAAGTGGAGGTTGGTCATACCCCAAGCGATGCGGTCGTTGTGCCCGATGATCACGGCGGGTGCGCCGGGCATGCTGACGCCGGCCACATTCATGGACGGAGTTTTCAGATGGACCTGATACCAGACGCCGGGCAGGGAGAATCCAAGGTGCGGATCGTTGGCCAGAATCGGTTTGCCGGAAGCGGTGCGCCTGCCCGAGAGCACCCACGCATTGGAGCCCGGTTGAGGCTCCGCCCCCGTCCGCACGGGGAAGATAAAGTTCACCTTCTCCGCTTCGCCCTGCGCCATGTAGCTGCTCTTGAGCGCCTCGTCCTTCCATGTGGTAGTCAGCGACCGGAACATGTGCAACCCGATCAGCATTGTGTCCGGAATGGTCCAGGGAGCCGGATCCAGGCCCAGCAGGGTAAACTCCACGGGTAGCTTTCCCTGATGGGTTTCGAGGAAATAGTTGACCCCGCGCGCGTAGGCGGCTAACACGGCGCGGTCGGCGGGAGGAAGCGTACGCGCATGCTGCACGGCGGCGCGGTGCATGCGCAGACGCCTTGTCTCGATATCGCTTTCCACGGCCGCGGCGCCGAATATCGCGGCCAGCTCCCCGGCTGCCTGACGGCGTGCATACTCCATTTGAAAGAGACGATCCTGGGCGGTCACATAACCCTGGAGAAAGTAGGCGTCCTCGTCCGAGGCCGCCTCGATATGGGGAACACCCATGTGGTCGCGCACCACTTGCGCCCGCGCGCTCACCGGTGCGGGCACGGAACCACTATTGGGAGGCAAAGGCCTCCAGGCGTACCAATACACTAGGGCCAATGCGGCCAGGCAGAGCAGCGCGATGAAGGAGTTGATATATTTGAGAAGCCCGTTGAGATTCACGATGATTTTCCGGCCCTGCCCGGCTGGCTCAGCGGAAAGCCTGGCATAGCCAGCCGCCTTTCAGCATACATGGACCTGAATCTAGGATACCGATTTCTTCTGGTAGCCCTCATCATTGCGCTCAACGCCTTCTTTTCGGGCGCGGAAGTGGCTCTGCTCTCGGTCCGCCAATCGCGTCTGAAGCAGTTGGCCGATGAGGGGCATGCCGGGGCCGCCGCCGCGCTCAGTCTGCTGGCGAATCCGGAGAAGTTGTTGAGCGTGGTGCAGGTGGGCGTCACCCTGGCCAGTCTTGGCTTGGGATGGGCCGGCGAGGATACGGTTTTCTACTTCCTGAACCTGTTGCTTGCACCGCTGGTCACTCCAGCCACAAGGGTTTATCTGCACGGCGCAAGCTTCACATTGGCGTTCCTCATCATCACCTATGCCCATGTGGTTCTGGGCGAGGTGGTTCCGAAGAATCTCGCTATCGAGAAGTCGGACCGTCTGGCGGCGCTGGTGTCGCCTCCGCTGCTGCTGTTCTACCGGATAGCGGGACCGTTTGTGTCGGTGATCGAAAAGTCGGCCGGGGCGGTCTCGCGTGTCATGGGACTACGGGGCGAACAGGCCGGGAGTAGCCATACCCCGGAAGAGATCAAGTTCATCGCCGCTTCCAGCCGGAGGCACGGCCATTTGGCTCCTTTCGTCGAGGAATCGCTGCAGCGGCTGCTCGATCTGGCCGAGTTCAGCGCGCGCGAGATCATGGTTCCCCGCAGCGCATTCGTGATTGTTCCGGTGGAGGCCACGCTGGACGATCTGCTGCAGGCCTTCTCCGAGAATAAGTATTCACGGGTGCTTGTGTATGAAGGCGTTCCGGAGAATGTCATCGGCTTTGTGTTTGCCAAGGATCTGATGGAGGTCTGGCACCAGAGGCGTGGGGCCAATGAGAAGCGCCGTCCTGCGCTGCCCTTCGACCTGCGCCGCCTGTTGCGCCAGCCGATTGTTGTGCCGGAGACGAAACCGCTTACGCAGCTAGTGGACAGCTTTCGCCGCAGCCACTCGCACATGGCCATTGTGGTGGACGAATTTGGCTCGGTCACGGGCCTGCTTACACTGGAGGATGTGCTGGAGCAGATTTTCGGTGAAATAGAAGATGAGCACGACGTGCGGCTGCCGCCGCTCCCCATCGTTTGGGAGGCGTTGGATCTGGACGGGTCAACCAGTATCCGTGATCTGGAGACGCAGTACGGTATCGAGGTTCCCTCGAACGCCGGATTCGAAACGCTGGCCGGGTTCCTGCTGTTTCGTCTTGGTACGATCCCCAATGTGGGGGCCGAGGTGACGCATGGTGAACTTCGATTCACCGTCCAGGGCATGGAACACAACCGGGTATCGCGGGTGAAAGTGGATCGGATTCCAGCCGTGGACTACCAGGGAAGCGCACCCGGGTAGTATTGGCGGATTTTTCGGCGAACCTCTTCTGGATCCAGTTTCAAGATCGAGTTGGCTAACTGTTCCCGCTGCTTAATGGTAAAGGCCCCGGTGGGGGCCGGCGCCGGTACAGCTACACCGAGGTCAGCGCCCAACTCAGCCAGGGCTTGTGTTGGGATGTAGGAAACGATTGCGGTATGCAGATCTCCTTTTGAGGTTGGTTTTGCCGCGGAGTTGGGGCGAATCAGCCACGAGGCAGCGGCCGCCAGAAGGAACGGGATGACCCCGAACCAATAATCCAGCGGGTTGTTCGCCAGCCGGACCAGGTATCCTTGCCAGCCCGGAATCCAACCCGCCGCGGTCAACTGGTTCAGCGCCTCCAGCTTGACCACGCCAAAGGCCACCGCAACAGGTAAACCAAGAAAGGCAATCAGCGCAATCACGGCGAGGGACACTGCGGAGATTTTGAAAACAGAGAACCAGTTGATCCCCCGGCCGGGCTGTGTCACCCGGTAGGTGCAGAGCAGAAAATAGAGACCGGCCAGGGCGCCGATGGGAATGAGTAGAAACAAGGTCACGCCAGTGAGGGAAAGGTCCTTTTCTTCGGTAAACAAGAGATGCTTGCGGAAGTTGATCCCCAGAGTAATCAAGACCACAGAAACCGCCAGCGAGACGGAAACCAGAATCTTACTGAGTTCTGGCGCCCTCCTCAAAAACCGCGTAAAGAAATGGAAGAACTGGATGGGATAATGGAGCCCTAGCAGATACAGCCAGTTGCTTTCAACCTTCTTGCGCTTGCTTTCCGGGAAAGTGGCCAAGATGCACTTCTTGAGCACTACCGCGGCGTGAAAGATGATTTCGTAGAGCACGGGCTGTGGAATATCATCCTGAAACGATTCCTGGCCCACTTTGTATTTGCCAAGGAATTTACTCAAACGGTCTCCTTTGAGCGCCATGGTGGTCAACTGCTCGGATGCCACAGTCGTCAGGA
>JAENWC010000558.1 GCA_016650235.1 Terriglobia bacterium
CGTCGGCGAGCGCGTCCACGGTGTTGAGCAGAAAATGGTGCAGGCGGTTGACGTTATATTGCTCTTCAGGGAAGGCCAGCACAATATAGCGGCTGTTCAACCCTGGGTCGTCTTCGACGCCATAGTGCACACGCTGCAGCAGAGTGGTTTTCCCCATGCCACGCGTGCCGATGATCAGAACGTGAGAGGGCCGCTCCTCGCTGAGAAGGTCCAGCAAGCTCCGATAGGCGGCTTGTCGCACATGGAATTGTGCAAGCGCCTCGGTTTTGCTCAGGGATTGTGGATTGTAAACAGGGATTCCGCCGTAGGGAAACGTTCTCGGTTCGGTCATGCCTGCACCTCCCGCCAGTAGCGGCGCAGCAGCGCGGAACGGAAACGCACGACGCCCTCCTGGCGCACCAGATACCCATCGCTAATTAGCAGATCCAGCATCTGTCGCAGCAGTTCGGTCCGCTCCTTGTCATCATTCACTTCCTTACTCAAACGCAGGTCGATGCTTGCGACGGTGATGCCGGCGGCTTCGAGGCAGGTCAAGCTGAGGATAATCTCACAACACGGATGGATGCGATGGTCCAGCATTTTGGCCAGACGCTCATCCCAATGATCGAAGTGTGTCCGGCCGTGTGCCATCAATCTTTGCAATGCGATTTCCACAAGCTCAGGAGAAGGATGGCCGTGTCCTTCGCCAACGACAGCGCGAAGCTCTTCGAAAACTAGATTGAGATGAAAAGGGATTGGCCATTCAACCGCCCGCAGAATTGCATCTATCGTTTCGGCGGTCAATTCCCATTGATGGAATCGGCCCCGGCTCATTAGATAAGCACGGGCCATCTCGGGGCTGAATTCTCCGAGTTCGATCGGCTGCAGGTCGTGAATGGTGCCCGATAGTTTCAGCCTTCGGGCGACTGAATCCAGGCCGATTGACCCGGCGAAGAACCAGCGAGGCGCGTACTGCTCCCGGAGCCGCTTGAGCCAAAGCAGGAATTGTTCGGCTCTTCTTCCTGACGGGTCTTGGTGAACGATACTGGCGATGAGCAACGGCAACTCGTCAATGAGCAGCAGCATCTCCGGATCCCCCGATTTTTTGAGGAGCGCCTCCAACTCTTCCGCCGGTCGGCGCCAATCGAACATCTTGGCCTTCAACTCGATGAGGCCGGTCTTCAGGACGAACTCCAGATCTTCGGGGAGTCTGGCCTTGAAGGCAGAAACCCAACCCCCCGGGGCCCATTCGGCATCCCGAAACCCCCGGACCAGCCGCTTGATGAAGTCCAGTTCGTCTTGGGCATCCGGAACCGAGAGGTACAGCGCATTGTAGCCTCTGGCGGGCGCGTCCTCTTTCATTCGATTGAGGAGAGAGCTCTTACCAACACGCCGGGGGGCAAGCAGTAACAAGTTACTTGTTTTCAGCAGGTCCCAGGCACGGAACATGATCTCCTGCCGATCAAAATATACAGGGCCGACTGCGAGACGGCCCATACTTCCGGGAATGCCGATGGTATCCATACTTCATTATATTATCACAACAATTTTGCTGTACAACACTTATGTTGTAAAAAGTCACCAGTTCAGATCTTCGGGAGCAAGTGGGCCCCTTACATTCACATCGTACCGATGATTGGCTTATTGCTTGCTTACACTCTGATCTGATGATCGCCGTCTTCAGTTTTTCTCATGGCACCATGACGCGCAGAAACCAGAGGCATTGTCACTAGCGTGCTGGTCACGGACAAATTTCTGCCTGACTTCAACGTCCCAGTCTGGGTCTCACCAGACTCAAACCACGCAGCGGCTTCTGCGCCGAAACCGCAGCCGCCATCTTCATTCTGTTCTCCACGACGGTGGCGGGAGCAGTCATCGCCGGAGTCGGCTCCATCCAAGGCCTGAAAGCGGTCCGCTGGGCTCCCCACCTTGGCCGCCGCCGGATGGATCTCACTCAAGGCGATCTATTATCTGAAGTTTCTTAACCCGAGCTTGTTCAAGTTACACGTGCTAAAATACGCGCCGATGCCTGAGTACCACAACATACCCGTAGGAGTTCCGGAAGAGGTGGTGCAGAACCTACGGAAGTTCCACGAGCTCTTCGACGTGGCCGATGACGTTGCCAATTTAGGTCAACGAATTCTCGACCAGCTCCGCCACGAACGGGATGGGACAGGCTTCCACTCAGACTTGGAGACAGCCTCGTATGTGCTTTTCGGAAAGGGGTTCAAGACCTTTCTAGCTTCTCAGATTCTTTGTCGGAGCGGTTGCGGAGCGGACGCTCTGGGGTTGTGTGGATCGCTTTTCGAAAACTGGGTTGACCTGATGTACATCAGGCAAGCCCCCGTCCGCCGTGCGCAACGGTACCTTCGTTACGAACAGATTGATAAGTACTATCAGGCGCTGAAGGTGTTGCGCCGCAAACGGTTACCTAAAGGGACGCGTGGGCAGTACAAAGGACACTTAAGTGCGCTTGCGCCGCAAGTAAAGCAACTGCTGAAAACCTTTCGCGAGCAGTCTTGTTGGGTAAAGGTGACGCGGAGGCAGGCAGGGAGAGTGACACGGAGGAAAATGGGCCTGCGAGACCGCGCCGAAGCGGTGAAGCTTGGGGTGGAGTACGACACCCAATATTACATGCTCTGCGGTTTCAAGCACACTGGTGCCGCTGCGGCGTTCGGATTCATGTTCGAGCATGACCAGGGCGTGGATGTAATCGTCGGTCCGAACGTCAAAGGGGTCTTTGACGCAATCGTACATTCGACCAGATACTTCCTGGAGATTTGCGGCGTCTACCAGGACATCCACGGGCTCGGAGTGGAGGCTGAAGTGAACGCCTTGAAGCAGCGGCTCATAGAGACCAGCGACCAGGTGGTTGCAGCCCACACAGATCTTTGCGAATAGTGAAATTCAAACCGAAGGAACGGTGCCAGCACTCACTCTGCTCAGGGCTTATGCCATTTTTTATACAACCGATTCGCCGCTGGCCTGGGCAGGGTCCCCGGCCTTCGCCCCGTCGAGCCAGGCGGCCAATTCGATCTCACCTAAACCCTGGCGAGAGCAGAAATAGCCACCGCTTTATCGTGACAGTCTATTCAGTTGAAAAAAAGGGGATCCGCCACTCACTTCTTGCCCTTGGTGAGTGAACGAAGGTGTCGGATCTCTGCCGCAGACGTCTATTGCCGACGCAGTGTCTGTAGATCGACTTTTAAATCGCCATTCACATAGGCGGTGATCTCGGTTCCTTTGGGGATGATTATGTCCTTCCCATGCATAAACAAGAACAGAGGTGCCGCAGGGAAGAACACTATGGAGGTTGCGATGATTCCGCCGGTCATTGCGCCTGTGTGGCCTCCACCTTTGGTCTCCTTAACGGCTCTCAATGCGACTTTCTCCCCATTAACCAACCGTGCATAGTCCATGGTCACATCGAGTTTTCCGCCTCGCGCCATCCGCCTTTTGGGTTGTGCTTGGGTGACGGTCGCCAAGGCAGCGCTTCCCTTGGCAATGACCGGATTCCCATCGGCCATCACGTCCTCAAGCACCTCAAAATCGACCGTTTCGCCAACCTTCGCATCCGCAGACGAAAGGTTGCGATTCAACCGCAGTCTAAGCGGGGTTCCATCCTTGATCACGGTCAAAACTCGGGTCGGTGTTGGTGGGCTGGCTGCTGTTGGGGTGCCACTCCCCGAAGTAGCTCTGGCGAGTATGGCCTCAATCACTTTGTCGGGAACGCCGCCCTGCTTCAGGGAGATGATGTCTTCGGTGCCAATCTTGAACTGCGGTGCCGGGTGTTGCTTTATCAGGCTGAGCATAACGTCTTCACTGACACCGGCTCTTGCCATCTTGAGGACGCTCTCATTGCTGAGAATTTCTTGAGCGGAGGTTAACGGCCTGGCCGGAGCGCTAGTCGTGATTGCTGTTAAAGGCTGAGCCGATGATTGAGGCGTAGTCTGTGGCGCAACATTCGTTCGCGGAGGTGACGAGGCTGGTGGAGCACTCCCAGGACCGCGCGGGGCCGCCATAACCTTGATGACTGCTTCGGACACTTTCGCCCGGAGCAAGGCGTCAGTGGCGGAAGGCGTAAGGAAGAAATGCACCCTGGATGCGTTCTTGATCGTCAGGATGATTACGTCATCCGGGACTCCAGCCAAGGCCATTGTGGCGACGGTCTCGTTGGTAACCACGCTTTCGCTGACCTGCGCGCAGACGGCGCAAATACATAACAGGAGCACGATCAGACTTCTCATTGGTATTAATCCTCGCGTTTGTTTGTACGATTTTCACTTTGGGTGATTTCGTTAGGAGTCTACTACACCATACTTTGGAGGGGAAGCCCCCGCTCGTGTTAGGCACTCTGGCCCGGCTGTGGGCAACGCCCCTCAACTGCCATACGTTCGTTTACGCACACGCATGGGCAGCTAGACCCCGGGGGCAGGCGCTAGGAGATAGAATTCGTTGTGCACAGGGTTGTTCGTGGCGGTAGTCGCGGCGGTCTTCCGAGCGACGCCTGAGGTGGCGCTGGCGCTGGTGATGAATCTCTGGCCTAGTAGTACAAAGGTAATTGTTTTCGGAGCTACGCCTATGCATGCCGATGTGTGATTGTCCAGTTATTTCCAGGACACTACACAAGCGTAGCGAGCCGTGAGGCTGGGTCGGCTCCACCATCGGCGTTGACCTTCTTCCACGCGGCATCCATCGTGCTCCTATTTCGACGGCCGGCATGGATCCGCGCGATGGAGCCATTCCGGTGGATGGGACGCTTGGGGCTGTCGAACTACATCCTCGCTTCGTTGCTGACGACAACGGTGTTCCGCGGGTACGGTTGGGACTCCTTCAGAGATTTGGAGGCTTGGCGACGTGGCCGCGCCGGTTCCGGACGGGTCCGGTGGAGTGGGTGTGGCGCAGCGCGATAGGGGGACGATAATAGATTAGATGTCCACCTCCAACAATCCCTGGTATTTTACGCGGCTTGGCCTATGGGCTTCGGTGCTGATTTTTCCGCCTGTTGGTTTGGTCTTGCTTTGGATGCGGCCCCAAACCCGGCTGCCTTGGAAGTTGCTGGGAAGTGTCGTCGTGGCAGGAATCGGAATGGCGCACTTGCTCCTGTTCTACGGCTTGCGCATGGAACCGGACGGCACCGGCATCATGCCGATGTTCAGTTTCAAGGATCCAGCTTCCCAGCAGCAACAACTGGAGCAACATCGCGCCGCGCAAAAGGCGGCCGAGCCAGCGCAGACGGCCGCGCCGGCGACTGTGGAAGCCGCGGCGCCACAAGCCAGCGCACACATTGCCTCGGCCTACTGGGCCGATTTCCGCGGGCCGGAACGCCAGGGCCATTACGAGCAGAAACCGATTCTCACGGTCTGGCCGGCGCAGGGTTTGCAGCGGCTTTGGAAGCAGCCCGCCGGTGGAGGCTATGCATCGTTCACGATTGCGGAAGGGATGGCATTCACCATTGAACAGCGCCGCAACCAGGAAGTGGTGGCAGCCTACGAAGTACCGACGGGCCGCGAGAAATGGACGAACGCGTGGACGGCAAATTTCCAGGAGGGCATGGGCGGGGATGGTCCACGCGCTACGCCGGTGTGGGACGGGGGCCGCGTGTACGCGCAAGGAGCCGAGGGAGAGTTGCGCTGCATAGACGCAACCAGCGGAAAGACGATCTGGAATGTGAACATTCTCCGCGATAACGGGGCCTCCAACATACAGTGGGGAATGGCAAACGCGCCGTTGGTAGTGGACGGCAAAGTGATCGTCCTGCCGGGCGGATCAGGCGGCAAGTCCGTGGTGGCCTACGACAAGATAACCGGAAAACGCGTGTGGTCCGCGTTGGACGACCAAGCCTCTTACACATCGCCGATGTTGGTGACGCTGGCCGGAAAAAGGCAACTGCTGATCGTGACAGCCAAACGCGCCGCCGGGTTGACAGTGGAAGAGGGGAAGCTGTTGTGGGAATACCCGTGGACCACTGAGTTCGACATCAACTGTGCGCAGCCGATTATCGTAGCTCCGAACCGGTTCTTCATTTCCGCCGGCTATGGACACGGAGCGGCCGTGGTGGAACTCAGCGGCCAGGGCGACCGGTTCCAGCCGCGCACCGTCTGGCAGAATACCAGGATGAAGAACAAGTTCAACAGCTCGGTTCTCTATCAAGGCCATATCTATGGACTGGACGAAAACATTCTCGCCTGCGTCAATGCGGAGACCGGCGACCAGAAATGGAAAGGCGGCCGGTACGGTTACGGGCAGCTCCTGCTGGCCTCCGGCCACCTGGTGGTGCTGAGTGAATCCGGCGATGTGGCGCTTGTGAAGGCCTCACCGGAGCGGCACCAGGAAGTGGCGCAATTTTCCGCCATCGAGGGGAAAACCTGGAACCATCCGGCAATTTCCGATGGCCTTCTACTGGTGCGCAATACCACCGAGATGGCCTGCTTCCGGATCGGGCGGTAGAAGCGGTGTTCCTAGAACTCGACCCGCAGCATCATCTGGAATTGCCGCGCTGTCTCTTCAAAGGGAGCCAGCGCCGGGAATCCGGTATC
>JAENWC010000559.1 GCA_016650235.1 Terriglobia bacterium
GGCCATTTCCGCAACAACCTGTTCCTCGGGCCGGACAAACCGGGCCGCGCCATTTACCGTTTCGGTAACGCCACCTCGTACTCGACCTACGATTACAACGGATACCGGCCCAACCCCAAAGCCGCCGAGCAATACTTCTGGCGATCGCCGAAGAGCGGCGAGCCGCGCAACTACGACGAGAGCCTGCGTCCGGCGGCGTACCGCAAGCTGGCCGAGCTTAGCGAGGCGACGGGCCAGGAAAAGCACGGAATCGAAGTTGACTTTGACATCTTCGAGAGCCTGCGGCCGCCCGATCCGACAAGTCCTTATGCCGTCTACCAAGCCAGGGATCTGACCTTCCGGCTCAAGCCGGGGGGCAAGGCGGTCGATGCGGGGGTTTTGATACCGAACGTGAACGACGACCATGTGGGGAAAGCCCCGGATTTGGGGGCCCTTGAGCTAGGTAAGCCGGAACCGGTTTACGGCCCGCGCATAAGGGCGGCAGAGGAAGGCCGCTGATTCATTGCGTCCGCTCACGGCCCGCGATATTCTGCTTCTGGAGTGCCCCGCATGAAATTCCTTTCTATCGTTGCAAGGCTGCATGTGAGAAACACATTTTTCCTGTTGTTCGCCAGCGCTGCCGCACTGTCTCAAGATGTAGGGATGGGCGTACGCAAAGGCAGCGGCGCGCGGTTTGAAGCTCCCTACACCATGGAGATCGCGACGCCTCACGTCAAATGGGCTAACCCGCTTCCGGGTGGTCCCATTCGGCTGCTCGCCGTTCCCACGGTTATCGAAGGCCGCACGATTGTGGAACTGGCGCAGCGCCTCTCGCTCGATCTGACCACTGTCACCATCGATGCCGCCTGGGATCGCAACAAGTGGACCATGGCGTTCGGCAGGGATTACGGCGCGCGCGCCGAACGCGGCGATCTCCGCCTCATCTATTCCTACCTGGAAGCGGAACTCACAGGCGACACAAAGTTCGATGCCATTTTCCTTCCGCTGAATCACGGATGGGAGCAGCTTTCAGCTCGCGCCCGGGAAGCTCTTGAGAGGCGTGTCCGCGAAGGAACCGGCCTGGTGATGGTGCGGCCCCTTGGCGCACTTTCTCCGCTAGCGCCCTTGCGCGAAGTGGAGAAGCCGAACCGCTTTGAAGCAGTTGAACCCGAGCACACCGCGGCGGCAAAATGGGGCCGGACCGCGGGGCACTACATCACGAGGGCCATTCCGGTGGAGCATTTCCCGTTCGCCCACCTTTCCGAATACCGCTACAAGGCGAGTTCGGATTCTGAGGTGCTCGTGCAATCGGAGACCGGCAATCCGATTCTTGCTGTGCGCAGGCTGGGCAAAGGCCGCGTTGTCGCTTTCGGATTCCGCAACCAGGGCATGAGTTGGGCCATGCCGTTATCCGCCCGCACGGCGGTGTCCGATCTTCAATGGGAGTACTTCTATGCCATGCTCGCCCGCAGCCTCATATGGGCGGCGCATCGCGAGCCGGAGACGGCGCCCGGCTTTGACAAAGCCGATTGGCGTCTGAAGAGCTTCGACGGCCGGCTGCTTCGTTCCGGCCGCGGTAAGCCGCCCGTTTTTAAGGATCTGATGGCGGGCACTTACTTCATTGAGCGGCAGGCGCCGGGCGACTGGACCATTGAAGCAATCGAGATCGGACAAGCCGACCGGGTCGAGAACGTCCGCGTGACGCCTGAAGTCATCGTCGAAGGGGCCGTGGTGCGGGCACAGTGGCAGGCGGCAAAGGCCGCCACGGTGGAATTGATCGACGGCCTCGGCCGGATTATCGCGCGTGGCCAGGGAAACGGTTCCGCGGAACTCAAAGCGGGACGCGCGCTGACCCACTCCGGAGTGTTGCGTGTCACCGCCGGCTCAGGCACGCAGCAAACGGCGGTTCGGTTTGCCGCAGCCTCCAGGGAATGGCAGGACTATGAAGTAATCATGCCCTGGTATGGACCGGGCGGCTACCAGCCGTGGATCTCGGCGCTGGACGAGCAGTTCCGCCGGCTCGGCATCACCGCGCTCAGCAGCCCTGAGCGCAATTTCAAGCTCATCGCCAGCGCCGGCTTGCATGATGTATTCGGCGTCTACTTTTATCGAAACCAGAACTACGCCAAGCGCAAGGCGGCCTACGTCGAAACCAGGGACAAACGGCACCTCACCCGCGACGTGGTATTGCAGGCGCCCGGATTTCTGGCGGACCTGCGGGCGCAACTGCAAGAGCGTATCGGGCCGCTTGCTCCCTTGAAGCCGCTGGCCTACTACATCACTGATGAGTCCTCGCTCACTACCTATACTGACGCATTCGACGTGGACTGGTCGCCCGAAGCGCTCTCCGGTTTCCGCCAGTGGCTGAGCAAGGAGTATCCAGCCCTCAACGCTCTCAATGCAAGCTGGGGCACCCGGTTCACGCGCTGGGAAGAGGTGCTGCCGATGACTACCGAAGAAGCGCAGAAGCACGGTAATTTCGCCCCCTGGTCCGACCACCGCGTCTACATGGAACAGGAGTTCCTGCAGGCCCTCCGAGCGGCGCGCGAGATGGTGCGCAAGATCGATCCCGGCTCTCTCTCGTCCATTTCAGGCACGCAGGTGCCCACAGCGCACAACGGCGCCAACTGGTATGAGATCGACCAGTTCATGGATTATTTGCAGCCATATTCGGGCGGCAACCAGGACGCCATGCACCACCTGTTCCGGCCTGGCATCCTGCTCACCGGCTTCACGGGCTACGGTACCACCGGGGTGGAAGCGCAGTATCAACAGTGGGAGCGGCTGTTTTACGGACACGCCGGCGCGTCCATCTTCTGGCACCATACGATTCTAAATCCGGACCTCACATTCAGTGAGCAGGGCAAGGCGCTGGCGGAAGCGTTCGGCCGCATACAGTCCGGCATCGGCCGGATGTTTCTGAACTCAAAAGTGAGTGAGGACGGCATCGCCATTCACTTCTCGATGGCCAGCATCCGCGGCAATTGGATCACTGACGGAAAAATCCTGCCGAATGTCGGAAACGTCAACCGCACCTCGCAAGCATACGCCGGGATGGTGGCCAAGCGCGGTGCTTGGGTCAAGGCGTTGGAGCGCAGCGGAGCGCAATTCCGCTTTCTGGCCACTCCTCAGATAGAAGGCGGCGCGCTGAAGGATTACAGAATCCTGATCCTGCCGGAATCAATCGCGCTCTCCGGCGCGGAGATCAAGCAGATTGAGCAGTTCATCGAAAGAGGTGGCCGCGTCTACGCGGACGGCCGTGTTGGCCTGATGGACGAGCGCTGCCGTTGGCGCGCACAGCCGGCCTTGAAGGACCTTCCGCGCAGCTCCGCCGCTGAGTTTCAGTGGAAGCATCCATTAGGTCTCGTAGGCGAGTCGCTGACTACGATTCGCCTTTTTGGCGTAGGTAAAATCATCGGCGTGCTGCCGCGGGAGAAGATGGCCATACGCCTTCCCAGCACTGGCGTGGCCCGCTATGACCTGCTGCAAGGCAGAGTTGCGGGGGAAGCGATTTCCGCCGCGCCGGACTCGCCCGCGATCTTCCTGGAGCGGCCAACCCGCATCGCAAAGCTTGAGCTCACCCCGTCGCTCGAACTGCGCCTGACGGATGAGAAGAACGCGCCTGTCGATCGCTCTGTCGTTCGCGTGGAGGTGCTCGATCCCGCTGGCAGACTCGCGCGCCACTATTCGACCAATGTGTTAATCGAGAACGGTCGCGCCTCCGCGGCGGTGCCCTTCGCATGGAACGACACCGGCACTTGGACCGTCAAAGCGCGCGATGCGATTAGCGGCCTTACGGCCGAACGCCGCCTGAGGCGATGAGGTTTGGGTTCACGGAATGCGGCAGGAATCCGTGTGTTATACTGGTTCTTCGTGACCACCAGCTCCATCGCCCAGCATCGGCACCATTACGGCCACCATGCCATCGGGCGGAGCCTCGGCCTTTAAGCGACCAGCGAAAGAGTTCGAAGCAATGCCCGGCGCCCTGACAAGGTGGCGGGCTTTCTTACGTTTACAGGTATCGGAAAGACATAACGAGATGCAACTGGACTTCACCAAACTCGACGGGCTGATTGCCACCGTGATTCAGGATCACAAGAGCGGCCGCGTCCTGATGGTCGGCTTCATGAATGAAGAGGCGTGGCGGAAGACGGTGGAGTCGGGCTTTGCCACCTTCTACAGCCGCTCCCGCAACAAGCTGTGGCTCAAAGGGGAAAGCTCCGGCCATAAGCTGGTGGTCAAGGAAATCCGCACCGATTGTGATCGGGACGCCGTGCTCATCTCTGTGGAGGCGCTCGGTCCGGGCGTTTGCCACAACGGATTTGAAAGCTGCTTCTACCGCCGCTTGGACAACGGCGCGTGGAACACCACTGACACACCATCTTACGATCCGAAGGCCGTCTACGGAGGATAGGAGCAGAACATGAAACTGAAGCTGGGCATTCCCAAAGGCAGCTTGGAAAACGCGACCATCGATCTATTCCGGCGGGCTGGATTTAATATCACCACCTCCTCACGCTCCTACTTCCCGTCCATAGACGATCCCGAGATCGAGTGCATGTTGATTCGCGCGCAGGAGATGGCGCGCTACGTGGAGGATGGCATTCTCGACGCGGGCCTCACCGGGCGCGACTGGGTGTTGGAGAACAATGCCAACGTGCACGTGGTTGCCGATCTCATTTACGCCAAGCAGAGCTTCGGCCGTGTGCGTTGGGTGCTGGCCGCGCCGGAGAGTTCGCCCTTCCAAACCGTGAAGGACCTGCAGGGCAAGATCATCGCCACGGAGCTGGTGGGGGCTACCACGCGGTACTTGGCCTCGCACGGCGTCACTGCCAAGGTGGAATTCTCCTGGGGCGCCACCGAGGTGAAGCCGCCGGTGCTGGCCGACGCGATTGTCGAGGTGACCGAGACCGGCTCCTCCCTGCGCGCCAACAATCTCCGCATTCTGGACACTGTGCTCGAGTCCAACACGCAACTGGTTGCCAACAACAGCTCCTGGGCCGAGGAGTGGAAGCACCAGAAGCTGGAAGACATCAAGATGTTGCTGGAGGGGGCCATCAATGCGCTTGGCAAGGTGGGCCTCATGATGAATGTACGCAAACAGGACCTGGACACCGTTCTCGCGGTCCTGCCGGCGCTCAAGAACCCCACTATCTCGCACCTGTCCGACCAGGAGTGGTTGGCCGTCAATACCATTCTGGAGGAATCGACCGTCCGCGTGATCATCCCGCGCTTGAAAAAGGCCGGTGCGCAGGGCATTGTTGAGTATCCGCTCAACAAGATCGTAATGTAGCACCGTGATGAAGCAATGATTCGAATTCTGGACTCCTCCGATATCGGCAACCTGCTTACGCGCCGCGCCTCGCGGATGACGGCGGCGGAACAGACGGTGCGCCCCATCCTGGACGATGTACGCAAGCGCGGTGACCGGGCGCTTCTCGAATACGCCCGCCGCTTCGATCATCTGCAGGCCAGGACTGTGGCCCTTGCTCAATCGGATCTCGAGGGTGCCTACCGGCGCATGCCGGCCGATCTTCGCGCCTCGCTCCGCGTGGCGGCACGCAACATCCGCGCGTATGCGAAGCTGCAACTTCCCCAACCGCGAAAGATGGCTGCCGGTCCTGGATTGCGGATCAGCCAGATAGTGCGGCCGTTGGACTGCGTAGCGGCCTACATTCCGGGAGGCCGCTATCCGCTGCCTTCGACACTGCTGATGACGGCCATCCCGGCGCAAGTGGCTGGCGTAAGGCGTATCGTTGCGGCATGCCCGCGTCCGGCTGACGCTGTGCTCGGCACGGCTGCCTTCCTGAAGCTATCCTCCCTGTTCCAGATGGGGGGCGCGCACGCCATCGCTGCTTTCGCCTACGGCACCAAGACGGTCCCGCGAGCAGACCGCATCGTCGGGCCGGGAAACATCTATGTGGCTGCGGCGAAGAAGCTGCTGGCCGGAGAAGTGGGCATTGACTTCGTCGCCGGACCAACCGAGATCCTCATCATTGCCTCAGCGGAGGCTTCGGCTGGCGATGCTCGATGGATCGCCGCCGACATGCTGGCGCAGGCCGAGCACGACACCGACGCCAGCGCTGTCCTGCTCACCACTTCGCGCCGCCTGGCCCTCGCGGTCGCCGGAGTAATTGAAAGGCAACTGCTCACACTGCCCACCGCAGATGTGGCGCGCCAAGCCATCGACCGAAACTCGGCCATTGTGCTGGTAGGGTCAGTGGATGAAGCGGTCGAGCTTTCCAACCGCTTTGCCCCCGAGCATCTCAGCATCCCGGACGCCAAGCTCTTACCCGCCATCCGGCACGCGGGCAGCGTCTTCATCGGTCCCTACAGTCCGGAAGCCGCCGGCGATTATGCCTCCGGACCCAATCACGTGCTCCCCACTTCCGGGGTTGCGCGCATTCGCGGCGGGCTATCGGCGGCGGACTTCGTCAAAGTGATCTCCGTGCAGCAGCTTTCCCGGCAGGCTCTGCGCCGTTTGACGCCCGCCATCACCACGCTGGCGCGAGCGGAAGGGTTGGAAGCGCACGCGCGCTCGGTGGAGGCGCGGAACCAATGAGCAACCTCGCGCCGCGCAAAGCTGTGCGCGCCATGGCGCCCTATTCCCCGCCCACCGATGGGCGCGCCGGTAAGCTGCGCCTCGACTTTAACGAGAACACAGTGGGGAGTTCCCCGCGCGTTATCGAGTACCTGAAGCAGCAACTCAGTTGCGAAGGCCTGAGCATCTATCCCGAATACGCTGAAACCAAGCCCGCCGTTGCGGCCTTCTTTGGAGTGGGGACCGATGACTTCATCCTGACCAACGGCACCGACGAGGCCATACAGGTCCTGGTCAACACCTACGTCGATGACGAGCAGGAGGTGATCGTTCTCCATCCCGCCTATGCAATGTACCGCTTTTACGCGGAGGTGGCGGCGGCGCAGGTGCGCGAGATTTCCTATCGACAAGCGGATCTCGGGTTCCCGATGGAGGAACTGCTGGATGCCCTCACGCCGGTCACGCGGGCGGTGCTGCTGGCCAATCCGAACAACCCTACCGGCACCGGAATTGGCGTTGCGGAGATCGAACAGATTCTCAAAAAGGCTCCCGGCGCGGCGGTGCTCATCGATGAGGCCTACTACGAGTTTTCGGGTGTGACGGCGCTCCCGCTGTTGCCGCGCTACCCAAATCTGTTCGTCTCACGTACATTCTCGAAGGTGTACGGCATGGCCGCCCTGCGCATCGGCTGCCTGTTCTCGCAAGCTCAGAATGTGGCTTATCTGCATAAGGCGCAGTCGCCCTACAGCGTCAACATGCTGGCCGCCATTGCGGTCCGCGCCGCCATTCAGGATCCGGACTTTGTGAGCAGCTATGTCGCCGAAGCCCTGGCCGCGCGCGACCTTCTCTATTCGGGCTTTGCGCGGCTTGGCATTGAGACGTTTCCCTCACAGGCCAACTTCATCCTTTTCCGGATTGGTGCGCGCTCCATCGAAATCCGCGACAAGCTGCGAGAGAAGGGCGTCCTGGTGCGCGACCGCAGCTACGAGATCCCGGGCTGTATCCGCGTCACGGCCGGCACGCGCGCGCAAGCCGAACGCTTCCTCAAAGAGTTGGAGAACCTGCTATGAGCCTCGCGGAGATTTTGGTCTTCGACATGGACGGGGTTTTGGTGGAGGTGACCGAATCCTATCGCGAGACTATCTGCCGCACGGTACAGCACTTCACCGGGCAAACCATCACGCGCGAGCTGGTGCAGGAGTACAAGAACCGCGGCGGCTTCAACAATGACTGGCTGTTGTCGCAGAAGATCGCGGGTGACCTTGGCGCCGAGGTTCCCTACGGCACGATAGTGGACTACTTCAACAGCATTTTCTTCGGAAGCGTTGTAGACGGAGTCCCGGACGGCCTGATGGCGCGCGAGGTGTGGATCCCCAATCCGGGAGTCCTGGAGAAGCTCAGCGAGCGCTACCAACTTGCCATATTTACCGGTCGTCTGCGGGAGGAGGCGCAGATGACGCTGCGCCGCTTTGCCCCGCGGATCGTCTTCCATCCTCTCATCGGCGCCGATGCGGTCGTGAACGCCAAGCCAGCGCCCGAGGGTCTAATCCAGATTCGCGACCGGTTCCCCGGCAAAGAGCTGTGGTACGTCGGCGACACCGTCGATGATGCGCGCAGCGCCAGCGCGGCCGGCGTGCCATTCTTCGGCATTGCCGCCAGCGGCGTGAGCCAGCGCCACCGTCTGCTGGAACTCTTTGAGCAGGAACGTGCCATGGCTGTTGTGGAGAATATCAATCAATTGCCCGAGGTGCTCCCATCATGAGATCCGCCGCAATCCAGCGCGATACGAAAGAGACGCAGATCCAAGGCTCGCTCAAGATTGAGGGCCGCGGCCGGTATGAGATCTCGACCGGCATACGGTTTCTGGATCACATGCTGGAGCTTTTCACCAGGCATGGCGGCTTCGATTTAAAGCTCAAAGCGAACGGCGACCTGGACGTGGATCAACACCACACAGTGGAAGATGTAGGCATCGTGCTGGGACAACTGTTCTCGAAGGCGCTGGGGGACCGCCACGGCATCAATCGCGCCGGATACTTTGTGCTGCCCATGGACGAGACGCTTTCGGTAGTGGCTCTGGACTTGGGGGGAAGGCCGGCGCTGGTCTACAAGGACCTTGTGAAGGTGCGCCTGGTGGGGGACCTGCAGACGGAACTGGTGGAGGACTTCTTCTCCGGCTTTGTGGCCCACTCCGGAGCCAACCTCCACGTCAAGGTGCTCTATGGCCGCTCCAATCACCACAAGATTGAAGCTATCTTCAAGTGCTTCTCGCGCGCGATGAAGTATGCCTGTTCGAAGGACGCGCGGCTGAAGGATCAACTCCCATCCACCAAGGGGCTGCTATGATTTCGATCTTCGACTACGGCGCCGGCAACTTGCGTTCCGTGCAGAACACGCTGGGAGAAATCGGCGCACCCTACACGTTGGTGGATGACGCCGAGGGCCTGCGGAAGGCCACCCGGATTGTCCTGCCCGGCGTAGGACACTTTGGACAGATGATGCGGTCACTGGATGCGATGCGCGTGCGGACCGTGCTGCTGGAGCGAATCAAGGCTGGCGTTCCATTTCTCGGCATCTGTCTCGGCCTGCAGGCATTGTTTCATGGCAGCGAAGAGGCGCCGGGCCTGGAGGGTTTCGGCCTGTTTCCGGAAACAGTGCGGCGCTTTGGCGCGGAGGCTCGCGTCCCCCATATGGGCTGGAATGAGATTGAACCCAGGAAAGAGTCGCGACTGCTGGAAGATCTCGGCACGCGCCCCTACTTATACTTCGCGCACAGCTACTACGTGCCAACGTGTGACGCCACTGCCGCCACGTGCACCTATACAGTGGACTACACGGCGGTCCTGGAACAGGACAACATTTTCGGAGTGCAATTTCATCCGGAGAAGTCCGGCCCGCTGGGGTTGAAAATCGTGAAGAACTTCGTGGACCTGTAACCATGCTGGCCAAACGCATCATCCCCTGCCTCGACGTCACCGCCGGCCGCGTGGTGAAGGGCGTCAACTTCGTCAATCTCAAAGATGCCGGCGATCCGGTGGAATTGGCCGGCCGCTACAACCTGCAAGGGGCCGATGAACTGGTGTTCCTCGACATCACCGCATCGAGCGATGAGCGCAACACCATGGCGGACGTTGTCTTCCGGACCGCGCGCCGCGTCTTTATCCCGCTCACGGTGGGCGGCGGCATTCGTGAAGTGAAGGACGCGCGCCGCATTTTGATGGCTGGTGCGGACAAGGTGAGCGTGAATACGGCGGCGGTGCACCGGCCCGAGTTGATCACGGAGCTAAGCAAGGAGTTCGGCGCGCAGGCGGTGGTTCTCGCCATTGATGCGCGCAGGCGCGTGGGCGGCGGCTGGAATGTCTTCACGAAAGGCGGCCGCGTGGATGAAGGCATCGACGCGGTTAGATGGGCCGCGCGCGGCGAGGCGCTGGGGGCTGGCGAGATCCTGCTCACCTCGATGAACACCGACGGGGTGCAGGACGGTTTCGATTGCGAACTCACCCGCGCGGTCTCGCGC
This sequence comes from Terriglobia bacterium, assembly GCA_016650235.1. Classification (GTDB taxonomy): domain Bacteria; phylum Acidobacteriota; class Terriglobia; order Bryobacterales; family Bryobacteraceae; genus VFZE01. Next base: position 10,038 of record JAENWC010000559.1, read on the forward strand.
GCCACGCGGATTCCGGTGATCGCCTCCGGCGGGGCCGGCAAGCCCGAACATTTTCTCAAAGTACTCACCGAGGGTGAGGCCGACGCGGCGCTGGCCGCCTCCATTTTCCATTACGGCGCCTACACGGTGGCCGATCTCAAGGAGTTTCTGGATCGCAATGGCATTCCGGTGCGTCCGCACGTATGATCATCCCCTGCATTGATCTCATGGACGGTAAGGTCGTCCAACTGGTGCAAGGCCGCGACAAGGCGCTGGAGGGCGGCACACCTGAAGAGATGCTGGCGCGTTTTGCCGCCTTCCCGGAGATACAGGTGATTGACCTGGATGCCGCGATCGGCCGCGGCGCTAATGACGCCCTGGTAGAGTTTCTCGCCGCTCGCGCCTCCTGCCGCATCGGCGGTGGTGTGCGCACGGTGGAGCGCGCCCGGAAACTGCGGGAGCAAGGAGCGCGGCGCATCATTGTGGGGACCTCCGCCTTCGCCTACAACGGCGTCAACGCGCTGTTTCTCAAATCACTGAGGGACGAGGTGGGCAAGGAGAACGTGGTGATTGCGCTCGATTCGAAGGAGGGGCGCGTGGTGGTGAGGGGTTGGAGAGAGTCGATGAACTTCACGGCCATGGAAGTGATCTCGCAACTGGAGCCATACTGCTCGGGCTTCCTATGCACATACGTGGACAAGGAAGGCATGATGCAGGGAACGGACCTGGACTGGTTCGCGAGTCTGCGCGCGGCAACAAAACTTGAGCTGACGGCCGCCGGCGGCATCACCACCATCGAGGACATACACGCGCTGGAGGCGCTCGGCATACATTCGGCGCTCGGGATGGCCATCTACACGGGCCGTCTGGATCTGACGGAACTGGCCCGGCTGTTTATGAAGAAATAACTCTGTAAACTATCACGTCCAGTGTCCCTTTTGGCGCGTTCAGGCGAAACCCTCTGTTAGGCGTCTGCCCACTGGCTTATTTCGATCTCTTGCCGGTATTCACCTGCCCCTTTGCAATCCTGATGAGAAACCGCGGGACCTCATTGACTGAGTCGGAATTAGGAGACGTCTCCGCAGCATCCGGCGCCAGACGAACAGTTATTTCATGGGTAGTTTTTCGCCCCGGCCCACGGGCCACGACGCACAAGGCGCGGAAATCGTATTCGGATCGTAATTCGTCATCCACTCTTCAACTAGTTGATTTATACCTTCTCAATAACCTTAAGCAAAGCGGCAAGGGACGTGGCGCTGGCGTGGGCCTTGCCTTGCGGGCTCTTGTAGTGGGTCTCGAGCGTGAACGTCTCTTTGTAACCCGCCTTCAGCAGGGTGCGTATCTGGCCGAGGTTGTCCATTTCACCCTCTCCCACCGCGCACCAATCCAGCTTGCCGGCCTCGTTCTTCTTGAAGTCGCGCAGGTGGACGTGGATAATGCGCTGCGGATCGAGCAACCGGTAGCCATCGGGAAAGGACATCTCGCCGGAGGTGGCGGCGTTGTTGGGATCCCAGGTAAGGCCCAGGTTATCCTCGCGGACCGCCTTGAGCAGCGCGGCCGCTTGGGCGCCGGACCAGATGTAGCTTTGTCCTACATTTTCCAAAGCCAGCCGGAAGCCACGGCGTTTGGCGCGGCGCGCGGCCTCGGTCAACAGCTCATAGATACGTGGATAGGCCGCCGCATCAGGCTTGTCACCATCGTAGGTGAAGCCGAACACGCGCAACTTATCGGCGCCCATGATCTTGGCGCGTTCCATGCCGGAATCGAGCAGCGCCCATTGGCTGTCGAGAATGCCGCGGCCTTGTGGCGTATCGGACGGCAGTGGGATCTTGAAGAAGGCGGTGCTGAGCACCGAGGTCTTGATCTTGTGTTGGTCGAAAATCGCTTTGGCCTCGCGTACCTTGTCGAGCGTATGGGAGGTGTTGTACTTTCCCCAGATAGATCGGACCTCGGCGTAGCCGAGCCCGTGCTTGTGGAGGAAGCCCGCGGCGGTAGCGACGTCTTCATCGATCTCATCTGTGGTGATGCCCAAGCGGACCTGTTGGAGCGTTGCTGCGGACGCGGAGAGCGCCCCGGCGAAAGAAGCCAGACAATGCCGGCGAGTGATTTCCATGCGGTAATTCTACAACAGCGTTTACAACACGCGCACGGCGTCTTTGGGGAACTCGACCACCCACTCTTTGTTGTGGCGGTGGCGTTCGTAGCCCGCGCGCGTCATCTCGACATGGATTCCGCCGGCGAACTCGAGCCGCACCGATTGCGGAAGTTCAGCGATACGATCAAGGGTGGCCGGAATTTGATTGGGCAACGGGCGTCCATCGCGCGGCAAAGCGGTGAGCTGCTCTGGCCGCATGTACAGTGTGACCCTGTCGCCGAGGAGCCGTCCCGGCAGATACGGGCCGTTGAGATCCCAGTCACCGAAGCGAAGGCGGCATGAATTGTTGCCAGGGTCGAGCGATTTCACTTCGACGGGGAAGAGGTTGTAGAGACCGAGCAGGCGGGCGACATCGACGCTGGCGGGTTGTTCGAGTATGCGGGCGGGCGGGCCGGTTTGCACGAGGCGTCCCTCATGCAGCACAACCATGGATTCGGCCAGCTCAAAGCACTCCGAAAGATCATGGGTGACCATCAGGATGGGAGTGCCGAACTCGGCCCGGACCTGGTGCAGGACGGCGTAGAGTTCAGTGCGCAGCGGTGCATCGAGACCGCGCGCCGGTTCATCGAGAAGCAGTAATTTGGGCGCGGCCAGCAGCGCGCGGGCGATGGAGCAGCGTTGTTTTTGTCCACCGGACAGCTCATGGGGTTTGCGGCCGGCGACCTCGGTCAGGCGAAACCGTTCGATCATCTCGTTGACGCGGCGATGGCGTTCGAGGCGTGGCAGGCGGTCGGCTGCGAAAGTCAGGTTCTCGCGTAGCGTCATGTGCGGGAAGAGAGCGTAGTTCTGGAAAACGTAACCGCACTGGCGGGCCTGCGGTGGAAGATGTACCTCGGTAGCGCCGTCGAACAGAATCGCGTCGTCGAGCAGGATACGGCCTTCCACGGGACGCACAAATCCGGCGATGCAGTCCAGCGTGAGCGTCTTGCCCGCGCCGCTGGGTCCGAATAGGACAGTAATGCCGGCGGTGGTTTGCAGTTCGAGTTCCAGCGTAAAAGCGGCTGACTCCGCACTGGCCGGAAAGTGTTTGCGGATACGAGCCAGGATCATGCGGGTGTCTGCCGTGGTCCAAGCCGGTTGGCGCACCAGAGGATGGCGAGCGCGATGGCGCTGATGATGAGAACGAGAGTGCGGGCGAGGGCTCCATTGCCGGCCTCGACCGCATCGTAGATGGCGACGGCAACGGTTTGGGTGCGGCCCGGGATGTTCCCGGCCACCATAATGGTCACGCCGAAGTCGCCCAGGGAACGGGCGAAGGCGAGCGCGGTGGCGGCGAAGATGGAGCGCTGCGCGAGCGGCAGCGTGATGCGCCAGAAGACCTTCCACTCACTTGCACCGAGAGTGCGCGCGGCTCGCTCATAGCTGTGGTCTACGGATTCCAGTGCGGCCCGTGTGTATTTGACGAGCAACGGGGCCGAGTGCAAGAGGGCGGCTACGACCGCCGCCTGCCAGGTGAAGACGAGCGGCCCGCCGAAGAGTTTTTCGTAAATCCTGCCGAAAACGCTCTCGCGTCCCAGGACCACCAGTAGATAGTAGCCGAGCACGGTGGGTGGCAGAACCAGGGGAAGAGTGATGGCTGCGTCGAGTACTTCACGGCCGCGAAAGCGCCCGTTGGCCAGCGCGTAGGCGAGCGCGACGCCGGAAACGGTGGCCAGCAAAGTGGAGAGCAGTGCTACGCGAAGACTGAGCCAGAGCGGAAACCAGTCCATGTCCATGGACTCATCATTATGCCAGAAGGGGGTGGATATTAGTACCATGCAATTTCATGATTGCTGATCACCGCCGTGAGGCGCTGCTGGCAGAAGCCGGCCAGTTGCCTTCGATTCAACTCACCCCTGAGGCACTGTCAGAACTGGAACTGATTGCCACGGGTGTACTGTCTGGACCGATCCGTTTTGCAGCGGCCGCGTATGCCGCGGGGAGCCGCATCACCTTGCGGGACCGCGAGAACCGGCGGTTGGCAATTCTGGAA
>JAENWC010000560.1 GCA_016650235.1 Terriglobia bacterium
CTTATCGGCGGTTTCGGAATGAGTATGAAGTGGAAAGGATTGCCGTTGCGGCCGCCTCACAATCCGCGCGGGTTGGGCGATATGCACATTGGCGCCAATGACCAGCTGCCCACGAGTTAGACAACAATCCGCCTTCCTGGCAAGCATTCTGCTGGAAGCGCTTGCCAACGGGGACGAAGATTCCCTAAATTCGGCTTTGCAACTGACTGAGCGGCTGCATGCCGGCGGAGAGTTTTTAGATACGGCTTCCGCTGAAAGGCTGGAACTGCTGGATGCGCTGGCCACCGATGTGAGGGCCAGAGACAACGTGGAGGTTCACACCAAGCTGCTACGGCATCTGGCAAGCGCCTTGCTGGGAACCCAATCCACTGGACCGGGGAATGGCTAGAATGCCGAGGGCAACGTCTTGCGTATAGTACGATGACAAGACATGCCTACTGGTGCGGAACTGTTTGTCGATGCCATGATGAAGCTTGGCATCCATGAGATTTTTACCCTCGTCGGGGATCATCTGAATGAAGTCCTCTCGGTGGCCGGAGCGCGCGGGATCCGCATTATTGATTTCCGTCATGAATCCGGCGTCACGCATGCCGCGGACGCATGGGGACGAATCCACCGCCGGCCTGCCATCTCGCTGGTAACGGGCGGCCCGGGTCACACCAACTCACTCACCGGAATCGCCACGGCTTTCCAGGCCGCCAGTCCGCTCATTGCCGTGAGCGGCGCGCCATCTTCAGCGCTGGCCGGACGGCAAGTCTTCCAGGTGATCGATCAGGTGGGGATGGCAGCGCCGGTTTGCAAGTGGGCCGCGCAACCTGCCAGCACCGGGCAAATCCCCTTTTATCTCGGACGCGCCTATCAGGAAGCCATCAGTGGCCGCATGGGTCCGGTGCACCTTACCATACCTGTGGATCTGTTTGCGGGCAGTGCGGACAGCGCGCTCTCCATGCCTGAGCCGGTGCGCAGGCCGGAGATGGCTCCCTCCGGAAGGGAAGTGGCCCGGGCCCTCGAACTGCTCGAAAAAGCGGAACGCCCCATCGTCATCGCCGGCAGCGGCGTTTGGTGGGCCGGCGCTGGAGTTGAGCTCCGCAGGTTTCTGAACCAAACAAATCTTCCCTACTACAGCGTTACCATGGCCCGCGGCATCATCCCGGATACGTTCCGCAACTCGATGGGCTATGCCGACGGCGCGCTCAACAAAGCCGTGCATCAAGCCTTTCCCGAAGCCGACGTGGTTCTGGTGCTTGGCAAACGCATCGATTACCGCCTTGCGCTCGGCGGCCCGCGCCTGTTTTCGCCCAAAGCAAAGTTCATTCAGGTGGATATTGTCGCGCAGGAACTTGGCCTCACCCGGCCGCTCGAACTGGGCATCTGTGCGGATGTCAAGTCCACGCTGCATCTCATGAATGAAATGACCGGTGATCCTAAAGGGCGCTCGCCACGCTGGCCCGGCCGCACCGCCTGGCTCCGCCGCCAGCGCACCTTGCGCGATCTCTGGCGCGCGCAACTGGCCGGGACCGCCGCTGACCGGTCCAAACCCATCCACCCGGCCGCGTTCTTTTCCGAGCTCGCCAAGGCGCTCCCGCCAGCCACACTATTTGCCTGGGACGGTGGAGACTTTATTCATTGGGGCCGCGCCATTATTCCAGCCATGATTCCCGGCGGCTGGCTGCGACTGGGTCCGCTTGGCACCATCGGTTCCGCACTCCCCAATTCGATGGCGCTGCAACTGGCTAACCCCGGCGCCCCCGTTGTCATGATCACCGGCGATGGCTCCCTCGGGTTCTATCTTGCGGAACTCGATACGATGGTCCGCCACAATCTACCCGTCGTCATCATCGTCGGCAACGATGCCGGATGGGGGCTGGAGCGCGAACTCCAGGGCGAATTCTGCGGCAGCACCGTAGCCTGCGAGTTGCGCGCCACCCGCTATGACCTCATCATGCAAGGCTTCGGCGGTGAAGGTGAAAACATCGAGCGGCTCGATCAGGTGGGACCCGCCATCCGCCGCGCCTTCAAATCCCGGAAACCCTATCTGTTGAACGTCAATGTCCGTGGCGCGCGCAGTCCGTTCACCGAGTGGCAGATCAGCGGAAAAAAGAAGAAGTAGCGCGCACTGCCGCCTCCGAGCCCGGCAGTGCGCGCTGTTCAGACGCTGTATGCCATCCATACGCGTGTTGCCACCCACTTGGATTTCCTGGCCCGTCTGTGATCTACTTGGGTCATGATTCGTTCCCTCTCCCTTCTCGGACTTGGCCTCGCCGCCGCCCTTTCTGCCCAGGTGAAGATCACCTCCCATGGCCCCTCCCAGGTGGCAGTCGAAATTGACGGCAAACCGTTTACGACACTGTTCACGGGACCGGAAACCACTAAGCCCTACCTGCATCCGCTGCGTTCAGCCTCAGGCGTCATCGTCACGCGCATGTACCCGATGGAAAAGAAACAGGGCGATTCCACAGACCACATCCACCAACGCGGACTCTGGTTCACCCATGGAGACGTCAACGGTCTTGATTTTTGGGCCAACGACCCCACTCAACAAGGTCCCAAGAAAGGCCGCGTTCAACTGAAGAAGCTTGGTGAACTCAAGAGCGGCAAAAAGACCGGATCTATCTCCGCCACCTTCGACTGGGTGGATGCTGACGGCAAGCTCCTTCTCACCGAAGATCGCACCATGACCTTCCACGCCGACCCCAAGCTCCGCATCGTGGACTTTGACGTCACTTTTACCGGTGTTGAAAAATCCCACTTTGGCGACACCAAGGAAGGCTTCTTTGCCATCCGGCTCGCCGAAGAACTGATCGGCAAACGCAACGGCAAGATGGTGAACGCGGCTGGTAAAGCAGGCGAAAAGGAAGTGTGGGGCAAGGCTTCACCCTGGGTCGATTATTCCGGCCAGGTGGAAGGGCAGCCCCTCGGCATCGCTATTTTCGATCACCCGTCCAACCCCAAGCACCCCACCTATTGGCACTCGCGCGACTACGGTTTATTCGCCGCCAATGCTTTTGGCGAGCATGATTTCTTCAATGACAAGTCGCGAGACGGCGGCATGACGCTGGCTCCGGGTCAAAAATGGCGCTTCCGTTACCGCGTCATTATCCACCCCGGCCTCACCGCCGACGCAGGTCTGCAAGCGGCCTACAACATTTTCTCCAAGTCCAAGTAAAAACTCCGGCGGCTCAGCATGCGTTTACTGAGCCGCGCCCGGAGGAAGCGGTCCGGCCAAATCACGGAGTTTCGAGGTTGTTGTGCAGCCTGTCAGCGAAATGGGAATGTAGACAGGCTAGTCGTTGGCGCCGACTTTCATCTTCTCCCGGAGTTCCTTCAGAACCGCTTTCCGGCTGAGCTTGATCTTGTTGCCTTCCATGCCGATGCACTTCACCTGGATCTGGTCGCCTTCCTTCAGCTCATCCTGGACGTTCTTGATGCGCGTTTCGGCGATCTCGCTGATGTGCAGGAGACCGTCGGTGCCGGGGAAGATCTCGACGAAGGCGCCGAAGTCCACAATGCGGACCACTTTGCCCAGGTAGATCTTGCCGATTTCAGCCACCGCGCAGATGTCGGTGACGCGCTGGATGGCCAGTGCCGCCGATTTGCCGTCCGCCGAGAAGATGCTTACGGTGCCATCGTCCTCGACGTCGATCTTAACGCCAGTCTCCTCGACAATGCTGCGGATCATCTTGCCGCCAGGGCCGATGAGTTCACGAATCTTGTCGACAGGAATCTTGAGGGTGAAGATGCGCGGGGCGTGCGGCGACATCTCCTTGCGCGGTTCGGTGATGACCTCTTCCATCTTGCCGAGAATGTGCAGGCGGGCCTTGCGGGCCTGTTCCAGGGCCTCTTTCAGCACGGACATGCTGACGTTGGGCACCTTGATGTCCATCTGGAGGGCAGTGACGCCGGTCTTGGTTCCGGCCACCTTGAAGTCCATGTCGCCGTAGTGATCCTCGGCTCCGGCGATGTCGGTGAGGATGGCGTAGTCGTCGCCTTCCTTCACCAGACCCATGGCGATTCCGGCCACAGGCGCGGCAATGGGGACCCCGGCATCCATCAGACTGAGAATGCCGCCGCAGACGCTGGCCATGGAACTGGAGCCGTTGGATTCGAGAATGTCGCTGACGATGCGGACGGTGTAGGGGAAATCCTTCTGGTCAGGCAGGACTGCGGCAATGGCGCGCTCGGCCAGCAGGCCGTGGCCGATTTCGCGGCGGCCCGGACTACGCATGAAGGCGACCTCGCCCACGCTGAACGGGGGGAAGTTGTAGTGAAGCGTGAAGCGCTTGGAGGCCGGACCGTTCGGGTCCAGCAGTTCGATGCGCTGCTCGTCGTCCTTGTTGCCGAGCGTCACCGTCACCAGCGCTTGCGTCTCGCCGCGAGTGAAGATGCTGGATCCGTGCGTGCGCGGCAAAAACCCGACTTCGCCTTCAATGTGCCGGACTTCGTCAAAGGCGCGGCCATCGGGACGGTGGCGTTTCTTCAGCATTTCATCACGGAAGATCTGCTCCTTGAGCAGACTGAACAGTGCGCCGGCTTCGGCCTGCTGTTCTTCGGGAACAGATTCCTTGGCGCGCTTTTTCTGCTCATCCACCTTGGCGTAGCTTTCCGATTTGGAATACTTCTTGGTGTCGAGAGCGTCGGCAAGATCGACGCGAACCAGCTTTTCGATCTGGTTGAACAGTTCCTGGTTGATGGGAACGGGGGTGTATTCGCGCTTGGGCTTGCCGGCCAGTTTCACCAGTGCTTCGATGCCGTCAATGATGGTGCAGCAGGACGTGTGGGCGAATTCGATGCAGCGCAGCACGTCCTGTTCGGAGATGCCCTTGCCGCCCGCCTCTACCATGACAATTCCGGTGCGGGTGCCGGCCACCAGGATGCTGAACTCGCTCTCGCGGGTCTCGTCGAAGGTGGGGTTGGCTTTCAGCTTGCCGCCGATGAGCCCGACGCGCAGCCCGGCCAGCAGGTGGTGGAAGGGAATGTCGGAGATGGCCAGTGCGGCGGCAGCGCCGACGATGGCCAAGGGGGCCGTATCCACATCCGGATCGGCGGAAATGACCATGGCGATGATCTGCGTTTCGCAGGAGAAGCCTTCCGGGAAGAGCGGACGGATGGGCCGGTCCAGCAGTCGGCTGGTGATGACCTCTTTTTCCGAAGGACGCCCTTCGCGTTTGATGAACCCTCCCGGGTACTTGCCGGCGGAGTAGGTGAACTCGCGATAATCGCAAGTGAGGGGAAAGAAGGACGCGCCGACCTTGGGGTCGGCATTGGCGCAGGCGGTGACCAGCACTCTGCTGTCTCCGCAACCCACGAGAACGGCGCCGTGGGCCTGTTTGGCCAGCTTACCCGTTTCCAGGGTAATGACTCGACCATCGAGGTCGATTTGAACTTTGTGATGCATTGATGCTCTCCTTAATCGCGACCGATCAAGGGAGACTGGAGTCTTTTGTGGGAACGGTGATCCAGCAGTTTATAATTTGATCAAAAACGACTGGTTTCCTTGTGGGAAATGGCTACGAAGAGCCGGCTAACAGTTCACCTGGCCTCTGATGCCTTAGTGGCGCAGGCCCAGACTGTCGATCAGGATCTTATAACGCTCCGCGCTCTCGTTCTTTAAGTAGTTGAGCAACCTGCGCCGCCGGGCTACCATCAACAGGAGACCGCGCCGCGAATGATGATCCTTCTTGTTCGTCTTGAAATGTTCCGTTAACTGCTGTATCCGGTGGCTTAGGAGGGCAACCTGCACCTCTGGCGAGCCAGAATCACTCTTGTGCGTCCGGTACTGCTTGATTACCTGTTGTTTGACCTCAGCCACCAGTGCCATTCTATTAGTTTACGAACTCCTCGTCTTCCTTTAATCTCAATTTTTTCGTCGATTACAAGGATAGCATAAATAGGGGCTCTGTTTGTCAAGGTTGGTGAGGCGTGTCTGCCCGAACCCGGATCGGCCGCATATCCCCCAACAAGACGTGCACCAGCACCAGCGCCATCAAGTGAAACGTTCCCATCATCAGAATCATCGGCGTATAACCGAAGTGCGTTACTACATAGCCGGGAATCACGGCCGAGAACAGGAATCCGCCAATGCCCCCCATGCATCCACCGATGCCCGTCACGGACGCCGTCGCGCTCTTTGGAAAAATGTCCGATGTGGTCGTGTACAGATTGGCGGACCATCCCTGATGCGCCGACGTCGCCAGACTCACCAGTGCAATCGCCACCAGCGAGTTCCCCGCCAGCGCGCTCATTGCCGCCACCGGCATCAATGCCGCGCACAAACCCATCGTCGCCTTCCGCGCACGCCCATTTGGCCATCCCCGCCGGATCAGGTACCCGGAAAGCCATCCGCCTCCCACCGAACCGAAGTCCGCCATCAGATACACCACCGGCAGCGCCCAGCCAATCTCCTTCAAATCGAACTTCCGTACATCGTACAAGTACGGAGGCAACCAATAAAGATAGAACCACCACACCGGATCGGTAAGAAACTTCGCCAGCCCGAACCCCCATGTCTGCTTGTAACCCAGCGCCTCTGACCAACTGATGTTCGGCTCCGCATTCCCGGACTCCACGTCCGACTGTATGTAGTTCAACTCCGCAGTCCCCACGCCCGGATGCGACTCCGGCAGCCGGTACATAA
>JAENWC010000561.1 GCA_016650235.1 Terriglobia bacterium
GGGTCCTTGCCCATTCCTTTGCCGCCTTCCCCCCAGGTGCCCACGCAGAGGCAGGCGCCGAAGTTGGGGCTATTGGCTATTTCGAAGGCCCGCTCGTAGGCGGCGTAGTTAGTAAAAATCCGGGCGACGCCCCCCAGCGGAGAAACAGGCGGGTCGTCGGGGTGCAGGCCGATTTTGACGTTGTTCTTTTCAGCGACAGGGACAACCGCGCGGATGAACGTGGTGAAGGTTTTCCAGATGTGTTCGTCCGCGTACTCCTTATCGAAGGAGTTCGGGAGTTTGCGCGCAACGGCGACGTCAAACTCGCGCGTGGGGGAACTGCGGGTTATCGTTTTGGATGTCGCGTAGAAACCGGGCACGGGCTGGTTCTTGATATTGGCCATGTGGGCGTAGGTGGTGTACGGGATACCCGCGCGGCTGAGGTTGGTGAGGTATTCCTTATATTGCGCGATCTTGGTTTCGACGCCGCTCAAGCCAAGCACGAGCGTCGGATCGCAGTGCAGCTCGATGATCCCGATGTTGTAAAGCTTGACGCCGTGCGCTTCCAGTTTCTTCCGCGTGGAGCTCATCCAATCGGCGTTGTTGTTGGCAATGGTGGTCCAGATGGATACGGCTTCAATGCCGTTGTGGGCCAGCAGGGCGAAGTCCTCCTCGCGCGGGTGGTCGGTGAAGGACATGCCGACCATTATGCCCGGCGTTTTGGTTTGCGAGTGCGCGAGTTTGATCAGGCCCGCGCCGGCGGCGGCGGTGCCTAAGCGGATAAAGTGGCGTCGTTCCATTGAATGCTCCTAGAAAAGGACCCGGACACCGAACTGTATGTTGCGCGGATTCGAGCCGAAGATGATGCGGCCGAAGTCCTGGTTGGTGACGTCCGTGGTCTGGTTACGCGCTTCGAAGAAAGCGCTGTTGGTGAGGTTGAACACTTCGGCGCGGAACTGGATATTGTAGCGTTCGCGGATGTGCGTGTTCTTGAAGATGGACATATCAAGGCTCGTCCGGCCGGGGCCGCGCAGGTCGGGCTGGGTGAGAGAGTCGGTGGGAACCGTGTAGGGCCTCGCGCGGCGGAAGGCCGTGGTATCGAACCATTTGTCGATGGTTTGCTCGCCCGCCAGGACCCCGCTCTTGAGGCGGTCGGCCCGGCCATTGGTGTACTGGAAGTTATAGAGGTTGGTGTCGTCCGGGGCCGTGATCAGGATAGGGCGGCCGGACTGCAGAATGGTGATGCCGTTCCATTGCCACCCGCCTAGGATATGGCTGCCGAAGCCGGAGTTGGCCCAGCGCTTTCCTTTGCCGAACGGGAGTTCATAGAGGTGGCTGATGACGATGCGGTGCGGCAGATCATTCGCTTCCAGACCCCGATTGTACTTGGGATTGTAAAGAGCGTTGGAGGGGCCCACCACCCAGGTGTTGGAGTCGCCGCCGATAGAGGAGATGGTCTTGGAGAGCGTATAGCCCACCGAGAAAGTGAGTCCTTGCGAGAAGCGCTTCTCGAAGCGGGCCGTCATGGACTGGTAGCTGGAGTCCCCGTAGTTGGCTCGGATGTGTAGCACTTCCTGATAATGCGGGAAGGGGCGCAGCAGTTGGCGGCGCTGCACAGTGGGGAAGCTCAGTGCGCCGACCGTGACTTTGCCGAAGTACGGATTGGGTACGGCATCCAGCAAGCGCGAGCCCCACTGTTCCAGCAGCAGCGGGTCATTGGCGTTGTCTTGCCGGTTCCAGAACAGGTGGGTGATCTTGGAGCCGACGTAGGCCACTTCGGCCACCAACGTATTGCTCAATTCCCGCTGTATTCCGAACGTCCAGTTGCCAAGGTAGGCCAGCGGATGACTCTTCACGTCGACGCGGATGTTCTGTCCGCCGAAGGTGGAGATGCCCTTTTGTGGATAGGTGAAGCCTCCGGCGAAGGGGTCCGTCCAGGAGCCGCCAACCGGCGGCGTAAAGGGAACAGCGTTGGGCGCCCCGAGGGTGACGAAGTTGCTGACGAAGGTGCCGGAGCCGAAGTCCGTGGCGGCGGCATTCAAGCCATTATTGGCGGCGTGGAAAATGGCGCCGCCGGAGCGGATGACAGTCTTGGAATCCAGGCGGTAGGCGAGGCCCACGCGCGGGCCGAACGTCTTGAAATTCGGGTCTGTGTGGTAACCATTTTGAGGAACCCATTTGAAGACGCCTTTGCCTCCAGTGGTGGGCTCAATTTCAAGGGGATCGATGTAGCCGATGTTGCCCCACTTCTCGCCGTAGGGCGAGGTATATTCATAACGAAGCCCCAGGTTGAGCGTGAGGCGGGTGGTGATGCGCCAGTCATCCTGGATGTAGGCGGACTTGTAACGCTGGAACAGGAACATGCGCGGCGTGAAAGTGAGAGTTCCGGCTTGGGGCACTCCCAGCAGCAGGCTCGCGAAACCGTGGCCATTGTTGGAAGAGGAGACGGAGGGATCGGGACCTTGGACGTAGGTTCGGTCAAAGAAATACTGGCCCGCGGAGAACTGGGAGTTGTACGCGTTCATGCGCAGCAGTTGGTGGTCCGTGCCGAACCGGATCTTGTGTTTGCCGCGAATCCAAGTGAAGTGATATTGAGCGTGCCAGTTGTCCTGCGGAGCCAGCGTCTTGGTTGCGCCGCCAAGCTGGCCCACTTCGTCGGCGCCAAAGGTGGACACCACAAGTCCGGAGCCGGAGTTGTATTGCTGGACCGTGATCTGCGGGAACTGCTTATAGAGGACGTTGTCGGTCACCTTTTGGGTGAAACCGAGCGTGCCCATGTCGAAGCCTTCGCTCACCGGGTAGTTGTTGAACTGTAGGCGGGTGTATGAGAAACGGCCTTCCCCCAGCAGGTTCGTGGTCCATGTGGAGGTGAGGCTCACCAGACCCGTGCGCGTGGGCTGAGAATTGATGGTTCTGGCCGGAAAGGCTTTTTCAGCGAGGCTGGATTGAGAGTCGTTCTGCGAGCCTCCCACGCGTCCGAAGAGCCGGTGTTTCTGGCTGAAGTAGTGATCGATGCGGCCAAACCAGATATCGACCTTCTGAACGTTTTTCCCGGCAAGGTAGTAGTTCCGGACGCCGACGGGGCCTTCGCCGGGGCGGTTCGGAGCGGGCCAGAAGCCGAGCACGTTTTTCGAGATGGGGTGGATGCGAGCCTCGGGAATGCGGTTGCCGGGGAAGATGTCGCGGATGTATTTGCCGGGACTATTGGGGTCGGCGCGGCTGGTCAGGTAGTCGTAGATATTGACCGTGCGGCTCTGCGGATCTAAGGTCTGGCTGAAGTTGCCGGCTTTCTGTTCGGCCGTGGGTACAGTGGAGAGGAACTGATCGGGAGTTCCTGCCCGAATGCCTTCGTAGTTCGCGAAGAAGAAGGTTTTGTCGCGCTTGATGCGGCCGCCCATGGCTGCGCCGAACGTGTTGTTCTGGAATAGAGCGCGAGCGACCCTGTTGCGGTTATTGGACCAACTGTTCGCATTCAGGTGATCGTTGCGGAGGAATTCGTAGACCACGCCGTGGTAGTCATTGGTGCCGGACTTGGTGGCGACATCGACCACGCCGCCGCCGGACCGCCCGAATTCGGCCGAGTAGGTGGCTGTTTCCACTTTGAACTCTTCCACCGATTCAATGGGCACCGAATAGGCTTGGCCACCGCTGGTAAAGCCGCGGGATTCCCCGCCATCCATGAGCACTGCATTTTGCATGGCGAGTCCGCCCGAGATGCGCGAGTTGGTAGCCGAGCCGATGGCCCCAGATCCGTTGCCGCCTTGGGCCGAGGTGGGGATGACGCCCGGCGCGGTGGAGGCGAGGTTCAGCGGGTTCCGGCCGAGCAGCGGGAGTTCGACGACTTTGCGCGACTCCACGACCTTGCTCAGTCCCGAAGTTTGCACTTCCAATTGGACCGCGGAGGCTTCCACCTGGACCGATTCACTGACCGCGCCCACCTCAAGCTGCGCGTCCATGGTGACCACCGTGCCGGTGGCCAGCGGAAGGTTGGACACGCGCTTGGTCTTGAAGCCCTGTTTTTCGACACTCACTTCGTACGTGCCGGGGTTGAGGGCCGGAAAGACGTAGATCCCCGCGGAGTTGGCCTGTACGGTGGTGCGAATGTTGGTGGCGTTGTTGCGCAGGGTAACGCTGGCGCCGGCGACGATGCCACCGGTGGCATCGGTGACCGTGCCGGTGATGGTGCCGCGCTCGCCTTGCGCCAGAACCGGCGCTGTGGTGGCGCAGAGCAGGATCAGAAGGGTAGAAATGATTCGCATGCTAGTGGTCTCCAGAGACAGGGGCAAGCCCCACGTGGTTTCGCTTGGGTTCCATCGGAACTCCCTTTTGGTTTTTCCAGCCTATCAGAGGCAACCAACGGATGCAATGACCTTTTGATGACGTGACAGGTGATGACAGGAGCTTCCTCCATGACCATCACGATTGCACCTCAACTGGCAGCACAGGTTCGACACAATACACACGCGGAAGGCCTGACCATTGAGGCATGCGTTGAGCGTTTGGCAGAACCCCTGCCGGAACGGACGCTGAGTTTCAGCAGATTCGCGCAGCCGTGCAAGAGGTCCAGACTAATGCATGGTCTGCAGGTAGTCGCCGGTGCTGGCGTCCACATAGATGGAGAAATTGCTGGTGCCGATGCTCTGCCCCCAAAGGACACGCCACACCGGATTCGGAAATTGTTTGATGTTCTCCAGCACCATGGTGATCGGTATGTCCGGGTGCTTCTTGGAGTAGTCTGCGCCCTTCTTGGCGGCCGTCTCATGGGCGGCGTCGGAGTCGATCTTCAGCGCCTGCATGGGGAAGGCTGCGTTCTGCCCGCGTGGCCCGCTGTAGTTTTCATCGCTACCGCTATAGATTCCCTTGTTGAGCCCCTGTGCGGTCACGACGGAATAGGTAAAGGTTTTGGCGGACCGCTTGCTGTCAGAGACAAAGGTGACGCGCCAAGCCGGATACTTGCCGTCTTTCTCCTTCACCTCGTTCAGGGTGATACTTTGCATTTGCATGCCTTGCAGGTCCTGCGCCCAACTGCGGGCGGCGCCGTACATCTGGTAGAAGGCATAGCGGCCTGAAACCGGCTCCACCGGTTTGGGCGGGTCCTTTTTCGTTGCTGTCTTGGGGGCATCTGAACAGGCTAGGGCCAGCAGCAGAGCCGGAAGGGGCAGGATGATCCTGAATAATCGCTTCATTTTACACACGGTCCTTAAGCAAACATGCACAACGGAGCGCGGCCGGCGCCCTGTGCACTAACTATTCTAGCCAACCGGCCTTGTCATTGCTTGCAGCGAAGCATACAATGAGGCTAACTCTGAACGCGGGAGGTATCCGCAATGTTGCATTTTTCGACAATTCGCCGAACCCCAGGTTGGGCCGGCTCCTTTTCATTAGCGGTGGTGCTGGCTTTGGGAGCCGGACTGGCGCAGGAACAGCAAGCGCCTCCGCCGCAATCACCGCCAGCCGGTGGCGGTGGTGGTGGCACTGGAGGGACGGGGGGAACCGGCCCCGGCGCCAACACGCCTACTCCGGGCATCCCGGGCAATAATAATCCATTCCCTGGAAACAACAGGAACCCCGACACCTTCCCCGGTCAAAACCGTAATCAGTTTCCCGAGATGCAGCGCCCGATTTTTCTATCTGGCAAAGTCACTCTCGAAGATGGTTCGCCGCCGCCGGATTCGGTGGTGATTGAGCGGATCTGCAACGGCGTACAGCGCCCGGAAGGCTACACCGACCAGAAGGGCCGTTTCAGCATCCGGCTCGGCGAGAACAACGCCATGATGCAGGATGCCAGCGTCGGCTCCTCAGCCGATACATTTGGCGGCGGTGGATTTGGCGGAGCCGGCGGCGGCAATTCAAGCATGGGGAACAGCCGGGGGATCAATGAGCGCGACCTGATGGGTTGCGAACTACGGGCCAGCCTTCCCGGCTACCGCTCCGAGGTGGTGAACTTGAGCGGGCGCCGGCTGATGGATAATCCCGACGTCGGCAACATCATTCTGCGGAAGATGGGCAACGTCGAGGGCACCACCATCAGCATGACGACGCAGATGGCCCCCAAGGACGCCAAGAAGTCCTACGAGAAGGGCCGTGAACTGGCTCGCAAGGAGCGGCTGGCCGACGCCCAAAAAGAGTATGAAAAAGCGGTTGGCCTGTATCCAAAGTACGCCATCGCCTGGCACGAGCTTGGGCTCATCTACCAGATGCAGGATAAGAAGGATCCCGCTAAGGACGCCTTTGCCAAGGCCCTGGAGGCGGATTCCAAGTTCGTCAAACCCTACCTGCAGCTCGCGCTGATGTCCGCCAAGGAGCAAAAGTGGCAGGATGTGGCCGACACCACTGCCCGCGTAATTCGTCTCAATCCGGTCGATTTCCCGGAAGCCTTTTTCTACAACTCCGTCGCCAGTTACAACCTGCAAAAGTTTGACGACGCCGAGAAGAGCGCCGAAGAGTGCGTCAAGCTGGACACGCGGCATCGCATCCCCAAGGCGCAGCATATGCTGGGCCTCCTGCTTGCCATGAAGAGCGACTACAAGGGCGCCGCCGAGAACATGAAGGGTTATCTGAAGTTCGCGCCGCAGGCCGGCGACACCGACATGGTCAAGAAGCAGCTCGAAGAGATGGAGAAACGTCTGGGGCAAACCGAAGTGGTTAAGAAGGAAGAGTAGATCACCCCTGAGTGCGCTCCCGCACGATGTTATAATTATTCACTGGAGTGAATAATTAATCATGTCTGTTCTCGCCGGTGTGGTTGGCTTCCGGGGTTATTCCGGACAGGAACTGGTTTCCTTACTGGAGCGGCATCCGCACGCACAACCCGTCTTGATGGAACATCGGGCCGATTCCGAAGACCGGCCTCGTCCACTCAGGTTCCGCGCGCCACAACGAATTCCTTCCACCCCGGAAGCCGTCCATCAGGCCGGACTGGACGTGGTTTTTCTGGCGACCCCGCCGGAAGTTTCCATGGAATTGGCTTTGCCTCTGCTGGAGGCCGGAGCCAAAGTGATCGACTTGAGTGGAGCGTTCCGTCTGCGAACGGCGGAGAACTACAGGCGCTGGTACAAGGAAGAGCATACACAGCCAGGGCTTTTGTCTGAAGCAGTGTACGGGCTGCCGGAGTTCTACCGGGAAGCGATCCGGGGGGCGCGGCTGATCTCCAATCCGGGCTGTTACCCCACCGCTGCCAGCCTTGCCATCCGGCCATTAGTGGAGGCCGGGGTGGTTGATCTGGATTCCGGCATCGTCTGTGACGCCAAGTCCGGCGTGAGTGGCGCGGGCCGCAAGCCGAGCCTGAAGACTCATTTTTGCGAAGTGACGGAGAATCTCTCCGCCTACTCGATCCTGGATCACAGGCACGTGGCTGAGGTCCTGCAAAACGCGGGTCTGGAGGAGAGTCAATTCAGCTTTACCGCACATCTCCTCCCGATTCATCGCGGGATTCTTGAGACCATCTACTTCCGTGCGCCTGGGATACACTCCTCCGAAGAGCTGTTGACGATTTACGAAAAATGTTACGCGCATGAGCCGTTTGTGCGCCTGTATGATGCCGGCGGGATCCCCAGCATCAGCGCGGTGGCGCACACAAATTTCTGCGACATCGGCGTAAAGTTTGACGCCGCGACAGGCCGCGCTGTGATCGTCACAGTGATTGACAACCTGGTGAAAGGCGCCGCCGGCCAGGCGATCCAGAACATGAATCTGATTCTCGGCTTTGGTGAGACGGAAGGTCTGCTATGAGCCTCGCAAAGCCCGAGCGTGTGCTGGTGAAGTTGGGCGGCACGCTGCTGGACGAAGATCATTCCAGAAAACGGCTCGCCGCCGAGATCACAGCGGCCCAGCGGCCGGGGCTCGAGATGGTAGTGGTGCATGGCGGCGGCAAACAGATGACGCGTTTCCTTGCGGAGCGGAACGTGGAAAGCCGCTTTGTGAACGGGCTTCGCGTCACCACGCCGGAAGTGGTGGACGCCGTTCTCAAGGTCTTTGCAGGCACGGTCAACCATCAATTAGTAGCCGCGCTTGTGCAGGCCGGCTCGCGCCCGGTGGGACTGACCGGCATTGACGCAGCCTTGCTCGAGGCCGAACAATTGGACCCTGCCTTGGGCGCGGTGGGCCGTCCAGTCCGGTGCAATCCCGAGATTTTATCAACATTAGTAAGCAATGGCTTTCTTCCCGTGGTCGCCTGCGTGGCGGGTGACCGTAAAGGGAATATTTATAACGTAAATGCCGATCAAATGGCGGCCTCCATCGCCGCCAGTTTCGGCTGCGAACGCGTCTTGTTCCTGACCGATGTGCAAGGAGTGCTGGACGCCAACAAACAAATTCTAGGTACGCTGACTCGGTCTCAGAGCGAGCAACTCATCGCGGCAGGGGTCGCCACCGGAGGTATGCAGGCCAAGCTGGAATCGGCCCATCAAGCCTTGCGGAATGGGGTACGGGAAGTTTGTATCGCGCCAGGCGATGAACCAGGCATTCTGGCGCGCCTGCTCGAGGGGCAGCCCAGTGGCACGCGCCTGGTGGCTTCCCCGTGATGGAGCCTGGAATGCAAGTACGCAAAGCAACCATGCGGGACATCCCTCAGATGCTCGCTCTGATCAATGGCTACGCCGGGCAGGCTATCATGCTCCCCAGAACCGAATTCGAGTTGGCCGAAAGCATTCACGATTTTCTGGCGTGTGAGATCGATCTTGAAAATAGTGGTGCGGGGCGCTGCACTACTACACTGCGGCCTCCGGAGAGATCCGGTCGCTGGCCGTTTCCTCAGAATCCAAAGCAACCGGGATTGATCGCAAGATTGTAGAAACACTGGAGCGGGAGGCTCGCGAAGCCGATCTTTCCAATCTTTTCGCCTTCACTTATGTTCCCGGCTTTTTCGCTCGTCTCGGATTTGCCCAGGTGGACCGGAA
>JAENWC010000562.1 GCA_016650235.1 Terriglobia bacterium
CTCCGCGATGCCTGGACCCTACACCGCGTCGAACTCCAGCAAGTCGGCATGGCCGGCTCAGGCCGCGACCCCATGTTCGACTCCGATTGCGAAAAAGAGTTCGATCGCCTCGAACGCTACCACGCCCGCTACCAAAGTTCATTCCACAGATCCTTGCGCCAGCTCCGCACTCTGCAAACCAACCGCATCGTACAGTCCCTTTTGCCCGAACCTCTGGGCAAAGGTTCGCTCCCGGCCACAGTCAAAGCTACTGAAATCGTGGCCCTTGCAAAACGAACTCATAAATCATGGACTGCACTCGCCATCAACACCCTGATTGAGGCCACCAAACGCTCCAACGAGGACTTTTCCTCCAAACAGGAGCCCACCCTATAGCCGCAACTCACATCGCAACCCCACCCCGCACACTCTACCTGCGCCCGAACCTACCCATTGCTTCTCTCGCGCCGGCTCTCCGCCACCGCTTCGAAAAACAGATCCAGATCCTGCGGCCTCGTGTGTATGTGCGTCGACAACCGCAGCCGGCTCGCCCGCAATATCCAAATCCGGCGCTTCCTGCACAACCCGAACAGCCGCTCGAAATGCTCCTTCTCAAACTCCATCCCCACCAGCCCCCCGTACATCCTGTCATCCTCCGGCGTCAACAATTTCACATACCCCAGCCCTTGCGCCTTCTCCCGTGCCTTCCGCGCCAGCTCGTGTACGCGCCCGTAAATCCGCTCCACTCCCACCGCCCTCGCAAAACGAACTCCCGCCAACATCCCCTCGAAAATCGCGCGGTTGTTCGTGCCCATCTTCATGAACCGCGCCGCCTTATCCTCCTTCTTGTCCCACCCCCCCGTCACCATGCTCGGCCACAACCGCTCCAGCATCTCTTCCCTGCCCCACAAGATCCCGCACCCGGCCGGCGCGAACATCCACTTATGCGGACTGCCCGCATAGTAGTCGCATCCCAAATCCTCGATCCGCATCGCAATCTGCCCGTTCATGTGCGCCCCGTCCACTACCGTGATCACACCCTTGGCCCGCGCCGCATCGCAGATCTCCCGCACCGGCATCACCAGTCCCGTCGGCGACAATATCCCGCTGAAAAACAATACGCGCGTCCGCGGACCAATCGCCGACACCATCCGCTCCACCAGCTCACCGCGATCCTTGGGCGGCAAGGGAATCGATACCTCGCGCACCACCACTCCGTGCCGCGCACGCCGCACCGCCCAGCCCGCCTTTCCGCTTGCGTGCTCCTGATCCGTCATCACCACTTCATCGCCCGCCTTCAATTCGATCCCCGCCGCAATCGTGCTCAATGCCTCGGTCGCATTATGTACCAGCGCCAATTCCTCCATCCGGCACCCCAGATACTCCGCCATCTCCTTCCGGTGCGCCTCCATCAACTCATAGCCCCACCGCGGATAATCGTACTCCTCCAGGTCCAGCGCGGCAGACTTTTCCAGATACCCCGTCACCGCCGCCAGCACCGGCCTCGGAGCCAGTCCCAAACTCCCGTTGTTCAAAAACGCGCGCCAGCCCGGCAAAAGAAACTGTTCCTTCCGGATGCGCGCCCAGTACTTCTCCGGCTGCCTCAATGCGAGCGACGCATCCGGCAGCGGCGCCTCCCGCACTGCTCCGGCCGCGGCCAATCCAAACATCATTTGTCTACGTTCCATAGGTTCCCAATTATAATGATAGCCACCATGCGTGCCTATCTACTCACTGCTCTCCTGTGCAGCTTCACTATGCAAGCCCAGGATGGCGCTGCCATTTTTCAAAAACAATGCGCCGTCTGCCACCGCTCCGGCGACGTCAACCGCTCCCCGCTCCCGGAAGCTCTCGCCGTGCTCTCCCCGCAGGCCATCCTCACATCCCTGGAATCCGGCAATATGAAGGAGCAAGGCAAGGCACTCTCCCCGGAAGAGCACTCCGCCGTCGCTTCCTTCATCGGCAAAGGCACCGCCGTCAAGTTCGAAGCCGCCACTGTCCTCTGCGCCCCCGGTACTGCCCCGCGCACGGACTCCTCGTATTGGAATGGCTGGGGCGTCGATCCTTCCAACTCCCGCTTCCAACCCGCCAAAATGGCCGGCCTCAAAGCAGCCGATCTCCCGCGCCTCAAACTCAAATGGGCCTTCGGTATTCCCAACGCCAACTCCGCCATGGCCCAGCCTGCGCTCGTCGCCGGTAAACTCTTCTTCGGCAGTACCGACGGCACCGTCTACTCCCTTGATGCCCGCACCGGCTGCGCCTATTGGACCTTCAAGGCCGACGGCGCCGTGCGCACCGCCATCTCCATCGGGGCCGCCCGGAACGCCCGCTTTGCCGCCATCTTCGGTGATGCCAAAGGCAACGTCTACGGCGTCGACGTGCCCACAGGCAAACAGATCTGGAAGACCAAAGTGGAAGACCATCCCTGGGTCCGCCTTACCGGCGCTCCCAAGCTCCACGAAACCCGCGTCTATGTCCCGGTCTCCTCCAATGAAGAGATCCCCACCGGCAATCCCAAATACCCCTGCTGCACTTTCCGCGGCAGCGTCGTTGCCCTCGAACTCGAAACCGGCAGGCTCCTCTGGAAAACTTACGCCATCACCGATCCGCCCAAACCTACAAAGCTCAGCTCGGGCGGAACCCAACTCCACGGTCCCTCCGGCGCCGCCATCTGGTCCTCGCCTACCCTCGACCTCGAAAAACGTCTCCTCTACGCCGCCACCGGCAACGGTTACTCCGATCCCTCCGCTCCTACCACCGATTCCATCCTTGCCATGGATATGGATACCGGAGCCCTCAAGTGGCACATGCAGTTGATGGCCGGCGATAACTGGACCTTCGCCTGCTCCGGCCAGGGCAATCCGAGCTGCCCCGAAAAAGCCGGACCGGATTTCGACATCGGCGCTTCCCCCATCCTTCGCAAACTCTCCGGCGGCCGCCGTATCCTCTTGGTTGGCCAAAAGTCCGGCATCGCCTACGGCATCGATCCCGATAGCGCCGGCAAGATCGTCTGGCAGACCCGCGTCGGCAAAGGCTCCGCCCTCGGCGGTATCCAGTGGGGCATGGCCGCCGATGACAAACTCCTCTACGTCCCAGTATCGGATGTGCTCACCAAAGAGCCCGGCGGTATCTTCGCCCTCCAGATCGCCACCGGTGAGAAGCTCTGGCACACGCCCCCGCCCGAGCCTCCCTGCAAAGGCACCCGAGGCTGCACCGCCGCGCAAATGGCCCCCGCCACCGCACTCGATGGCGTCGTCCTCTCCGGCTCCATGGACGGCAACCTCCGCGCGTATGCCTCAGCCGACGGCAAGATCGTCTGGGAGCTCAACACGCTCCAGCAATTCCAAACCGTCAACGGCGTCAAAGCCAAAGGCGGCTCCCTCAGCGCCGCCGGACCCATCGTTGCCGGCGGCATGCTCTACCTCAACTCCGGCTACGGCGTGCTGGGCGGAATGGCCGGTAACGCGCTGCTCGCCTTTTCCATGGACGGCAAGTAACTCACTATGCGAACAATCCTCCTCCTCTTACTCATCTCGCTTCCCACTTACTCCAAATCTCCCATCACGCATGAAACCATGTGGCTCATGAAACGAGTAGGCGCCCCCGCGCCCAGCCCCGACGGCGCTTGGATTGTTTTCCCTGTCACCGAACCCGCCTACGATCTGAAAGACACCGTATCCGATCTCTGGCTCGTTCCCGCCAACCAATCATCCCCGCCCCGCAGACTCACCCACACCAAAGCCGCCGAATCCGCCGTCCACTGGAGCCCGGACAGCAAGAGCATCGCTTTCTCCACCAAACGCGAAGGCGATGAAGACGCCCAAATCTACATCCTCTCTCTCTCCGGTGGCGAAGCCGCCCGCCTCACCCAATCCCCCGGCGGGGCCGCCGGCCCCAAGTTCAGCCCCGATGGAAAATCCATCCTCTTCTCCACGCAAGCCAAAGACCGAACCATCCACAAATACAACGCCCGAGTCTATGACAGCTTTCCCGTTCGCAATTGGGATCATTGGCTCGACGAGTCCACCCCGCGCCTCCACGTCCGCTCCCTCACTGCCGGAGCAAAAGAGCGCGACCTGCTCTCCGGCACCGGGCTCGCCGCGAGCCCCGGCTTCAACGGAGCCGGCAGCGACTCCGGTGCCGACCTCCAACCCGTCTGGTCCCCGGACTCATCCTCCATCGTCTTTATCGCCACCACCAACCACAACGCTTCTGCTTACGCGCCCGTTCTCACCCAGCTCTACCAGGTCCCCGCCGCTGGCGGCGAACCCAAACGCATCACTGCTGGCAAAGACAGTTACGCCAACCCTTACTTCTCACCCGATGGCGCACTCTACGCGATCGAAGAAAAGAATACCCCCAAGGTCTACTCGCTCTCCCGCATCGTTCGTATCACAGCTTCTGCCGCCCATCCGGTCACCGCCTCGCTCGACCGGTCCATTACCACCTTCGCCGTCCACGGCTCCACTCTCTATGCCTTGGGCGAAGAGCACGGCCACGAAAAACTGTTCGCCTTTCCCGCCCAGGGCGGCCCAGCCATGCCCGCCCTCCTGATGACTTCGGGCACTTACTTCAATCTCGCCATACCCGCCAAAGCCGCCCAGCCCGCCCTCTACGCCAACTTCGAAAGCGCCATCAGCCCCTCCGAAATTGTCCGTATCGATCCAGTCACCGGCGGCCATCAACGGCTCACCAGCTTCAACACCGCCGCTGCCTCCGGAATCGATTGGCTCCCTGCGCGCCACTTCTGGTTTACCTCCAAAGCCGGGCGCAAGATCCACAACATGATCACACTCCCGCCCGCCTTCGACCCGATCAAGAAGTACCCACTCGTCGTGTTCATCCATGGCGGCCCTCACACCATGTCGCGCGACCAGTTCCACCAGCGCTGGAACGTGCACCTGCTGGCCAGCCCCGGCTACGTTATCCTCACCACCAATTACACCGGCTCCACAGGCTTCGGCGAAGCCTTCTCTCAGGCCATTCAAGGCGACCCGCTCAAAACCCCCGGCGAGGAAATCAATCAGGCCGTCGACGAAGCCCTCAAACAGTTCCCCTTCATCGACGGGACCCGCATGGCCGCCGGGGGCGCAAGCTACGGCGGCCATCTCGCCAACTGGCTGCAGGCCACCACCACCCGTTTCAAATGCCTCTACGCCCACGCCGGTCTGATTAACCTTGAATCCCAATGGGGCACCAGCGACACCATCTATCACCGTGAGATCAACAACGGCGGACCCGTCTGGGAACAAGGCCCCGTCTGGCGCACCCAGAACCCCATCCGCTACGCCGCCAATTTCAAGACACCCATCCTGCTCACCGCCGGCGAACGCGACTTCCGCGTCCCCCTCAACCAGACCCTCGAAAACTGGAGCGTTCTCCAGCGCCTCCGCATCCCTAGCCGCTTGATCGTCTTCCCAGACGAAAACCACTGGATTCTCAAAGGAGAGAACAACCGCTTCTTCTACCAGCAACTCCTGGCGTGGCTCGCGCAACATTTTATATAGACCGTCCGCCGGCGGACACCCGCGTCCCATAAACGAACACTGCTTCAAACACATATATCCTTTATTATCAATAACTTACATCATGGCCCCCAAAGTGCCACATCAGTCAATACTTAGTATGGATATCCAGCGCCCGGACGTTGCCCGACGCAAGTGGATACGCCGCCTCGTCTTCATCGGTGTCCTCGCCGTCACTATCCCCGCCCTCACCATCGGCATCGACAGACTCAAGCCAGCCGCTCCGCTCGTCGAAGCCGCCTCCGTTTGGCCCGGGCAGGTCAAGCGCGGTCCCATGACACGTATGGTCCGCGGACTCGGCACGCTCGTCGCCGAAGAGACCCTCTGGGTCCCCGCCGTCACCGACGGCCGCGTCGAGCGCGTCTTCATCTGGCCCGGCACAACCGTCGAACCGGACTCGGTGATCCTCACCCTCACCAACCCTGAACTCGAACTGGCCACGCTCGAGGCCGACTTCCAGGTCAGAGGCGCGGAAGCCCGTCTCAAGGACCTTCGCGTACAACTCCAGAGCCAGACCCTGACCCAGCAAGCCGAAATGGCACGCGTCGAATCCGACCACATACAGGCCAGGCTCATATGGGAGCGGGACGAGAGCCTCTACCGCGAAGGCTTGATCGTCGAGCTCAAGCTCAAGATCTCCCGCGCCACTGCCCAGGAGCTCGACAAACGCCTCAATATCGAGCGCGAACGCCTCAA